>JAAYIR010000246.1 GCA_012523355.1 candidate division WS1 bacterium
ACCCGGGTTACGGCCTTTCTCCCCGCAGGCACTCGAGCTCATGCACACAGTCCACCAGCAACGCCGAGGCCCAGGCATGAGGCGCGGCCCAGTAGGGGGTTCCCGGCTCCAGCCCGATGAGCTCGGGGAGCAGCCCCGTGGGGGTCGCATGGCTCAGGCAGAAGTCGAGATCGGCCAGGGCTTGCCGCCGGTGACCCTCCGCTCGACCTGCGTCTTCTCGCGCCCAGGCCCTCGCCAGCTTCAACGCCACCAGCGCCGCCCACAAGGTATTGACGCAACCGATCGCCCCGTTGAGATACCCATCGCCCTCATAGCGGCGCAGCCCCACCTTGCCGTCTACCTCCTGGCTGAGCCGCGCCCGGATGGTCTCCAGGTTGCGCTCTGCCCGTTCCCGGTCCGCGGGATCGCTCAGGTCCAGCAGTGGGAAGGGGGCCACTGCGCCCAGCGTCGCGGTGTCCACTGAACCGTCCACATGCCCGTCCATCCGCAGCCCGCGCGGGAAGTACTCCCCGGTGTAGATCTCCAGAAGCGCCTCCTGCATCCTCCGGCTGAGCCGCAGCCACTGCTCCCCCAACTGCTCCTGGCCCCGCTGCCGGGCCACTTTCCCGGCCGCCCGCAGTGCGGTGGCGATCGCTGCGTTCGTATAGACAAACCTCCCGCAGTAGGTCTCCCACAGGTCGCAGGCCTGATAGTGCCACCCCTCCTGAGCCCGCTCCGCCAGCGGCTTGGCCCCGCTCTCAATGGCTTCCCAGAGTACCTCCGCCCGCTGTGGGCCGGAGTCCTTCGCCGCTGCGCATAGCGTCAGCAACGCTGCCGCGCACTGGTCGAGCTGCAGGAAGTCCTCGCGCAGCGCCCAGGAGGCGGCCAGCATTCCGTCAGTCCAGTAGCGCTGGCCCCAGTGTCCGCCCGGAAGCTGATTCTCGACATACCAGTCGGCCAGCCGCTGCTCGTAATCGGGATACCCGGCCTCGCGCAGGCTGGCCGCTGCCACCGAGGCATCTCGGGGCCAGCAGTAACCATAACCACCGGAGCGGTCATAGGTCCCGTCAAACTCCGGTGCGGCGATCACCGCCCCGGAGGCCTCGTCAACCAGTAGACGCAGGCTCAGCAGCGCCCGTTCATACGCCGTCTCCAGGTCCGGCCCCGGCTCCCCGACCTCTCGGGCCGTCGCCAGTTGGAGCCGGCCCCGGCGCAGCCAACGCTCATCGTCCTCCTGCGCCGCGGTCCGGAGCGCCTCATACCCGGTCTTGACCATCTCCCGCATCTGGCGCGAGGTGCGGTAGTGATTCACTTCCGCGCCCAGGAACAGATGTATCTCCCTTGACACTCCCGGCGGCAGGTCCAGGCGGTAGCCGATCGCGAAGTCCACCTGCCCGATGTCCTCCGGCTGCCCGTTGAGGTGCCCGTCGAGCATATCCTGCTTGGCGGATTGGGGCCCGCTGGGGTCCAGCGACCGCCCACAGCGCCACATCTCCGGTCGCGTGCCTCCCACCGCCAGCACGATGTCCCGGAAGTACTGAAGCACATAGCCCTCCTGTGCGTCCCAGCGCACCGCCTGTTTCCCAGCCACCTCTCCCAGGCGCAGGTCAAAGTAGTGCAGGAAAGCTCCCCGGAAGTGGTCCGGGCCGGTGTTGGTCACCGTGACCGCGCGCACCAGTGCTGTGTTCCGCGGCGGGCAGAAGTCCTCCAGCACCACCTCTAGCGGCGGCTCAGCCAGTCTCAGGGTCGTCTGCGCCAAATTGCTGTGGTCCAGGTATTGTTGCGAACGTGTGAACGCCTGAGCAAAGGTCCAAACCAACCGCCCGTGCCCGGGATCGCCCACGTACAACGCTGGGAGGCCCTCCCGCACGTTCTGCGCGAAGTCCAGCCGCGGGTAGAAGAAGCTCATGATCTCGCCCGCGCCGCCCAGCGTCACCAGTGTTCGCCCATTGCCGACCGCTGCGGTGGGAAGGTATACGTACATGATGGTCCTATTCTGCCTGCACGGGATTGGTGAGCGTACCCACCAGCTCCAGCTTGACGGCTACTACGTCCCCGGCCTGAAGCTTGCGCTCCCGCGCCATCCCTACTCCCGCCGGGGTCCCCATGGCGATCACGTCTCCGGGGCGTAGTGTGCAGAGGTTGGATATGTAGGCCACAATCTCGGGCACCTTGAAGATCATCTCTCCCGTATTGACCTCCTGCAGCCGTTCCCCGTTCACCTCCAGGGACAGGGCCAGGTTGTTCAGGTCGGGCACCTCGTCCAGAGGCACGGCGCACGGGCCCATGGGCGCGAAGGTATCACACCACTTCCCGTTAAGCCAGTCGAACCACTTGTACGCTTCAGCGAACTCCCCGCGGTCCCACAGGCTCAACTTCCGTTCTGATACGTCATTGAGGGCGGTGAGACCTCCGACGTGCTCCAAGGCCTTTTCTTCGGGAATATGTCGCCCGGCCTTGCCGATGATCACCGCCATCTCCGCCTCGTAATCCACGAAGGTCGCCGTGTTGGGGATGATAATCGGTTCCCGGTCCGCGATCACCGTGTCCGCCGAGGGCATCAGAAACACGCGCGGCCCCCCTCGCCACTCCCGGTTCATGGACGCCGCGAGCGACCCCTCGTGGCCCTCCTGGATATGCGCGACATAGTTCCCGGCCAGTGCAAACAGCTTCCCCGGTACGGGCACTGGCGCCAGCAGCTTAACCTGTTCCCGGTCCAGGGGCTGTACGACGCCTGCTTCCACGAGGTCGCGCGCCCACTGTACCAGCTCGGGTGCGCTCAGCACCTCCACGACTGACTGGAATCGTCCGGCCAGAGCCGGGTCCCTCCGCCGCGCGGCAGTGGTCAGGTCCACGATCCCCTCTTCCGTCCACGCGCCCACGTGTTGAGGTTCCTGCTCCGTGATGAAGTTGAGCAGCCTTAGCGTCATGCAGAACTCCTTCGTTCCACGTTACACTTCTCCTACCCGTACGCCCGGTAGTAGGGGTTTTCTTCCCCCGCCGCCTCCGGGTTGCCCACCAGCGGCTGCGCGTTGAGCGGCAATCGTGTGAACGCATGCAGCTCGCGGCCGTCCTTCCAGATCCCGTCTTCCACGACCCCGTACAGCGTGGGGAAGATGGGCTCGCCCCAGTGCTCGAAGCCCAGCAGTGCGACATCCAGCATCAGCGCTACCCGCTGGGGCATTGGGTACTCGGTGTACGGCGTCACCGCGCCGTAGCCCTCCTGGCACTCCGAGCAGCCGGTGTTGTGGATGAAGGTGTAGGGCTCCTTCGGTGTGACCAGCTCCCCGGACACCGTCCGCAGACGTAGGGTCTCGAGGTAGGCCTTGCCCGCTTGGTCAATGATGTTGGTGGGCAAGCCCTCCGCTGCAGCCCGCCGCGCCGCCTCCAGGACCGTCACGTATAGACCCTCGACGGCAGTGAGCAGTTCGCGTTGCTCCGGGGTAGGATCAATACCCACGCGCACCGTCCGGCGCAACACTCCGTGGTAGCCGTGCCAGGTCGGGCTGACGCCTAGCGAGACCATTTCGCCCGCTTGCATCTCCCGGTCTGTCGCGGGCCCGATGACGGTGTAGTTGCGCGCACCGGAGGTCACAATGGTGGGGACGCCCAGACGGTGGGCGCCCAGCTCCTTCATGATGAACTCGCCCACCCCGGCCACCGCCGTCTCCCGCGCGCCAGGCACCGTCACCCCCAGCATGCCCCGGAGAGCCGCCTCGCTTACCTGGCTGGCCTGCTGGATGATCGCCAGCTCCTTCGGGCTCTTGACGTATTTGATCTTCTGCAGCAACTCCTCGGCGAAGAACAGATTCTCCTCGCCAAACTCTCCCGCCAGGAGCTGATAGTGTGCCAGTGGCAGGAACTCGGGGCTGGAGGCGACAGCCACCCGCTGGCGCTTGGCGCCCTCGCCAAGTTCCGCCACGATGTCGCCCAGGCTCCGGAACTGAGTATGCCGGTACTCTTCGTCGGAGATCTGGAACTCACGCATAAGCGCGATGTCTGCCCCGGAATAATGAGCTGCCTCCTCCAGTACGTGCCCGCCCTCCGAGCCGGCCAGGATTACCGGCCGACCCTCCGCCGGCAAGAGCAGCCCGTAGCGCTCGATGATGGGGTCGTAGATCCCTGCCAGCCATGCCAGGTCGCTACGATCCAGCTCCGACCCACAGGCGTAGAGTAGAG
>JAAYIR010000007.1 GCA_012523355.1 candidate division WS1 bacterium
CGTCATGGTCCAGTCGTTGGCTCCCCCACTGATCAGGCGGACCACCAGCAGATTTCTGCCCGGTCGTAGCGGCGCGAGGAACTGGTGCGAGTTGCGCAGATGCCAGTCGCCGAAATTCCCGCTGCGCGTGTGATATACCTCCTCGCCGTTTAGCCACCAGAGGGTCGCCCAGTTGGCGCCGAAGGCGAGAGGCAGGCGGGCCTCCGTGGGCGACTCAATCTCGCGCATCATGTAGAGCTGAGGGACGCCCTCGTGGTAGCTGAAGATGTGCTCGAAGTCCAGGTGGCCGCCGGTGGAGACCGTGCGTATCGGGCGGAAGACGTGGCCCTCGATCGTTACCTCGGCGGGGATTTCGGTCGCGGCGTCCAGGGGCAGAGGGTCCCAGCCGATTTTGCCCGGCCAGGTGCTGGAATCACCCTCGCTGGGGATGGGGCCAAAGAGGGTCCATTCCGTCTCCCAGGGCGGGATGGCCTCGGGCGGGATATCGCTCATACCGGCGAGAGTGTACGTTACGAGAGACGGTTCCTGGCTCATGCACGTCACCTCGTCAGGTTATGGATAACCGCGCTGCGCGAGGTTATTCGCGACGGGGAGGCAGAGTCCTCCTTCCGGAAATGAGCGGTTAGGCGGGAGGAAGATTCTCCACGCGGCGGCGCAGAATGTCCCAGTAGGCGCCACGGTAGCCCGCCGAAATCGCGGCCTGCAGGGGGAGGTTCTCGCGGTAGTTATAGTCCGCCAGGCCGGACTCGGGATCGGGAACCAGGAAGCGCGAATCGCTTGCGGTCAACTCGGAGAGGTAGGCGGAGAAGTCCGGGCCCAGCGCGGGTTCCAGGTAGAAGACGGGATACAGCAGGTTGTCATTGCCGTCCAGCTCGCCGAGCAGGCCTGGGTGGGGTGGCAAGAGTGGCGAGGCCAGGCGACTGGCCAGAGCGGTGCCGGGGTAGAGGCGGACGCCGGCGGAGATGCCGACTCGCGAAGGCTCCAGCCGGCGCATGAGTTCTATTGTCTTTGCTATGCCTTCTCGCGTGTCGCCGGGAGCGCCCAGCAGGAGGTCGAACATGAAGATAAGCCCGTGCTGGTGGCAGGCTTTGGCGGTGCGCTCCAGATCGGCGACGCGATGGTCGCGGCCCAAACGAGCAAGTTGAGCATCGTCGCCATGGTCCGCTCCGAAGTCTATCCCCACGCAGCCTGCGCGGCGCATGCGCTCAGCCAATTCATCATCAAAGCTGCCCGGAGCACAGTAGGCCCACCAGGCCAGCCGGTCGGCCAGCCCGCGGTCCAGGATGGCGTCGCAGACCGCCAGGGCATGCTCGCGGGGGAGGTTGAACTCCGCGTCGCAGGTATGGAGATGCGTGACGCCCTGGGCCACAAGGCTGTCCAGCTCAAGCGCAACCTGGCGAGGGTCGCGCAAACGCACCACGCGGCCCTTGGCAACGGGGTCGGCGCAGTAGATGCACGCCCTGTTACAGCCGCGTTTGGTCTCAAAGCCTCCCTGGCCGCCCTCCAACCAGTAGCGGCGGTTGTCGAGCCACTCGCGGCGAAAGAGCGGGAGCCTGCTGAGGTCTGCGAACTGCGGAGGGTTCACGACCGTCCCGTGGCTGCTGCGATGAACCAGGCCGGGAATCGTGGAAGGGTCCTCGCGGCGAGCGAGAGCCTGGACGAGCAGGGGCAGGGCGAGTTCACCCTCGCTGGCGAGGCCATAATCGACGCCGAGGGTCTCGAACAGGGCGGCGGGGAAGAGAGAGTATGCACAGCCACCGACGACGAGAGGCGCGTCCGTCGCCTGGCGAAGGAGGGCCAGAATCCTACGGGCATGGGGGAGGCAGGAGTAGTGTCCTGCCAGGTAGCAGTCGTCCGTGTTGCGTAAAGTGAAACCGACAAGCGTGGGCTGGAAATCACGAAAGTGGGCGGCGAGGGCGGCGGCGGGGTCAGACTCCCAGGTCAGGTCCAGCAGACGGACCTCACATTCGAAGGTCTCCATAGCGGCAGCCAGGTAATCCAGCGCCAAAGGTCCGATGGGCGGGCGCATCTCATTGGCGTTGACCAGCGTGACCGCAGGCACGGGAGTCTCTAGAGGTCGCCCCGAATGCGGCGGATGACGTTGGTGGTGGAGAAATCCTCCACCTGGGGGAGAATATGAATCTCCGCGCCAAAGGACTCGAGCAGATGGCGCTCCTCCTGATTGATGGTGTCGAGGGTGTAGTCGCCGCCCTTGACGTAGACCTCGGGACGCAGCTGCTCCATGATGGTGAGGGGGCTGGTCTCCTCGAAGACGACCACGGCCTCCACGCAGGCCAGGGCGGAGAGGGCCAGAGCCCGCTGGGTCTGATCATACAGAGGGCGTTCGGGACCCTTCAAAGCGCGGACGGAGGCATCGCTGTTGAGGGCGATAAAGAGTGCGTCTCCGAGATCTGCGGCCTGCTGGAGATGAACGATATGGCCGGGGTGGAGCAGATCGAAGCAACCGTTGGTCATGACGACACGGAGGCCGGCGGCCCGCAGCTTCGCGGCGTGGGCCAGGGCCTCGTCAAGACTCAAGAGCTTCGAGAGTACGGGCATGAGCTCTAGTCCTCTGAAGCGTCATCGTCGGGGGAAGTAGATTCCGCCTCCGGAGACACGAGCGGGCTAATGACCAGTTGGCGGTCCGGGTCCTCGCCTTCGGAGTAGGTCTCTACGTCCTCGCGCTCCTTGAGCGCCAGGTGCACAATGCGGCGCTCATAGGGTCTAAGCCCGGGCATGACGGCCTCGCGCCCGGAGGCTATCGCCTCGTCGGCGTGGCGGTGGGCCAGCTTGGATAGGGCCTCGGCCTGCTGCGCCCGGTAGTCGCCCCCGTCCAGCAGGACTCGGAACGGTACCCCGGTAAGGCCGGCATTGACACCAATGGTCACCAGGTACTGCAGGGCATCCAGCGTCTCGCCGTGGTGCCCAATGAGCAGGCCCTGGGCCTCGGGGCTGTCAATTCGCACCTGCAGGTGCTCCTCGGCGGCGCTGGTGACCTCGATGCGGGCCTCCAGACCCATGAGTTGTATGATGTGCTGGACAATCTCCTGGGCGCGCTCGGCCATGACCTGCGGCGTGGCTTCACCTGTCAGGGGTGGGGGTGGGCTGGGCATAGCCGGCGTGGGAGGTTCGGTCTCCGGGGAAAGCGGCTCTTCTTCCGACTCCTCAGGCGGCTCCGCGTCGATTTCCCGCGCCCAGGCGCGGACGGTATATTGCCCGGTGCCGAGGACTCCCAGCAGGCGTTTGGGTTCCCCGATCAGCTCGTAATCCAGAGCCTCCTTAGGCAGGCCGAGCTGCGCGGCTGCCTCCGTGAGGGCCTCATCAAGCGTCTTGCCAGTGGCTTGCACAGTTTGCATACTGAGTCTCCTCGAAAGTCGCAAGGCACAAGTGGTCGGCTGTCCACGCTAGGTGCGCGGACGGCGCCGGCGCTTGCGCTGCTTCTCCGCTTCCTCGCGACTGGTCATCTTTCCGGCCGCACGGGCCTTCTTCTTCTCGAAGCTCTGAAGTTCCTGCGGATCTTGTGGCGGCGGGGAGGCGGTAAGACGGCTCATCCAGCCACCTTTGCTGGTAGCGGGCGCACTGGGCGAGGGAGCGGGGTCCTCGCCTCCGGCACGTTCCTCCAGGCACTGGAGCGGGCCAGCGGTATAGTTGAACCAGTACTGCTGCACGATGTATACGACGTTGGTGCCTAACCAGTAGAGCATGAAGCCCGCCGGGAAGCTCTGGAAGAGGAAGAAGAACATGATGGGCATCATGTAGGTCATCATCTGCTGCTGCTGCTTCTGTTGCGGGTCCAGAGCGGCCTGGGGGTTCTGGGACTGGGTGAGCTTGCCAAAGAGCACCTGACTGACGGTATAGAGCACCAGCAGGCCAAAGTCGGGCTGAGCAAGACTGTGCACCCAGAAGAAGCCCTGAGTGTCAAGATTGACGATGTAGGCCCGAATCCCCGCGTAGACGAAGAACAGCAGGGGCATCTGCACGAGCATGGGCAGGCACCCACCCAGAGGATTGACGCCGTGCTCCTTGCAGAGCTTCCAGAACTCCTCCTGGAACTTCTGCTTGTCATTCTTGTACTTGTCCTGCAGCTTCTTCATCAGGGGCTGCAGGCGTTGCATGTCGCGGGCGGAGGAGAGCTGCTTTTTGGTGAGCGGATAGACCAGCAGGCGGGTCATGACGGCCAGTAGCAGGAAGCCCAGGGCAGCGTTGCCGCCGCTGAGCACCACGAAGAAATCCACTAGCTTATACCAGAAACCGGACTCCTCGAGGCTCTTGAGCGTGGGGGCGATGGCCTTGCTGGCGGGCAGGCGCTCCCAGTCGCCTTCGGGCTTCTGCACCCAGGTGTGATAGCGGGGCACGCCCTTGTCCTGAACGGTGAAGGCGCTCCAGGCGGTGGAGAGCAGGGCGCGGGCCGCGCGCTCCTCCTTCATCTTATGGAGGGTGATGAAGGCGGCCTGGGTGGCGCCGTAGGCTCCCAGCAGGTAGCCCTCACGCTGCGCGGCCTGGGCACCGCGGTTATAGGCCCAGACGGCCCAGTCCCACCCCTGCCCCAGTTCGGCCGCGCGGCCCAGGCGCAGGTAGGTGAGCGAGCCGGCCGGCTGGAGCTTCTGTACGCGCAGGCTGACGTTGCCGTTGGGGAGGGCTTCGGCAACGCCCTCCGCGTGGAGCGGGAGGCCGTCAAGCTTCTCGGGTAGCCCCGCGCGGGCCACTCCGGGGGCCAGGCTGAGGACGACGGTGATGCCCTCGCTGGTCATGGAGGCGGTACCGGGACTCGTGCCAGGCACGAAGACTCCCTGGACCGCGATCATCTTGCCATTCACCTGAGCACTGTTGAGGGGGAGCAGGGGGATATTGACCAGGGGCACGGTCTGCGGGCCGCCGCCGAAGAAGCCCTTGACCTTGTCCATGAAGCCGCCCTGGGGAGCATTCTCCTGGAGCCACTCGGTCATCTTGCGCAAGGTTTGCGCCTGCTCCCGCAAGGGAGGCTGGTCGGCGAGGATCAGATCGGAGGGGAGGCCGTGCTGGCCCGGCAAGGGGCCGGCGCCAGCGCCGCCAGGCGCCAGCCCCAGCGCCAGACAGAGGAACAATTGCAGGATAGCGGCGCACATCCAGCCGCGCGAACATGGGAATCTAGTCATGCTTGATATCTTCATGGGTCGGCTGCCGGGCCGGCACCGGGTCATACCCGCCGGGATTGAAGGGGTGGCAGCGGGCCACCCGTTTCACGGACAACCACAGACCTCGCCAGCAGCCGTGCGTCTGTAAGGCCTCCACCGCGTATTGCGAGCAAGAAGGCTGAAAGCGGCACACGTTGGGCAGGAGGCGCGAAAGCGTTCGCTGGTAGAGACGGATGATCGCAACCATGACCCGTGCCACTGCTCATTCTCCCCCGACGAGCAGGCCGGCGTGGCGCAAGCCCAGAGTGAGTTCCTGCTCCAGGTCTGTAAAGCGTGCCTGAGCGGCCTGGCGGTGAGCGATGACCGCCAGATCCCCTGCGGTTCCCTCGCGCCAGGGCGCCAGCCGCAGAATCTCGCGGAAGCGCCGCTTGAGACAGTTGCGAACCACGGCCCCGCCTACTTTCCTGCTAACAATCGGTGCAGCGCGTAGCGGCTGAGATGGTGAGCCGGACAGGAACACCAGGGTCAGAAAGCGGCCACGGTAGCGGCGGCCCTGTCGGAGCAGACGCTGGAAATCACGTTGGCGCTGGATTCGCGGGAGAGGTCGAGGTCCCGTGGCTCCGCCTCCGGCCGGATTAGAGCGACAGCTGCCGACGGCCCTTCCGGCGGCGGTTGTTGACTACCCGGCGCCCCCCTGGCGTGCGCATGCGCGCTCGAAAGCCGTGCTTGCGTTGGCGCGATCTGCGTTTCGGCTGATAGGTTCGCTTCACCTGGTATCACCGTTAAGCTGCGAAAGCGCGCCAGGCAGGGCCCGCTCGCAGAGGATGGCTGCATGGAATCAGCGGTCAAAACAAGACGGATACGCTACCGAGCGCACCGCGAGAAAGCAGTATAGCACAAGGGGGGCAGCTTGACAACTACCTGCTCGAGGGGGCTGGCCTGTTCCGTGTGCGGAGGGTGTCCTCTGGAGGGGCGAGAAGGCCAAGCGCGGCGTGAGAGAGAAACTGGACTTCACTATCTCCGGGGGCTCATGTCCCTGGTAACAGGAAAGGACCCCTATCATGATGCGAGGGGCTGTGAGCGTTGCGCTAAGTCTCCTGGTGTTGGCGGTCGGAAGTGGCGGTGCAGTGTTGAGGGCGGAGGAACCCGAACAGGAACCGCGTCCGCCGGAGATGAGCGTCTGGCTGAGGTTCGAGGAGCCGACGCGACTGGATCGCAGTTCCAGCCTCGACTCCTGGCCCATGGAGTGCGCCGACGGTGCCCTGGCCCCCGGACGCCACGGCCAGGCGCTGGCGCTGCCGGGCCGGCGGGGCAACGGGCTGCATCTGCCACGTCCCACGGCGTTCTTCGGGACACAAGCCCAGGCGGGCACCCTTGCGCTCTGGGTACGTCCGGAGAACCCCGAGGCGGACTTCGTGATCGCCGATTTATACCGTCGAGCGGGCAACACACGTATTGACGGCAACCAGATCGTGATTCACTCGGCGGGCGGGAAGCTGATTGCAGGCCCGTGCCTCTCGCGCTGGATGAGAATTGACACGCCGCTGAAGACGGACACCTGGACACACCTGGCCCTCACCTGGGATAGCACGCAGGGGACCCAGCTCTTTGTGGACGGGGAGAAGCGAGGCGAGATCGCCGCCGGATTCGACCCCGTGACGCTGGAGGAGGACTGGCCGGGTCGCATTGGGGGTCCCACGGGGGCTGGAGCCCCCTTTGCCGGCATGCTGGACGAGGTGAGGCTGTGGAACCGGAGGTTGAGCGAGGAGGAACTCCGCGCGGTGTATGAGTCCTCCGGGCCGGCGGCAGTTCCGGTCACGATGGAGGTCGGCGGGGGAGCGGTGACCGTGCGCAATGGCGGGAAGGAAGAAGCGGTCGTGGATCTGGGGGCCTGGGCCCCTGGGGCCTCTCAGCCCCCACCCTACTGGGGATGGAGCTCGCTGCCGCTGGGGGCACGCGATCCAGAGCACCGGATGTGTATCGTGGGTCCCGTGCCCGGGCAGGTGCTGCGTCAGGTATCTGTACCTGCAGGGGGGAGCCAGCGCGTGGCGCTCGGGGGGGAGGCGGAGCGGCGGGGGCCGTTGCATCTCAAGCTCCTGGCCGGAGAGGGCGTGGCGCGGGGCGCTGTCGCTGTTCGGGAGTATGACGGGGTCACGGTCCGGCCCACGGGGTGTGGAATGTTGGTGCTGCGGGAGGCGCCGCAGGTGGAACTGAATCTCACGCTCCGCAATGGTTCCCCGGAGTCTTTCTCCGACCGGCTGGAGCTCCGTCTAAGTGACAGTGACGGCAGGGCACTGGGCGAGAGCACGCTGACCCCGCGACTGAAGCCCGGCGGTGAGCAGCAGTCACGGGTCGTGTTCCGGTGTAAGGCTCCTCCAGGGAAGTATCTGCTCACGGCACGCGAGGTAACCGGCGGCGCACAGCTTGAGCAGTTCCCCGTCTACGTCACCTCGGACGTGGACGCCTCCCGGGTGCCTGGCATCACGGCGTCTTTGCACGGCCGGGTCACCGCGGCCGTGCTGGACCGGGCGGTCGCCGATGGGGTAGATGGCGTGCCGATCGGGCGAGTGAGCACCTACCATATCTTTCAGCAAGATGCCGACCTGGTGCTCTCCCGGGGCCGGAAGCTGCTAATCATGTCCTCCCGGTACTACCCCGACGTGTGCCTCAATCCGGAGCGGCGTGTGGAGATGCGGCAGTACGCGCGGAACCTCGGGCGCTTGCTGGCAACGAACCCGGCGGTCATCATGGTGACCATCGCCGGGGAGGCCGCCTCGGCTCCCACGTGCTATTGCGAACATTGCACGGCGGGTTTCCAGGATTGGCTGCGGCAGGAGTACGGATCGCTGGAGGCGATGAACGCTGCCTGGGGGGCTAAATACAGGGACTGGTCCGAAGTTCAGCAGCTCGGTAGCCCGGAGGACCTGGACGCCAGAGCCGAGAGTCTCCAGCTCATGCGCATTGACCTGGCGCTGCCCGCGGACCATACGAAGCGCTGGCGGGCGCTATTCGAAATGGACAAGGGACGGGCGATGGCCTGGCGCAAGTGGCAGGACGCCAAGCTCATCGGGTTCTACGCTGACTTCCAGGAAGCCTATCGAGGCGATCACAAATGGACGCCTCCGGCGGGAGAACAGCCCTGCTGGGCAAACATGAACAGCCAGAATCTGTTTGCGGCGGCCCGGGTCAATGACATCGGGGGGCAGGACCTGTACCTGCCCGGCACCGGTCCGACGACCCTGGGTTATCCGGCGGAGTTGTTCCTCAACTTCGATATGAACCAGCGCGCCTTCCACGCTGAAGGCAAGCCGGTGGCGCTCAACGAGCTGTATATCCAGGATAACTCACCCGCGGGTGAGGCGGAGGCCCAAGGCTGGTGGCTGACCGGGCGAGGCTACGGCAATCTCAACTACTTCACCTACGACTACTACTACGAGGGGGTTAGAAACAAGCTGCCCCTCATCTTCGGCATGTTCGATAAGGAGGGCCAGCCGTACCCCGCGCACCCCTCGTTTCAGCGCTTCTGCCGCGATCTACGAACTTTCCGCAACTTGCCGGGAATAGAGAGACTGAGGCGTGAGCGGGCCCAGGTGGCGCTGTTTATGGGAGATGACGTCTCCCGCGCCAGTGCCCTCGAGACGGCAGGAGCCACCTGGGATGCCGCCGGGGTGCACGGGCATAACGGCGCGTACTGGCTGACCGAACGAGCCGGTTTCGCGGTGGATTTCCTCAACGATGACCGCTTCGACTGGCTGGCGGGGAAGCGGGCGCTGATCGTGCCCTGGGCGCACGTCATTCGCCCGCAGTCTATCGAGAGGATCGTGGACTTCGCCCGTCGCGGCGGCACCGTGATCCTGGACGGCCCGGTGGGACTCTACAGTGAGCACTACCAGCCCTATGCTGTCCTGCCGGGTGGGGAGACCTTGAGTTCCGCGCTGGGCATGACCTTTGACGGTTATGAGGACCGGCCCAACCGGTTGATCCTGGACCCCGAAACGGGTCCGACTGCGCACAGCGCCTGGTACCGTTTCGATTCTGAGCAGACCCTGGGGCAGTCAGTGGGGCAGACACGGGAAGATACGGTGCAGAAGGCCACGGCCGGCGAGGGCAAGGTAGGAGGCGGATTGGTTCTTCCGGGTGAGGGAGGCAACGGCCTATACCTGGCCGACCCGGCGGGTTTCTTCGGAGAACAGGCCGAGCGGGGGACGGTGGCCGTGTGGGTGAAACCGGAGTTCGATCCGGCGGCAGACAAGTCCGCGCGGGTGATCATTGACTTGATGAAGAAGTCCGGCAATTCCGCCATTGATGGTCACGAGGCGGTCATCTACGCCGTCGGTGACCAGCTCGTGGCCTCGCCCGCGCTGACCATCTTCCGTATGGAGCACCCCAACCCCCTCCGGAGAGGGGAATGGACGCACCTGGCGATGACCTGGGACTCCCGCATAGGGGCAGCTCTGTACGTCAACGGCGAGCGAGTCCAGGAACGACAGGGCGCCTTCCGGCCTGTCGAACTGCAGGCCGATTGGCCGGGCCGTCTGGGGTGCATGAGTTCGGTAGGCGGGGCCCCCTTCGCAGGCGTGCTCGACGAGCTGCGGCTGTTCAACTATGCCCTCTCTCCGGAGGAGGTAATGAAGCTTCCCGCGGACTCCGACCCCAGTAACCCTCAACTCGCCGTGCGGAGTCACCTGGGGGTGGCAATTGCCAGCCGGGGAACACCCGTAAATCTCAAGCTGACGAAAGGGGAAGTCCTCTTCAAGGACTCTTATGGCAACCCGGCGGTCGTGGAGGTGCCGGTGGGCAGGGGGCGCATGGTGGCCTGCCTGACTAACCTGGGGCGCAGCCATATCGGGAACTACCCGGACCCTAACGCGGTCGCCTGGTGGAAGTCGCTGCTCCAGGAGAAGGCGGGGTTGCAGGAGCGCTATCGTTTCGTCCCGGCTGCGTCTGTGGCTGACGCCGAGGGCGAGGGCGGAACGGGGCCGCGTGCGCTGTTTGA
>JAAYIR010000247.1 GCA_012523355.1 candidate division WS1 bacterium
CAATGGCCTTGGCGGTAGCCATGGGCCCGTACCAGAGCAGGTTCCCGCCGCTCTGGGCATCAAACAGTGCCAGGTGGCTCACGGTCCCCCAGTTCGCGGTCGCCACCGGGAAGGCCACCTCCGCGTTGCTGGCCGCGCTCCCGGCGCTGGCCCCGGCGAAGGTGACAGCCTGCCGGGCATACCCGGTGTCCAGGGTGCTGACCTCAACGCCGGTCTCGCCCGGATCGCCGACATACGCGGCCAGGTAGACTGCACTCGGCATGGTATAGGCCGCGGTCCCCAGGGAATGGTCCAACAGATTGTTGCGCAGGTAGCTGCTCGCATTACCCGCCATATTCATTCACTCCTTCAAAGAATTGGGCGACACCCGCGTTCCGCCCGTTCACTCATCTGCTCATGTATTTCTCACCCGTCGCCCCCACCATCGTCCTCGGTAGGGGTGCGATTTATCGCACCCGGCGGTGGCTGGCGTGGTGGTCTCCTACCGTTCTCCGTAGGGGCGGCTTTCGCGGGTCTGCCTGCGATTGCCGCCCGCGCCCTCATCTTTCGCTCCACCTCGATGCAATCACCTCACCACCCACCTTTCGCGTCCGCCTCCTCTCCCCACTGGAGGGGCCGCCCGAGTGCCGCGCGCAGCGCGTCAGGAGGCCGGCCCACTCTGCCCTCCTATCCCCCTCCCCTGCCAGGGGAGGGGGACCGGCGGCTGCCCCGCAGCCGCCCAGGGGGTGAGGCCTCCCTGCCGTTCCCCGTAGGGGCGGCTTTTCGGCGTCCGCGCCGAATTGCCGCCCGCTCACAACTCTCGACCTATCGCTTCTGCTGGAGGGGCCTCCGTCCTAGCTCAATACCACCGGCGGATTCGCGCCGTCCTCACTCCCCAGCGCCAGGAACTCCACCTCTTCCACCAGCCGCCGCTCGTGCGATCCCGGCAGCCCCAGCGCGTCCCCGGTATAGAGAATCCGCGGCAGGCTTATCCCCGCGCCGGCCGCCCCGCGCTGCAGGGTCACTTCCAGAGCGGCTTCGGCGCCTTCGAGGAAGTCCTGATACACGCCGCTGTCGGCGAAGTCCCGGCTCAGCACCCCCCGCGCGCGCACGCCCGCCAGGGTATAGAGGTGCAGCGGCGCTCCCGAGGGCGTGAGCCGCAGGCCCTCCTCCGCGGCTTGCAGACAGGTATCAACGGTCACCCGGATGCGCTCGCAGTTCACGTCCTCCCCGGGCGCCCCCCCGATGGTCAGGGCCACCGTGGCTTCCCGGTACAGGTACGGTGGGGCGGTGGGCATGTTAGGTGCGGGCGTACTGCCGCTCTCCAGCTTCAGGCCCGTGACCTCCAGCGTGCAGATCACCGGCTCCCCGGTGGCCAGGTCAAAGCTTGCCCGCCGCACCTTCAGATCGGTGAGCTGCTTGACCTCATGCACGCAGTCCACCACGGCCGAGGCCCAGCGCCCCTGGTTTTCGCCATCGCGCTCCTGGATCCAGGCGAACAGGTCGCCCAGCATCCCCGGCACGAGGGGGAAGCGCACCCGCCCCTCCGCCCATTCTCCTGCGGAGAAGTAGCTGGTCTGGTAGGCCCGCGTATCGGCCAGGTCGAGCGGCTGATAATTCTTGCGGGCCGCGAGGCTTTCTGCCGGCCCCGGACCGCCCCGTTCGATCAACGGCACCCAGTTGTTGGGCGCCACGAAAGTGCCTTGCGCGCTTTGCAGCGCAAAGCCGAAACTCCCTTGATGTGCTAGCGCAACTCCCATATATCCCTCTTCCTTTCAATCGCCCTGACAACCCCGGCCCACTCTGCCTCTGCTATCCCCCTCTCCCCAGGACGAGCGGAGCGAGGACGCGGGGAGAGGGGGACCGGCGGCTGCCCCGCAGCCGCCCAGGGGGTGAGGCCTCCCCTCACACCGCCCGCACCTTCCACCTCCGGAACACTCTCAACGCCTCGGTGGCTTCGACGACCAACCTCCGGATCGCCC
>JAAYIR010000035.1 GCA_012523355.1 candidate division WS1 bacterium
CGAGCGTGACCGTCGCCGAGCAGGACCAGTTGACCTCCTTCACCGCTGACCGGGCGGCGGAGGTCTGTGGGGAGGTGGGTTTGCCCATTCAGCTCTTCTTCGGCTCCATCCCCGTGGAAGCGGGTGGGCCGCAGGTGAGCCTGTACCGGCCAGAGTGGCTGCGTGCGCTGGTGCCTTTCTTCTCGAAGCATTCAGGCACCAATTTTGACCTATTTCTGGCTACCAGAGTCATCAGTCATGAGGCCACAGTGCTGGCACGGAACTATCCTAACCTGTGGGTGTCAGGGGCATGGTGGCAGGCCTTCACGCCCAGCACGCTTTCCATATTCTATCGAGACCGGCTGGAGATGCTGCCCATGAATAGGTGGAATGCGTTCTATTCTGACGCGTATTGCGCGGAGTGGGTCTACGGTAAGTCCACGCTAGTGCGGAATCGCCTGGCGCTGGCACTGAGCGAGATGCTGGAGGAGGGCCTGCTGAGTCGGGGCATGGTGGAGGAGATGGTGTCATCGCTCCTGCGCGACAATGCTCTGCGGCTGTACCTGGGACAGTCCGGGCAGGTGTGTTAGGCGAGAAGCGCCCGAGGAAGTAGTCCCTCCACTGGCCGGTTTTCCGGAGCTCCGAGCGGAGATAGGGCCATGTCCCTGCGAATTGTGGAAGCACAACCAGAACAGGCCGAGGAGGTCGCGGCGTTGATCCGCGAGGCCTTTCGCCCTCAGGTTGCACTGCTCGGCCTACGCCCCGAGGCCAATCCGCACAATGCCGCCTTTGAAACCGCAGAGATGGTGCGCGAACGCATGGCACGAGGTGTCGTGTGGGTGGGCTATGAAGGCGAAGCGTTGGCGGGTACGGTGGGCGTGCAGATCAACCCCGAGTGGGCCAGCCAGGAAGCACCGCTTGATCAGGACTTCGGCTGGATTCAGCGTCTGGCAGTTCTGCCTGAATATTGAGGACGAAGCTGTGGCGAGGAATTGATGGCCTGGGCTGAGGCCGAGCTGGCGCAGCGAGGTCTGTGTCTGGTGCGCCTGGCGATCGTGGCTCAATTCGACCGTCTGCAAGCCTTCTATACCCGGCTGGGCTACCGAGTTGTGGGGGAAAAGCGTCTTCCGTCCAGCCCGCATTGTTACTTGTTCATGGAGAAGAGGCTGGGGTAAAGGTGCTACTCCAGTTTGACCGTCACGATTCCCCAGGCCGGCACCTTGACCTTCAATGCGCCGCCTTGCATTCGCGCAGAGCTCTCCGTTATAGGCTGCTCCAGCGTGTCCGTCTCCGTCGCCACCGCGTCCGGCGAGACCAGTGATTCACTCAGCCGCACCTCCGCCTCCGTGTCCTGCCCCCCGATCTCGTACAGCCGCAGCACCACTGCCTCCGAGTCCTCCGCTTGCTTCAGGCCACTGAGCATGACGTTGGGCGTTAGGATGGCGATTCCCTCCGCCTCGGGCGGAAGCTCCCCTGGGTGTGCGGTGGTCGAGATGGGGAGACAAGGATGGTTGAACGTATAACCGGCCTGTACGGCCGCGGTGGCGTCGAATTCGCCAACGTGGGGGAACAGGGCAAAGCGAATCTCGTGTCGCCCATATTCGGGGAGCGGATCGGGGTCGTAGCTGGAACGCAATAACGTTAGCTCGATAGTGTTCTCCGAGAGCCGGTGGCCGTACTTACAGTCATTGACCAGCGTGGCGCCTAGGGTGAGGTCTTCCTGCCAGTAGGCCAGACCGGTCAGGTCAGCCCAGTTGAGCGCCGGAGATTCCTCGCCGTCCGCTGCGCGCTCGATAATGCCGCAGGGGATCTCGAACCGGGCCCGGCCCTGCTCGAGGGCCAGCGGGAAGGCCACTCGCAAAGTAGGAACGCCTGTTTCCGGGGTGCCCCGCTCCAGCCAGTTGACATCGAGGTCGAAGTCCACTCGCCGCTGTCCCGCCGGGACGCTGATGGTCAGCCGGTAGTCGCAGCCGTTATACTTGGCCTTCAGCTCTACCGCTGCCAGGTACGGACCGCGGTGCTTGAAGGTCAGGGTGCTGCCCTGGGCCATGGGCTCAACAGTCTCCAGGATCCCAGCCAGCATCCAGGCAGTGGCGGCGTGCGGGGCCTCCTGCTGGCGCAGGAGAGCGCCCAGGACGCACCCGTCGGCGACGAACTCAGTGCTGGAAGCCTTGTCCACCAGGCTGACGATGCCCCCGGCCTGAGCATCCACCGTCAACTCCAGGAACTCGTTACCCAGTACCACGGGATTGGCGATCTGGGCATCCATGTAGCCCAGCGGATAGACCTCGCGGCCCGTCTCGCGGGCATACGCCGCGCCCTCTGTCGAGGTCTCCTCTCCAATCTCTACCGTATAGGCCCGCCAGCCGAGTCCGGGCAGGGTCTGCGCGGGGAAGGCGACTTCGTGATAGTGATGCCCCCAGTAGACGCCCTGGTCCAACAACTGGGCAGGCAGGGAGTGGCCCGCGGTGTCGCGGACATGGAAGCCGGCGGCGGGGACCTTGCCATAGGCGCTACCATAGCGCTCCGGCAGCTCCCGGTCCCAGACCTTGACTGTGATCAACTCGTCGCGGACAAAAGGCGCTGGATTGAAGACCAGGAAGGGGTCTCCGCCGGCGGGTCCGGCACTGAGGGTGGAGAGACCAGTCCAGTAGGCGTTATTGCCGGCGCCCGCGCCCAGACCCTGGTCGGAGCCGGCAGATGCGGCCAGCGCGGAGGTGTCCACGCGAGCGGCGATCGCGCGCAGACTACGGGCCTTGATCATACCGGTGGCCGCCAGGGTCTCCTGGAACAGCCCCTGGGCGTGCTCGTAGGTCTCGCGAACGCCGGAGCCAGGCAAGACGTCATGGAACTGTATGAACATGGCCCGCTCCCAGGCGTCATTCAGCATCTGCCGCGGGTATTCCAGGCCAGCCAGGTTGCGGGCCAGGAGGGCAATGGGCTCAGTCTCCATCAGGACGTTCTCGCCGCGGCGGTTGGCGAACTTGATACGGCTCTCTGAACTGTAGCAGCCCTCGAGTACGAAGTTCAGCTCGCCCCGGTGAATGGGAAGCTGGTCGGGCTGGAGTTGAGCCTCCACCGTATCGAAGTAGTCCTCCGTAGTTGTGAGTTTGATCTCTGGCCATAGAGGCCAGGTCTGCATCTCCTGGGCGGCACGCAGGTGCTCGCGGGTCGGGCCGCCGCCGTGATCGCCCACGCCATAGACCCACAGCATCTGCCTGACGCCGGTATGACGGGCAAAGCTGAGCAGGCCGTGGATCATGTTGGGGCCCAGGATACCATTGTAGCCATAGGGGGAATCGTCATAGGCCAAGACGCGCGAGCCGTCGGGGCCTTCCCACCAGAAGAGGCGAGGAAGCTTGCCGGCGACCATGTCCTTCCAGCGCTGGCCGCCGATGGCGCGGTGGTGATAGTAGCGGCGGACGCCACCCCGTCGGAGAATAGTGGGGTTGGTCCAGGCGTGACCGAAGGTGTCGCAGGGCCAGTCAATCTTCACCGTGTCGTAAGGCAGGCCTAGATTCTGCTGCACCCAGCGGCGAGAGTAGAGCAGATGACGGCAGAGAATCTCCCCGCAGGCGAGGTTCTTGTCGCCCTCCACCCAGGCGCTGGCGGTGACCTCCCAGCGGCCCTCCGCAATCCGCTGTTGGATGCGGGCGAAGAGTTCGGGGGCGTACTCCTGCATGGCCTTGTAGACCGAGACCTGGCTCTGCGAGAAGTGGAACTCCGGGAACTCCTCCATGAGCCGGTCCATGGTGGTGAAGGTGTCGTAGGTCACCGAGACGGTCTCGGGCCAGGTCCACATCCAGTTCATGTCGATGTGTGCATGGCCGACGCAGAAGATCGCGTACTGCTTGGCGACAGCCGCCAGCGGGGCGAGCAGCCTCTCGGCCTGTTCCACAAGTGCCCTGGTGTTGTCCTGGCCGGCCTGCAGACCCTCAGTGATGAGAGTGGCCGCCTCCTCCAGGAGCATAGCCCACTCCGGCGCCTGGTCGGGATGCGCCTCCAGGAGTTCGAGACAGAAGCCAAGTTCATGACGGAAGCGCTCCAGAGGCGCCGTGAGGGCGCTCTGGGTCAGATTCAAGGCGGCAAGCAGTTGCTGACTTCTGGCGAAGTCCATGGGAACGACCTCCTGAGGGCGTGGCTAAGAAAGGACGAGCAGCGGTGCAGGAGGCCTTGCGCAATTGACCCCAGCGTCGCTGAGCGACACCATGAGCCCACAGAGCCTGGTGACAAATACCAAGAAGCGTGCAGGGCGATCCCACCAGAAGCTCACGCGGCGTCTATCCGCACAAGCACTGCGCTCCGCCACAGTGCCCGTGCTGAAGCCCCTGCAGCCTGGGTGTTCCAGCACAAGGCACCAGAACACGCGGCGTCGTTGGCACCTATTCGCCGCCGGCCTCCGCGGATGGCTTCTCATCAGCCTTCGTCGCGGGCTGGGCTGGCTCCTCCCCAGCGGCCGGAGCAGTCTGGTCCTCGCCTGCCGTAGGGACAGCCTGCTCTTCTCCGGTCGCCGGCGTGGCCTGCTCCTCCCCCGTGGCGGGCACGGCATCCTGGGCTGGAGTAGCGGGCCGCTCCCGCGCCGTGGTAACTGCATTAGGGCTGATCTCCGCCCCCTTGGGCGTACAACCCATCACGTGAGCCAAGGTCACCGCCAAAGCCAAGCAGAGTACGATCAGCATGTACCTATTCACGATAGTCAATCCTCCTGAGGTTGGGTGTCCTCGGACCCGAGGCCTGCGCGAGTCTCTATCCGCCGCTTATCCCGGAGATACTGCTCGCAGGGCGGCGACGAAATCTGGCACCGAATAGACGAAGCCAGAAACTGCTGAGACGCGCCACCAGCCTTCAGCCTCGTTCAACCCTTTGCGTGCCGTTTCTCGGTTCTCCACGCCTCCAAGGATAAGTGTAACACGTAATGATTATTCGCTGCAATCCCCTCATTTCCTTCTGGCATGGCTTCATCGAGAAAATATATATGCACGTGAGCGGATTCGAGGTCGGCAGGATTCCCGGCGCCAGGCAAGAGGTGATCGTGGCGAGAGAGAAACGGTGATTAGAGGTTGCCTGGGACTTTCGGTTCTGGTGGGCCAGAAATCCAGCAAGCGCCGCGTCACGGCTGGGCGGATCGCGCCGGGGCTGCCACCGTTACGGTCCTTGGTCCCGTCGAGAGAAGGGCGAGATATAAAACGCTAGGCTTTCGCCAGGCGATACTCTTTGCCTGTCCCGGTCTCCCACGTCAAGACATCGCCACTCAGCAGGCAAGTTTCGTCGCCCTCCAGGCGCACCTCCCGGCCTGGCCAGGGATTGGCCACGGAGAGTTGGCCACCAGTGCCAGCCTGGATGACAACCTCGGTGATTCCCTCTGGCTCGCGCCGGGCGCTCACCAGGTGCGCTCCAGGCGCACGCAAGGCATGGAAAGCGGCAGAGCGGCCCTCCGGCACCGCCGGGAAGACGCGGATCACACCCCCGCTGGCGTCGAGCAGCATGAAGTTGACTCCGGCTGCCGCGCCGAAAAGGGCCTCGATCTGGAATAAGGGCCCTTGCCTGCCCATGCCGTAGGCCGCGTCCAGGCTGTTATGGCTGGTCAGCATCCCCGGCAGCAAGAAGTGCTGGGTGAGCGTGTGCAGTCGTGCCTCTGCTTCCTCGCCCAGGCCCAGGCGGGCCGCGAGACAGGCCTGCCAACCCTCTGACCAGCCGGTGAACCCCTCATCACCGTAGCTACGGAATTCAGCGAAAGACCGGCGTCCCAGCTCCAGCGTCTCGGAGTCACTATGCAGGCCAATGTCATGGCCAGGGAAAATGGGCACCAGCCGGCTCGGGTGGCGGTGGCAGATAGGAAAGCGTCCAGGCCGGTCGCCTTCCTCAAAGAAGCCGACCTCGAGGTCTATGAGCACCCCGTCCTGTGTGGGCAAGGGTGGCAGGTGATCATGCATGTCGTGGACAGTCTCGAGGAAAGGGTCCTCGATTCCGAGCAACCTGGCTGCCTCCAGGGTCGCGTGGAAGAGAATGCGGCAGGTAGCGATATCAATGCTGGCGTTGCGTCCCGCCGCGCTCTGCTCTGGCGAGGAGGTCAAGCCAAAGTTGTAGGTGCCCTGCTCATCGCGCACCAGGATCGCCGCGTACAGCTCACAACACTCCTTGAACCAGGGGTAGATCTCGCGCAGCAACTCCTCATCCTGAGTGTATTCCCACTGCCACCAGACATGCTGGGCGGCCCAGGCCGTGATGCAGAGCTGGGTTCCGCCATGGATCCCGCTGATGTCGCGGCCCAGCCAGTCGGTGGCGAAGGGCACGCACAGGCCCGGGGCCTTATACCAGCGCTGCGCGCGCAGGCGCTCCTCCTCGCGCCAGTCATGCAGGAGAACGCGGACCAGCGCGGCCTGCAACTCCGGGTGGTTGGCTGCGCAGGGGAGCCAGTGGCATTCCTGCACGTTGGCGTTGAAGTGGAAGTCGCCGTGCCAGGGCGGCACGTCGTACTGATTCCAGATGCCTTGCAGGTGAGGGGGAGAGGTATGGGGCCGCGTGGAGCAGGCCAGCGCGTACAGACCCATGTACCAGAGACGCGCCACCACGGGATCGCTGTAGTCAATCTGAGCGGTTCGCCAGAAGTCCTGCCACCAGGCGCGATGGCTGGCTATGAGGTCTGTGGATTCCGTGGACAGGGCCTGCTGCAGTAGCTCCTGCGCGCGGGCGGCCTGGCCCGCCTCGCCGGACTCGCGCTCGGTGGCTACCGCCAGGACCAGGACCGCCGCACCTTTCTCACCGCCGAACTCGATGACGCCCTGCAAGCCTTGCTCGGCGGCGGCGACCTCGAAAGCGTGTGCGTTGGCGCCGATCGCGACCGCGAAGCTTTGCTCATATATCAACTCCTGGCTGGCCAGTCCCAGACAGCCGGAGGGGAAGTCGCGTGTCTCGTAGGTCATCGGCGACAACTCAAGATTAGGGTTCTGCTCGTAACCCCAGCGTACGCGTTGCTCAAGTTCGCTGTTGAGCTCGACCAATACCACATTACGTTCAGCGTGGACCAGAACTCGCGTAACCACCTCGGCGAACTTCATGCCCCAGGACCAGCCCCAGTGCGTGGGCACGCTGGTAACCTCGACTTCCGCGTTGACGAAGGAGAGCCGCTGGTGGAAGCCCTCCGCCTGGATGCCGCGCAGCGGCTCGAGCATCAGTCTTCCCGCCGGGAGAGGAGCGGGATAGCGCGGGCTCCACGGGCTCACGTTATGCAGACCCTGATGAGCCTGATGGTCTCCCGCCTCCACGCGGTGGAGCATCTCCGGGTAAGTAATCTCCCACTCCGCGCCGTGCTCAGGCCCGCGCAGATCGTTGAGGTCGTGCTTGGACAAGCCGACGTAGACCTGCTCTGCGTGTCCCCAGACCACCGCGCCCAGGTCGCCGTTGCCGAGGACATGGCCCTCCATCCACTGCAGGGCGGGGCCCGGTAGCTCATGCCCGGCAGCGAGCACCTCGGATGAGACCGGCAGAGACTGGACGAAATCGAGCTCAGAGGGTTGCACAGAAGACA
>JAAYIR010000248.1 GCA_012523355.1 candidate division WS1 bacterium
GGCTGCCGCAGCCGCCGAGGGGGTGAGGCCCCCGCCAGCTCCCCAGGACAACAATTTTCGCGCCTTTCGGTGGAAAACTCCCTTTTCCGGTGGAAAACATGTTAACTTCCCACCTTTTCGCGGGCTTGCCCACATGGACGCAAGGACATGTTATCGCGCCCTACTGGAATCACCCCGTACAACGTCGCGTGATTCCCGTCAGGGGCCATCTCAACCCGATCCACCAGGAGCCTTAGGACTTCCTGTCGCTCTTCAAAGCTGGCCGCCTCGAGCCCCGCGCGCACCTCCTCGCAGAAACGCCACACTCCCGCCTCTAGCGCCTCCGCACTGGCACCAGTATCAGCCCGCCGCAATTGAGCCAGTTCCTTTTCCAACTCGGAACGCCTACGCTGTATCTCCTCCAACTGCCCTTCCAGGACTCCGCGGCCGATCTTTCCCTCCCGGTACAGCCGCACCACGCGCATCTCCTCGTCGGCCAGGCTCTGGATCCGGCGCTCGGTTTCCTCCGCTGCTTCCCTACTGTCTCTGCCGCTGCTTGCCTGTGTGCGAACTCCTTTCGGTACTCCGCCACAAGAAGCTCAGGAGACTCCAGTAGCCCCCGCACCGTATCCCACACCACGGGCTCAAGGCGATCGACCCGCACCGCCTTCGCCCGGCAGCGCTCCCCCTTCGGCCTGCCATCCCTCCGCTTGCCCCCGCAGCAGTAGTACAAGTAGCCAGTGTTGAACTGCCCACGCCAGGACTGACCGCACGCTGCACACCGCACCAGCCCTCGGAGTAGGTACTGACGTCTCGTGTTACGCAACGCCAGTCGCTGATTCTGTGCCAGCCGCTCGCCTGCCCTTTCCCAGACTTCGCGCGGGATAATCGCCGGAACCCGCACGGGAATCCAATCCTCGCGTTGGCGCTGTCGACGCGAGCTATTGCGCACCCGCCGATAGTCACCACGCTCGCGCCCACGTTGTGGCTCCGTCGCGTAATGCTTGAACATGTACGCCGTCCCCGTATAGGTTTCACGGCTCACTATGCTGTGTACCAGGCTCCGGCTCCAACGCTCGCGCCCGCTTTGCGACCGGATACCCCGCGCCTCCAGTTCGACGATGATCGCATTCAGACTCAGCCGCTCGTCCACAAACAGCCTGTATATCTCCCGCACCACTGCGGCTTCCTCCTCGTTGATTTGCCAGCGCGCCGCCTCACCCGCTTGCCGGTGAACATAGGTGTACCCATACGGGGCACGCCCTCTCGATCCGCCGACCGGATCGCTTCATGACCATCCCTCACTTCCCTCTACACCGCGTGTCTACGTCTGAATCTCACCTGAGCAGTAATCTCCATTGCAGTTCGGCTCATCCAGGTAATCTGGACACCCCGTCGGGCAAGTCCACTTCTGCTGTTGCTGGTCAAACACCCCCTCCCCGCGATGTCGTATCGCGCCCTTCGTTACACCCTCAACGCAGTCGCCCAGCGGTGGCCAAATAGGATAAGGTACACAATGCCCCACATCATAAGGCAGAAGGTCGAGACACGCGCGAAACCCGTGCTCTTCGTCTACATGGTAGTCGCAGGCAAAACGGTTGTAGCAGTTTGTCCAGTCCCCGCACTGCATCGAGAAGTTGCCCCCACTCACCTCCCGCATCTCCGCCTCGCTCAGCAAACGCGGGCCCGCGAAGCTCGGCACGGGCGCCTGGCAGTCTGATAGGCTATTGCATAGGCTTGGCAAGCAGTTCTTGCGCACGCGCCAGGTCCTCTGACCCCATATTCGTCGGCGCGGGCTCCCCGGGGTTCCCGACTCTGGGTCGCCGAAAGCTCCCCAAGGGCGTTGCGGCACGGTCAAAGACGTCCGTGTCACATGGGAAATGGTATGGCACCTGAATGTTCACTGGCTGGTTAATTCTCAGCTCGATTACGTCGAAGTTGCTGCCTGATATCCAGGCAGCCGTTGCCTGGCCGACAACCCCCTCGTAGCTGTCCATCTGCACCACTCTCGCACACCATAGCCCCGGCACCACCTCCGTGAAATCCCGGTAGCTAAGTACATGTCCCCCTCGGTATCTGCCGTTGGCTCCGGGTGTTGTGTTGGCCACGTCGAACGAACCATACTCATAGCGGACAACCGCAAATCCCAAGTCCGGGCAGATTCTCACCTTTGATACGAATATGCGGTCTCCAATCGTGCCCGCCAGCCTAACATCATGGTACGTACCATAGGCCACAGTCTCACCCGTACCAACATAACTCGCCGCTTCTGCCCCACGCTTGATCATCGCCAGCCTGTCCTCACTCAGGCCGTCTACAATCCCCTTAAGAAAGCCCTGACATTCTCCGCGTGCTTGGGAGAACTTGGGATCCACTCCTCGAATGATCCATCCCCTCTGAACACTTCGATCATACCTCCACTCGCTTTCTCCATCGAAGACTGCGGCCGTATAGAAGAACTCCGGAGGCAGCTTCCGCGTATCGGCAGATGTCGGATTTCGCCCACACCATCTGATATGGCCATTGTTTGTGAGTGCTACCCGCTCGCTCTCCCACCACCCGCGATCCACATCATAAGCCAACCTCAAGTAACTGGCCTCCATCGCCCCCAGCGGTGTCTCAGCCTTCGGTCGCTCCGCGGGAGGAACCAATTCCGATCCGATCACCACGCCCGACGCCTGCCGCTCGTTGTAGGTCTCGCTGTATCTCTGCGTCGAAACCCCTCGGCATTCCACAGTCCGTGCCAGTTCCACACGATGCGCGACTCCTCTGAGCAAAGTCTCCAGAATGTCACGGTCCTGCATTTCAGCGCGGACCATATTCGGTCCGACCCACCACGCCAGGCCAACCACCAATACGAGTCTCCCGACTCCTCTTCTCATTCGTTCACACCTCGTCTCGCTCGGGGGAGTGCACAGCTTGTCTTGTCGCTGATACCACAGTCCGAGTCCGCGCAGGAACACTCCTCAATCGCCCACGCAGGTTGTCCATGCGCCCAGCTGTCCATCCTCCTCTGGCCATCGGTCAGTGCAATTGTCGTCATAATATGCCCGTACCCACATGCAGCCATACACGCCCTCTTCCTGGCAGGTAGACCATCCCCAGCTCCACTGAACGCATGTGCAATTCCGCTGAACGGTGGTAGGGTCGACGTGATAACTCCCCCCAGTGGAGATCGGCTGGCACCCCGGGTCTGGACCGGGGAAGCAGGGGCCGGCGTCTTGCTCTTGCCAGAATGTCGTGTTCCTCCCAAGCACCGCCCTCATCTCTTCATCTGACAGCCCTCTCTCCGGTTCCGCCAAGACGGTTCCCGCACACACAATCACCATCGCCAGAGTGAGCACCAAACTCAATCTTGCTACCTCTTTCATCTCACTCGACCTCCCTTTCATACGTCATCCGGCATCGCGCTCCCACTCCCCTCCACCACCCGCCACGCCACCCTCGCCTCCTCGGCAGTGGCCCTCCCCTGGCACACCAAGGCTCCCAACGCTATCATGACCAGGACTAGACGCATGGGAACGACCTCCCTACCTCATTCCTGCCGATCTAATCGCACGACCACGCATCCTCGAAGGTGAGTGGTGGTCGGGAGCGGACTCGGCCAGTCTCTGGGGGATAGTCCCCTCCCACCATATGAATCTCCCCGGTTGCCTCATCGGCCAATCTCGTCCCAACAGGGAACTCCACCACATAATCATCCATTCTTCTCTCCGGATTTATGCGCAGGTCATCAACCTGGAACACCTCCGTTAGCTGCCACCCATACGCGCCATCGGGTAACAGCTTGTAGCTCTCCTTCTTTACATGCGTCGGCACCCACAGCCCTGTCATCGGCTGCCTCCATTCCAGAGCCGTCAGCGTCGTCATTATCCCAACGCCTTCCGTGCTCGCCTTCGGCCAAAGCGATCGGTATTCCATGCGCTTCACTGCGAATCCATGGTCCTCCGCGATCCAACAAGTGAGCGTCCGACCCGCACTATCAGGATGCGCCCAAGCTACCCTGTGACATGTATCTCCGTCCAGCTCTTCTTTCCCCAGCAGCCTCGTGTTGCCGTCGCCAAGGAACTTGCTCAGTGGCACCCCGTCCCAGTCCAGCATGAAGTAAAAGACGTGGACGGTGAACAGCGTCTCGCCAACAAGGTTGGTCCCCTTGCTGCCCATCATGTTGCTCATGTCAAGGTTGTAGTGTTCGTTACCATCGAAGGCCCATTTCCGGTGGCCCCCGCCAACGCAGGCGGCCGGCGGCAGCAGCCTTGTCTCCTCGCAGTACCATCGCCGACCGTCGCTCCGCCACAGGTACTTCTTCGCCCCGGGCCCGCTTTCCGGGAGCAATCTTGCGTTGCCCGCCGCAGCCACTTCCTCTCTGTACTTGCTTCCGTAGAAGCTCTCCACCGTGAAGTAGGCCTCGGCTGCGGCAAACAGAGATTCATGCCACTCCAGGCCCTTCAGGACGGTCTGCAGCACTGCATCCCTTGGCTCCGAAGCGGGACCCTGGCCTCGACCCAGCGCTGCGCACACCATTGTCCCTCCGATGCATAGCCCCGCGCACACCCACACCCACA
>JAAYIR010000249.1 GCA_012523355.1 candidate division WS1 bacterium
CCCGGGTCCACGTCCCGCACTATTGGGCGCGGCGTCGGCGCCTGAGCAGCGCCAGCCCCGGCAAGCCCAGGGCCAGGAGCGTCAGCGTCCCCGGCTCCGGGATCACCGGTGACGGCCCGGCTGCCATGTCAAACAAGCCATTTGCGGCCCCGTTGACGAAAACCCCGTACATCTTGTATTCCAATTCGTAGGTGGCGGTTTTCGGAGCCGTCCACTCCCACGACGACCAATCGCCGGAGGTATTGAACGGGACCAGCACCGTGCCTGTATAGTGGCCCGCACTCCACGCGATTTCAGATTGGCCGCCTTCCTCCATCAACGTCACGCGTGCGTAATAGTTGCCGCTGCCGCTGCTGGCGGCCAGATCCAGGGCGGCCATCCCGCTGAGCACTTGCCCCGCGCTGAGCGCAACATCCTGATAGAGATGAGTGTAATTTCCGGTGGGGCTGTGCAGCGCGGCAAAGTAGGTTCCGTAGGGGGCGCTGTAGGTGCGCGTTACCCCAGTGCAGCTGGTCACCGCCGAGGCCGTCCCCCCAGGGTTCTGGAAGTAAGCAGTCCATCCCGTCAGGTCGCCAGTCTCGAACCCCGGATTGACCAGATCAGCGGAAACCAGGCAGGGCAACAGCAGCAAGCATACGAGGGACATCGAGAGCAGAGGCAAACGAACCATGTCAGCCCTCCAGCGGGAATAAGGATAAGGCCTCCCCAAGTGCATGCACTTCATACCACCTATCGTGAGAAAAGTCAAGATCTGGATAGAATCGCTCTGACCCAACAAGATGCCTCGTTGCTGAAGTCACAGGGATGAGAAGAGAGCGCCAAGGCGGTGTGCATGCCGGCAGGAATCCCGCCCCCTGCGTCACACATGAAAACGCCGCCTGTTCCCAGACGGCGTTCTTCTCTCCAGACTTTACCTTCCGCTACTCGGCGCGACGCCGGCGCCTGAGCAGCCCCAGCCCCGGCAGGCCCAGCGCCAACAGCCCCAGCGTCCCCGGCTCGGGGATGACCGGTGACGGAAACATCAAGGGTGCATCGAAGAAACCGTAGGTTTCACCACCGAAACTGGAAGGCCCGTCGACGACGTACAGCAGCCGATAGAGACCGTCAGAAGGGCCAGTCCAGTTGCCTTGCGTCCCTGGTCCATCAGCGTTGTGCCCCGGACCAGCGATGTCCTCGTAGAAGGGCTGGGCAATTTGTGCTATAATCTTCCCACGCTTAGCGCGTCCGTTTCACCCGGCATACAGCAAACTACACATCTCAAAGGGTGACCCAGTGGCTCGACGCAGTCCACCGCAACCTCCGCCTTCCGACCCTTTACACCGCGACCTGATCGCTGTTGGTCTCGCCACGCTTGGCGTGCTGATGCTTCTGACCCTCCTGCTCCACGCCGGCGACCAGGCCTACTTTGGGCGCTTTGTTGCCGAGGGTCTCCTGCGCGCTTTCGGCTATGGCGCTTACCTTGTCGGCGCGGTGCTGGTAGCCCTGGCGGTGTATTTCTGGCTGGAGAAGACCCATCTCAGCGACCAGCGAGTGGCCGTGGGAGTTGGCTTGCTGTTTCTGGTGCTCATCACCGGAATCCATCTGCCCCGCGTCCACCTCCCCGATCCCTTCGCCCTGGAGGTAGTGCGTGGTGGCGGTGGCTACCTCGGCGCCGGTCTGGCCTTCGGTCTTTTCCGGACCCTCGGATACGCAGGTAGCTACGTGGTGCTGCTCGGCTTGGTCCTGGCCGCCCTGCTGCTCATCACCCAGGTGCGCGTCGCCGAGGCGTTATCCGCCGCCGCCGCCGCTCTCCGCGATCTGTGGGAGCGCGAGCCTGCACCGCCGCCCCCCAAGCCCCGGCCTGCCGTGCGCAAGCGCTCCCAGCCGGAGCCCGCCAAACCTCCCGACCGCTGGCAGGAGACCATGCAGGAGATTGAGGACCCCGGGATCGTCCCCGACCCGCAACCTGAAGTCGCAGCCCGTCGCCGTCGGTCTCCCGACCCCGGCCCGGCGGAACAGCCTCCGCTGCCGGAAATGGCCCAGAGCTTCCCGGCCTCTCGCGATCACCCGAACTACCAGCTGCCGCCCTTGAGCCTCCTGCAACCCTTCGACGAAGCAGCGGACACCGACGACGCGCTCGAGGAGACCAACGACCGCATCCTGGCGCTGGAGGACACGCTGGAGAGCTTCGGTATCACCGCCCGAGTCAGCCACTACGAGCGCGGCCCGGTCCTCACCCGCTATGAGGTAGAGCCGGAGCGGGGCATCCGCGTGGCGAAGATCACCAGTCTGGCCGACGACCTGGCCATGAGTCTCGCCGCGGTAGACGTTAGGGTGGAGGCGCCCATCCCCGGCAAGTCCGCCATCGGCATTGAGGTCCCTAATGACGTCCGTTCTACGGTCAGTCTGCGCGGAGTCATGGAATCCCCCGCTTTCCGTAGTCACCACGAGGGCCTGCCTCTGGCGCTCGGGCGGGACATCGCGGGTGCCCCCATCGTTGCCGACCTGGTCACTATGCCGCACCTGCTCATCGCTGGGGCCACAGGCGCTGGCAAGAGCGTCTGCCTGCACTCGGTCATTCTCAGCATGATCATGCGTCACACTCCGGAGGAGGTCCGCTTCATCATCATTGACCCCAAGCGAGTGGAAATGGCTGTCTATGACGGCATCCCGCATCTCATCTCCCCGGTTGTCCATAGCGTCAAGCACGCTGCAGATGTCATGCGTAAGGCCATCAAGGAGATGGAGAAACGCTACGACCGCTTCGCGCTCAAGGGTGTGACCAATCTGAGCGAGTTCAACGAGTTGGCCCGCCTGTCAAAGGAGAGTCCGCTGGAGGAGTTCGAGCCTCTCCCCCGCGTAGTCATCGTGGTTGACGAGCTGGCCGATCTGATGATGCAGGCGCGCGCCGAGTTCGAGTACTCCATCTGCCGCCTGGCGCAACTGGCACGAGCCACCGGCATCCACCTCGTCGTCGCCACCCAACGACCCTCAGTCAAGATCATCACTGGCAATATCAAGGCCAACATCCCCTCGCGCATCTCCTTTGCCGTGGCGAGCATCCATGACTCGCGAACTATCCTGGACGGGCAGGGCGCCGAGCGCCTGATTGGTCGCGGGGACATGCTCTACTCACCGCTGGACGCGCCCAAACCCAAGCGCATCCAGGGGTCCTTCGTCCCTCGGGAGGACATCGTCAAAATTGCTGATTTTCTCCGCGAACAGGGCGAGCCGGAGTTCCAGATCATCCCCGAGACGCCGGAGGACGAGGAGGACTTTAGCGAGGACCTGGAAACCAGCGACGAGATGTACCAGGCGGCAGTGCAGTACGTGATTCAGGAGCAGATGGCCTCCGTCTCCATGCTCCAGCGCCGCTTTAAGGTGGGGTACGCGCGGGCCGGGCGGCTAGTTGACGAGATGGAGCGGCGCGGCGTGATCGGGCCCCATGAAGGCTCCAAGCCTCGCCAGGTCTTGATCGGGCCCGGCAGCGCGTACGCGCTGGGGATCGGGGCGGAAGACAATGGCGAGGAGTATCCTACCTGCCCTCGCGAGGACTACGACGACCAGGATGGTCCCGATGAATAGCGATTCTGACTCCGACGTGGAAGCAGAACTTGACTCAGCCAGTGCTCAAACTACGTCCGCACCAGCGGATGATACATCGTGCACCCCGCCGCGGTCTCCGGACTCCACTTTTAGCCCGACCGCCAGAACGGCCTCCGGTGCCCCCAAGGTTTCCCCCACACAACGAGATCGCACTAAGCCTCGCCTCAACGATCTCTCCGGCAAGGACTGGATCAAGTCCACCAAGAGCTGGTTCATCTGCGATTCTCCGCGCTACCACCGCAACCGCGAGACTGAGCTGCACCCCGCGCGCTTCCCGGAGGAGCTCGCCACGGAGTTCATCCGTTTCTTCACGCAGGCCGGCGACTGGGTGCTGGACCCCTTCTGCGGCAGCGGCGCGACGCTGGTGGCGGCCCGTGAGGAGGGCCGTCATGCCGTCGGTGTTGAGCTCTCCCCGCGCTACGCCGAGGTTGCTCGGCGCCGCCTGGCCCAGTCCCCCGGCAAGACCGAGGCCCTCGTGATCCAGGGCGACGCCCGCAAGACCGCCTCCCTCATCGTTCCCCCTCCCCTGCCAGGGGAGGGGGCAGGAGGTGGGGCCGACTGCACCGGCGAGACGCCGGCGCCACCCCTCTTTGACTTCCTCCTCACCTCCCCTCCTTACTGGGACATGCTTCGCCATCCTCGTGGAGGAGTGAAATCCAAGCACCAGCAGCGCATTGAGCAGGGCCTGGACCGAGAGTACTCACAGGACCCCGCGGACCTCGGCAATATCCGTGACTATGACGATTTCATCGAGTCGCTGGGGGGGATCTTCGACTCGCTTTCAACCCTTCTCAGAGCCCAACGCTATCTGGTGGTGGTGGTCCAGAACCTCCGCGTTCCTCACGGAGAAGTCAAGCCCCTGGCCTGGGACCTGGCCCGGCGTGTGAGCCGGACCTATAGCTTTCAGGGTGAGCGTGTTTGGTGCCAGAACAGCAAGCCGCTGGGAATTTGGGGCTACCCCACAACCTTCGTGCCGAATTACCACCATCACTACTGCCTCGTCTTCCGCAAACCATAGAGGATCGGATTATTTCTCATTGACTATCTTTCCCCCTTTGGTATTGCCCGCCTGAGCTGCAACGCGTGGCCCAGAGAAACTCGCCGCAGAATCCCAAGTTCTTTCGTGGTAACCCTTCCATTACTCCTGCTAACGTAGTATAATGCGGTAGTTAGTACTGGGGGCCGGGCAAGGCCGCAGGCAGGTTCGGTTACGCACGAGGGGAAAAGATCTCGAAAAGTGCCGGAAAACCGCAACTTTTGCGCAGGCTCAACGGTCAATACCTAGGAACGCCAGCAGAACGACAGCGCTGAACACGAGGAATTCACGTGCTCATGCACAGAACAACTACTGCCGCTACCACCGCCGTGCTGCTGACAGTACTCTGTGGCTTGCTGGCCTATGCCTCGCCAGTGCAAGCGCAGAGAGTGCCAGAGTCTTTCTACGCCTACGATCAGGGGCTACCCGCTTCCCCTCTTTCGGCGACCGTCTCGCCGTTTCATTCCATCTTTGCCTCCGACGGGGCCTGGGCGACTGGCAAGCCCGAGGCTGAGTTGAGCCACTCCGACCTGTCTCTCGCCGTCATGCACGGCGTCACTCTTTCCCGGACCTCTCGCACCACCGCGGTTTCCCTGGCCAGTGCGCCCCTGGGCACCGGGGTCAACAGCGAGGTTGCCGATGTGCTCTCCATGGCCTTCGGCTCCGGTACCCAGCTCTCATTGACCCACCGCGTTACTGCTCTCCAGGACCTTGCGCAACGTCTTTACAGCGGCAGCGAAGTCCAGACCATGGCCTTGGCGCAATCCTTCGGTGGTGGTGCCTCGGCGGGCACCCTAAACGTTGAGCGCGCCTGGATGACACTGCGCAACGGCAACAACTTCAGTCATCGCAACACCACCACCGTGGCTCTCGCCACCGGTCTCGGCAAAGGCCGCGACCTATCCAGCAAGCTCGTTCAGCACACCTACCAGGACGAGCCGGGCAAGTATTCCACGGCCTACGCTGGCGCTCTGGGCTTCGACCTCAGCGGTGGTCGAGGCTCGCTGCAGTTCTCCAACAACCGTGCCGGCGACCGCCTGCAGAGCACCGAGTCCACCGTGTGGAGTCTGGCCGCGCCCTTGCGACTGTTCAGTGAGAAGACTGACCTCGCCTTCACTCGCAAGATGACCGACAACAATGGCTCGCTCGCCGTTGATCAGTTGAGCTCGCTGTCCATGGCCCTCCCCCGAGGCCATTCTCTCACCGGCAGCCTGCATACGAAGAGCACTCAGCCCCTGGGCGGCGTCCTCTCCGAAACCACTACTTTCACGAGCGCCTATGCCGCGCCCTGGAAGGCCTTCGACACCAGCGGCGCCTTCAAGCAGCAGTACCTGACCCAGAGCAAGCCCGACAGCTTTCAGGCGCGGTACGTGACGGATCTTAGCGCCCAAGTCGAGGGACAGCCCTTCACTTTCCAGCGCGATCACACCGCCACCCGCACTGCCGCTGGGACTACGGACCGTGTGGCCCTGGCCGTCCAGACCCCCAAGTTCCAGCTCTTCACCCCGCGGGCAACCGTCTCAGCTTCACATCTCCAGGTCAGCGACAGCGCCTCGCCCGACACTGCGCGGACAGTGGTCAACCTGGACGCCCAGCCGACTGCTAACCTCAAGCTCTCCGCCCGGGTACAACACGACACTGCCGATCCCGAGCTCGAAACCACTTCCGAGGATGTCCGCGCCACCCTGCGGCTCTCGAATACGCTCAATCTGCATGGTCACCTGCTAATCAAGGACGAGTCTCTTCCGGGCGGCGGTATGGTCAGTGAGCTGCAATTCGCCTCCGAGAAGGCGCGGCCCGATGGCTTGGGGCTATTGGTCTCCCATGCGACCTTCGACCAGCCCTCGCAAGATACTACCAGTGCGAGCCTGGTTCAGGTTTCCGCCGGCGATCCCGTCAAGAGCATCGGGGTCACTGCACAACTGGCCCAGTACGATCCGGCCTCCCTGGTCCCCTACGACGATCCCCTGGTCAAGGTGTCCGTTGCCCACGGGGCACCCTCGCGATTCAACATCAAGGTTGATTACGCTGACCAGCAGGGCCGTCCTGCCCCCGACCAACAGGTTGCAGTCACCATGCCCGCTCTGGGCGGCTCCCTCCAAGTCGGCTATGCCGACCATCCCCTGGGCCGCGACGGCAAGACCGTGGTCACTGCCGAGCGCTACGACGCTGCCTTGCAGCGCAAGATTGGTGGGCTGGACGTACAGCTTGGCTACCGCGAATACTCCTGCGACCTACCGGAGACCCTGGTCCCGGATCGCGGCTCGCTGCACCTGCAGTTGGCTGGAGGGGCCGAGGATCGGGGCGGCAAGATCGCTCTAGGCTATCGCGAGGGTGATTTCGTGCCCCAGCCCAATGCCAAGGTCTTGCCCCCCGCACGTGCCCTCGATCTCTCGTACTCGCGACGTTGGGACGCCGATGGCCGCCTGGTCCTAACCGTCGGCAGCTCGGCCCCGGCGCCTGATGCTGCTGACCAGACAGAGACCGTGGAGGGCCGCCTCGAGTTCAGCACGGCCTTCTAGACCGCGCACAATACTCTATGAATCCCAGGGCTGGCCAGGCTACGGGTCCTTACGGGTCCGTGGGACTGAGTCGGCTTTTTTGCTCTATTTGTCCTGTTTTCACGCCGGGGGCTCGCTATCCATGAACCATCTCCCCGAGGGAGTCGCGGTATGTCCCTTCCGTTATATCGTCCGCGGGCGCACCTTCTGTGCTCTTGCCATTCGCGAGTCCCGCTTCACTGTTGATGAGGTCATACCCTCCACCTGCGCCGAGTGCTCCGTCGCCGAGATCCTGCGCGAGCATCCATGTGGGCGCATGGCTCTGGGAGTAGAGATCGGCGTATACGGTGGGCGTCAGACAGTGGAAATGTACTATGCCAGTTGTGAGCTGACGGTGGAACGTATTCTGGACATCAGCGACTGCACCGAGGCTTCCTGTCCTTTCTGGGTTCCACCCGATCCGGAGCGTGCCGCCGCCATCATCGAGGAAGCCAAGCAGCGCCAAGGGAAACGCACCTTCTAGCCTGGCACGGATCATTTCATTGCCCAGTCGGTCTCCTCTGCAGGTCGACCACTGCCCCTGAAGTGCAAGACCGCACGTTCACAGGCCAACCTGACACCCTCATTCAGGCACTGTGGCCCCCGCTTCTCGAGGGTCGGAATAGAGACTGCCCGGCCTCGAGAGGCCGGGCAGTACACGGAGGATTGGTCCAGTTGTTCGCCCGCGGACTCAAAAGACATCCCGGACGATGCTACCCTAAGGAGGAGCGGAGGCGTCTCTACGGCCTGTGAAGGAGGGAGGGTGGAACCTTCTCATGACCTGGTTGTCCCGCCGCCGCGGGGTTCGACGCCTCCGGTCTCCTCTGTATCATTAAAGACGTAATTGACTCAACATAAGTTCCAGGTTCCTGCAAGATCTTGGAGGGCCCAGGAGCCAATTCACCTCTTGCTGAGGCTCTCCGGCAGGAGAATCCAAGTCCATCGGCGAATTACTTGCCCACAGGAGCACCTTATCCAAAACTGTAGAGGAACACTATGGGACAGACCTCCGGCAGAGACTATGGCCTGGCAGTCGTCGGCTGCGGAGTGATCAGCGACACTCACCTGGCCGCCATTCAATCTTTACCCAACGCACACCTGGTGGCAGTACTCGATACCCGCGAGGAAGCGGCCCGCGCCAAGGCTGAGGAGTATGGCGTGGAAGCCTACACCGATTTCCAGAAGCTTCTCACGCGTCCTGACGTGGACGTGGTGGACATCGTGGTCCCCAGTGGGCTCCATGCGCAACTGGGCATCCAGGCCGCTCAGGCAGGCAAGCACGTGGTCACCACCAAGCCCCTTGACGTCACCCTGGAGGCCATTGATGCACTGATCGCCGCCTGCGACGAGAATCAGGTCAAGCTCGGTGTAGTCCTCCAACTGCGCACCTATCCCTTCTTCCGGCGGATTCAGACCGCCGTCCGCGAGGGCCAACTGGGCCGCTTGTATTACGGCGCTGCCATCGTGCCCTGGTTCCGGAGCCATGAATACTATGCCCGCGGCTGGCAAGGCACTCGCGCACTGGATGGCGGGGGCGCACTGATGAACCAGTCCATCCACTACATTGATCTTCTGCTGGCGATCATGGGCCAGGTCAGCGAGGTCTGCGGCTTCGCCGACAACTTGGCCCACGACATCGAGGTCGAGGACATCGCCACGGCCGCAGTGAAATTTACCTCAGGCGCCCACGGTCTCATCCAGGGCAATACACTCACCTACCAGGGGCTGCCGGCTCGTCTGGAGATCCACGGCAGCCAGGGCAACATCATCGTGGCTGGAGAAGACCTCCAACTCTGGGAAGTCGAGGGGGAGGAGACCTACTTCGACCCCGAAGCTGGGCGTCACAAGGGCGGCGCGGCTGACCCCAAGAGCGGTATGCTCGGGTATGCGGTGCAGGCCCATGCCGAGCAGATCGCGGACGTGCTTGCGGCCATCGAGGAAGGCCGGTCGCCCAAGCTCGACGGGCATGAGGCACGCCGGGCCGTGGAGCTCATTCTGGCCATCTACCAGTCCTCCGCGGAACGTCGCTTCCTCAGCTTGGGCTGACCTTCGCGAGCCAGTACCAAGCCGTCTCTGTCCGTCTCCGATGGGGTGTGCGTAGAAACCCCACAGTGCCCTATTGGGGCGGCTTTCCACCGTTCGCGCGCCTTGTGAGCGAGTTATCCACCACGTTTTCCACAATTCATGGGGGAAATCCCCTGTTCGAAGACCAGAGGGATTGTGTCACCACGATTCACAAGGGGAGAACGGAAAATACATCAAAATCAAGTGGATCCGGCCCCCGCCTTCGGAATTGCTGATACCCGGCGGCGGCAATGACCGCGGCGTTATCCGTGCATAAGCCGAGTGGCGGTACAGCCGCAACGATCCCCATCCGTGCCGCACTCTTCTCTGCCGCTCCGCGGAGCACCTGGTTGGCCGAGACCCCTCCCCCCAACACGATCTGCCGGGCGCCAAGCTCACGTGCCGCCCGCTCCAATTGGCGCACCAGGGAGTCCACCACTGCCTGTTGGTAAGAGGCCGCCACGTCTGCCACCATCTGCTCCGAGACCAGCGGCCCCTTGGCCTGCAAGTGCCGCACCAACGCCGTCTTCAGTCCACTGAAGCTGTAGTCGAACCCGGGAGCGACTGGTCGGGGGAAGTCCACCGCGGTCGCCTCTCCCTCCCGCGCAGCACGTTCCAGCGCCGGTCCCCCGGGGTAGCCCAGGCCCAGCAGGCGCGCAGCCTTGTCCAGCGCCTCCCCCGCCGCATCATCCCGCGTCTGCCCCACCGTCTCATAGGCTCCCGGCTCAGTCATCAGCACCAGATCGCTGTGCCCGCCGGAGGCGATCAGTCCCAGGGTAGGATACAACGGCTGGCCCACCGGGGCCTGTCCGGGCTGGTGGATGAAGGCTGCCAGCAGGTGGCCCTCCAGGTGATTCACCGCCGCCAGGGGCAGGCCGCAAGCCAGCGCGTAACCCTTTGCTGCGCTCACGCCCACTAGCAGTGAACCAATCAGTCCCGGCCCCTGCGTGACCGCCACCAACCCTATCTCTGCCAGGCTCACCTCCGCCTGCGAGAGCGCCTCCTCTACCATTCGCGTGACGACCTCCACATGTCGTCTGGAGGCCACCTCCGGCACCACCCCCCCGAAGGTCTCATGCAGGTGATCTTGTGGGGCGGTGCGCACGCCCAGAATCTCTCGCCCCTCGCGTACTACCGCGGCGGAGGTCTCATCACAGGAGGTCTCAATCCCCAGAGTCAGAAACCCTGAGCTCCTCTCCGGCTTATTCACACTCGAGGTCGGTGAGTCGAACATCATAGCGGTGATCCCGCAGCCAGATGGCCAGCTCCTGTTCCAGGCGCAGCCGCGTGGCCTCGCTCTGCAAGCCACTCAACGCCAGCTCCACGGCATCCTCCCCCTTGTCGCTATAGTACCCGCGCCGGACCCGCAGCCGACGGAAGCCCAATTCCTCGTACAGCGCCGCCGCCGCCCGGTTGCTGATGCGGTGCTCCAGAAAAGCCATCTCCGCACCCTGTCCGGCCGCATACTGCAGCGCGCACAACATCAGTAGCTTGGCAATACCTCGCCGTCGGTATGCCGGACCGGTCGCCAAGCTTCCGATGTGGAAGTCCGTCCCCACCACCCATCCGCCGATATACGCCACGATCTGCTCGTTCAGAACTGCCACCCAGTAGCACTCCCCACGCTCACCCATGAGGTCGCGCAGCAGGACCTCCTTCGGCCAGGGCATGGAGAAGGAGACTTCCTCAATCACCAGCAGCGCCTCCAGATCCTCCGGCTTCGCATGGCGCACGGTCAACTGCCGGGGAGCGTTCACAGGCCCAGGTTCACCCCCTTGACCCGCTCGGCCTGTGAGGGGCTGATATACTCAGGCCGCAGGGTGAAGCAAGTCTCCTGCTCGGTCGTGGCGAGGTGCGGGATCGCCAGTCGGCCAATCGTCGTCGCCCTCGGACTCCGCGCCCGATCCTCGTCTACGCGCCACGCTGCCGGCATTTCGGTCACGCTAGCCAGGCCCGGCCAGTCCCCGGTCAGCGTCACCGGCCGCTCTGCCGCCAATTCGGCGAGACGCTGCCGCCAGCTCTCCTCGGACTGAATCTCCGTCGGAGCCAGCCCCTGGGGCGTCTCCCCCGGCGCAAAGACCGTGAGATACAGGAAGCCCCGCCGCACCGGCTGCAGAACGGCCAGTACCACCTCCGACCGCCTAACCGCCGTCTCGGCCGCCCAGGCCAGGGAGGTGGCGATCCCCACCGCCGGCACGCGCTGGGCATGCGCTATCGCCTTGCCGAAAGCCATGCCCACCCGCAGGCCGTTGAAGGCCCCAGGGCCCCGAGACACCCCCACGGCCCGCAGGGCGCCCAGAGGGATTCCCGCCTCGGTCAGCAAATCGCGAGCGACCACGGGCAGAACGCGGCACGCCTCCTGCCGCGTCGCAAACTCTCGCTCGGCTGTCGCGCCTCCCCCATCCAGCCAGGCAACGCTCCCCACCTCTCCCGAGGTCTCAATTGCCAAAATCATCGGTATCCAACTCCCGCACGATCGCCGCTGGTCGCTCCCCACGCCCCTCAATCACAATTCTCCGCATCCCTTCCGCCGCCGCGGAGGAGCCTGCGCCGTTGCCCCGGACCTCTGCCTGCTTCCAGCAGGGCCCGGTCTCCTGCGCGTAGGCAATCCGAACGACCAGTGCCTCCGCAGGCCCGAAATCAGGCACCCGGTCCGCCCATTCCACCACTACCACAGCGATCTCCAGGTATTCCTCGGCCCCCACCTCGCGCAACTCTTCCCCCGAACCCACGCGATACGCGTCCAGGTGACACAGGGGCACCCTTCCGGAGTGACAGTGCATCAAGACGAAGGTGGGGCTGCTGACCCGGCCAATGGCGCCGAGCCCTTCCGCCAGACCTTGCACAAAGGTAGTCTTGCCCGCTCCCAGGTCCCCCACCAGGGCGAGGAACTGCCCCGCTTCCAGCTTTCCCGCCACCTGCCGCGCGAGCCCCCGCGTCTCCTCGGCACTCTGTGTGAGGTACTCGCGCATGGTCTGCGCGCAGCCCTGCTTGTCCGCATTCTGCGGCATGGGTGACAGCCTTCCTCGGGGCATCAATACTGGGAAACGATCAGGGGGGCGGTCAGCAGAACCTCGGCGCGCACACCTGCTCCGGCGCTGGAGGCCCGGATAGCGCGGATAGCACTTGGCTGCGGATACCCAGAGCCACCTCTCGCCCCTGGACGTCAGACCACATCTCTCGCCGCAGCAGCGCGTTATCCAGCAACTGCGCGGCCTGTCGACGGGTGAGCTCCAGCCGCTGCGCCAGCCACACCAGTTGATTGGCATACAGGGTGATGCTCTCCTTCCCCTGGTAGCCGCTCACTGGCTGGCCCTCGTAGGTCAGACGCCGGACTTCACCGACTATCCCGCCTGCCAGCACCACCTCGGTCAGCGGTATGATCTCGCAGCCCCAGCGCAGCAGGTCCAATTCCGGGTAGCGCTCGCTCTCCGCACGCAGGGCCTGCGCCGCCAGGCGAGCGGCAGCCGCCGAGTACAGCTTGCACCCGCTTTCCAGGTCGGCATAGCCCCCGTACGCTGCATAGTACTGTGTACTGAGGGCCACGCCCTCCCGTGCCCGCACCAGCTTGTACCCCTCCGTGGCCACCTCGTCCACCCATAGCTCCAACTCCCCGCGCAGCCAGTTCATGGGGCGGTGCAGGCTCTGCCGGCCTCCGATTATCGTCACCAGGTCGGTGCCCTGCTCCCGGGCCACTTGTTCCGCGAGTTGGGCCAGCCGCGGCATGTCCGAGACCCGGTGATCACCGTCGGCGTCCCGCGTAAGACAGTAGGCCCCCGGCGCCTCGGCACCAAGGTACTCCAGGCCCACGCCCACCGCCGCTCCCTTGCCCCGGTTCTCCGGCAGATCCAGGACCACGAAGGACGCGCCCAGTTCCTGCTCCCACTCCTCTTGCAGTTCGTGTGCAACCGCCGACACCCGCGGCTGGCCATCCACCACCACCACCAGCCGTTCCGCCGGCGTCAGACGCTGCGACCCTGCCAGGGTATGGTGGAGAAGCATGCGAATCTGCGCCGGAGGCAACTCAGACGGAAACCATGCCGGCACGATGACGCCCGACTCGGGCAGCTCCGCCTCTTCCTGTGGCTTGGCGAGCGACCAGTCCATGATGGAAAGCTAACGCAGCAGGCGCCGCCACGCGGGCCTGGTCAGGCGCGCCGCAGCCAGTGCCGCGCCGGTCTTGAGCGCGTCTCCGAACAGGAAGGGCACCAGGCCCACAGCTATCGCCTGTGCTGGTTCCAGGTGCATCACAACGCGCAGCCCCGCGCTCCCGCACACCAGAATCAGCGCGCCGCCCGCGACCATCCCCAGGGCCATCCTCCACCAGCCACAGCGGCTCATGACCCCTACCACCGCAGCCGCGGCGATGAACCCCAGAAGATATCCGACCGTCGTCCCCAACACCGCGCCAGTGGTCAAGACCGGGAACCCTGCCAGGCCCGCGAGCAAGAAGAGCGCCATGGCGGCGGCCCCCCCTATCGGGCCCAGGGTGGCTCCACTCAGGAGCGCCACGCCTGTCTGCAACGTCACGGGCACCGGCGTGAAGGGCAACGGTACGCGCACCTGAGCGGCCCCCGCCATCAGCGCGGCAAACCCGACCACACCCACGACTTGAAGGGCCCACGTGCGCCGCAGGGATAGGGCGAGGGAAGCGCGGGCGGCAATCGCAGCAGCAAAGGGTCTCTCTCTCATGATTGGTTGATTATAACACACAAACTGTCTTCGAATCAACCTCTTCCCTGGGAACCATTTTCTCGAGCCAGCGTTATGTACTATTGACAATAGTACCAGAACTGGGTACACTACATACTATAGTAGGTAGCCGGGAAAGGATGAGACACCATGCGCAAAGGTTTGATCTTTTTGGCGGTAGCCGTGCTTGCTACTCTCTCCGCCACCAGCCTCATGGCGGCTGATTCTCCGACGCTGTATTACCAGGGGTTTTTCGAGGCCGAGATGAGCCCCGCTCCACCGCAGGGCTTCGTCTATCGCGCGGACCCCAATACCATCCAGCCGTCGTTCTACTATCGTTACCGCGCTCTGCCGCTGCACCGTCCGCAGAGTGGCATTTCCAACGTGCGACACTCGGCGCCCGGTACCCAGCCGCTCAACCTGGTCTCCCCGGTGCCTCTGCCAGGGATCTACTGGTATGAGGACCCCAGCCTATTCCGCGGTATTCCGATGACGAATCTGGGCTGGCCGTACGGCAACTCGCGTTAGTCGGCGACCATCCTACTGGTCTGCTTGCCATCTCAGTCTTGCAGAAAGGAGGGATCACGATGCCAGGGAGAACACTTGCGGGTTTCATTGCCCTCACGCTCGTCATGGCGCTCGCGCTCACCCTTACCGCGCCGCGCCCGGCAGTAGCCAGTGATGATTGGGTGAAAATCCTGGCCGGAGCGGCCGTGGGCTATCTGGTCTACGATGCCCTGGACCGGGCCGACCGCGATTGCCCGCCGCGCCGCTATGGCTATGGCTACGGCTACTCGTATGGCTACGGCTACTGCCCGCCACCGCCGCCGCCACCCCCGCCTCCGCGCTACAAGCCTCACCGGCCTGCCCCGCGCCCGCCGCATCACTATGGCGGAAGCTGGTATATCGGAGGTAGCTGGGGCGCCTCCAGCGGACCCCATGGCGGGCCTACCTGCCGGGGCGGTGGCTGGTAGCTTCTCCACCGTCTGTCCATGCAGCAGTTTTCGGGCTTCACGGGTCGTCACTGCACGTGACGGCCAGTGTTTCTTGTCGGGGTGCAGAACTGCCAATCCTTCTTCTTCGGGGCGAGACTTTCTCCTGACTCTTCACCGGTTGCCTGGACTCTGAAGGAATTGCCCCGCGGCCCGCCGAATGATTTCCTCCCGCGGGAGCACGGAGGTGATGAGACATGGACCTCTTCGACCGCGCCCGCAAGGCCTTTGACGACCTTGCGCACGGCGCCGCCAGCGGAGGCCGACTGATCCAGATTCAGGCCGAGTTGGCCCAGCTCGAAAACCAAATTGAGATCCAGCAGCGCGAAGCCGGAAAGATCGCCCAGCAACTCTGGCGACAAGGCGCCTTCCAGGACACCGAGTTCGACTCTGTCATGCGCCGACTCCAGGAGTTGCAGAAGCAGGTGGAGGAACTCCGTGCAGAGTACGTCAAGGTGGAGGCCGAGGGGGTCGAGCGTCCTGGACCGCTACGCTGCGCCAAGTGCGGCCGGGAACTGGACCAGGAGGACCGCTTCTGCCGCGGCTGCGGCACCCCCCTCCCGCCTCCCAGCGCCTAGCTCCGGAATGACTTCCCTCCGCAACGGACCTTACCGAAGCGTGAGTCGCCCGAACCGCAGCTTCCCCACCTGGAGCACGTCACCGTCCTGGACGCCTACCTGCGCCTTCTCGTCGTCAATGGTGACCTCATTCAGGCGCACGGCCCGCTGCCGCACCAACCGTCGCGCCTCGGAGTTGCTGGACGTGAACTCCGCCCGCCGAATGAGTTGAATAATCGGCACTCCCGCCTGCGCCTCCGCGGGCGTGATCACGATCTCTGGCATCTCCACAGGTCGTTGCCCCTCGGCGAACACCCGGTCAAACTCCTCC
>JAAYIR010000250.1 GCA_012523355.1 candidate division WS1 bacterium
CTGGCCCTGACCCTGACCGCCACGGTGGTCTACGCTCAGGAGAATCCGAACGCTTTCCGCCGCGGGCTGACCCTCTATGAACAGCAGGACCTGGCCGGCGCTCTGGAGGCCTTTGAGGAGGCGCTCAAGGCCCAGCCCAACGAGCCAGTCATCCTGGCCTGGGCCGGCACCGTGGCCCTGGAGACTGGCAAACTGCCTCGGGCCGTCCAGTACCTCGAGCGGGCCGTCAAGGCCGACCCCAAGTCCAAGATCGTGCAGAATAACCTGGGCAACGCCTACGCCGCGGCCGGACAAATGGACAAAGCCGAGATCGCCTATCGTGCCGCCCTGGCTCTGGACCCTGACTACTTCGACGCCCACTACAACCTCGCCAACCTCAAGGTGCGCCAGAACGACTTCACCGCCGCCTTCAACGAGTACAATCGCGCCCTGGCGGCCCGACCTAATGACGTCGAGGCGCACCTCAACTTCGGCTACGCCCTGCACAAGCGCGGCATACTGGACAAGGCCATTCGTGAATACCAGGCCGTGGTTCGGCTTCAGCCGGACAACCCCGACCACTGGATGAGTCTCGGCGCCTTGCAGTTGCAGTACAAGCAGGACGCCGAGGCGGCGGACTCCTACCAGCACGCGCTCAAGCTAGTGCCGGAAAAGCCGGAGGCCCTGCTGGGCTATGGCGTCGCTCTGTATAACCAGGGCCGGCACCAGGAGGCGCTCACCCATGTGGCGGCTGCGGCGGAGGCGCTGCCGGGCAACTTCGTGGCCCAGTACAACCTGGGCCTGGTGCACAGCGCGCTCAAGAACTACCCGGCTGCCGAGGAGGCCTACAACCAGGCGCTCACCCTGGAGCCGGACAACGCCAACTGCCTCAACAACCTGGGCTGGCTCCAGTTTGAACAGGGCAACTATGGCGGGGCGGTTATCGCCTTCCGCAAGGCCATGGACGCCAACCCGGCCCTGGAAGTCCCCTTCCTCAACCTGGCCCGGGCCCTGGCCAAGAACGGACAGCAGGAAGAGGCGCTCAAGCAGTGGCAGAACGCGGTGCGCCGTTTCCCCGACAGTGAGGGAGCCAACCTGGGCCTGGCCGATGCCTATTACGAGGATGGCGATCGGGACCAGGCCCTGCGCACGTACCTGCGCGTCGTCCAGATCAACCCCAAGAACGCTGCGGCCCAGAATAATGCCGGCCTCTGCTACCTGGACCGCAAGGACCTGAACAACGCCGGCAAGCACTTCCAGGCGGCGGTGGCCGCCAATCCGCGCTTCGCTCCGGCCCTGAACAATCTCGGGGTCGTCTACCAGCAGCAGGGAGATCTCGTCAGGGCCCGTGAGTACTACCGGCGAGCGCTGAGCGCGGACCCGGACTATGCTCCGGCGAAGCAGAACCTGGAGGCTCTCCAGCCCACCCCGGGCCGCGCGGAACTCGGATAGGAGCACGGATGGCACAAAGCATCACACGAGTCGGCCTGTTGGCGGCCCTGCACAAACCTCAGGCCGTGGAAAGCGCCTTGCGTCTGGTACAGACTCTGCGGGAGGCCGGCGTGGAGGTGCGACTCGAACCTCGCATGGCCACGCTGGGGCTGGAAGAGGCCGAGGTCACGGATACCTGGTCCAGCGAGAGCCAGTTGGTCATCGCCATGGGAGGGGACGGGACCTTCCTGGCCGCCGCCCGCGCTGCCGCACCGGCCGGAGTACCTCTCCTCGGCGTGGACCTTGGCGCCTTTGGCTTCCTGGCCGAGGAGGATTTTGAGCAGACCCTCGCGCTGCTCCCCGCACTGCTCCGGGGCGAGTTCCGTCTCGAGGAGCGCCTGATGCTGGAGGCCCGCATCCTGGCCGACGGGGAGAGCGGCAAGCCGCTACACGCGCTTAACGATCTGGTCATCTCCCGCGTCTACGCCCTGCGCATGGCCCGGGTGAAGGTGTGGGTGAACGGTGAGTTCGTGACCACCTACCCCGCCGACGGGTTGATCATCGCCACGCCCACCGGTTCCACGGCCTACAACCTCTCCGCCGGCGGGCCGCTGGTAGACCCCGTCGTGCCCTGTCTGGTGCTCATGCCCATCTGCGCCCACACGCTCTATACCCGGCCCCTGATCGTGCCCGCGGAGGCGGAGATCCGCCTCCTGGCTGAGGAAATGCGCGCCCAGGAGCATACCGAGATGCACGTGGTGGCTGACGGGCAGGTACATGCGGACCTCCGCCCGGAGGAGGAGGTGCGGGTGACCGCGGCGCCCTTCCGTGCGCGCCTGGTTCAGACGGGCCACCGCTGCTTCTACAGCCGTCTCCGCGACAAGCTCCACTGGGACTCAGAGAGCTAGACACCCCCTGCCCTCGTTACCCTTGGAGGGGCCGGCCGAGCGGCGGCCGCGCCGCGAGCCCGGCCCAACTCCCCCATCCTATCCCCCTCTCCCCAGGACGAGCGGAGCGAGGACGCGGGGAGAGGGGGACCGGCGGCTACCTCGCGGCCGCCAGGGGGTGAGGCCTCTTGCCGTTCCCGTAGGGGCGGCTTTTCGGCGTCCGCGCCGAATTGCCGCCCGCTCTCCGGGTTGCCCGCCCCGCTTCTGCCATCGTGACCCTTGGAGGGACCGGCCGAGCGGCGGCTGCCTCGCAGCCGCCCCGGGGGCGAGGCCCCGCGCGGGTTGACCCTCCCTCACTTCTGCCGCAACTGCACAGTCCCCTCTGCGCCCAGCACCAGTGGTACGCCAGGATCCAGCTCCGCCACATACACCACGGTGTGCTCCGTATCCACGACCTGCTGCACCCGCGTCCCCGGGGGGAGATAGCCCACCATATGGTCATCCCCCAGCAGCAGGTACCGCGTCCCCGGAAGCGTGACCGGTGGCTTCACCATCGCGCTTTGCTTCTGGTAGCCAGCATTGGGGCCCCCCGTGACCTCCAGCGTCGGCTCCAACGGGAAGCGATAGACCCTCACCTCGGGGAACAGGTACATGGCCAGCCGGTA
>JAAYIR010000036.1 GCA_012523355.1 candidate division WS1 bacterium
ATCTCGTAAAACGCGGGAAAACCACAAACGCCAACAACAACTTGGCACTGGCTGCATAAGTAGCCCCTCCGTCCCGCCTCGCCGGTCGGGCGGGAGCCGGGGGTAATCAGATCGGCTAGTCCCTCGCCGTTGCCTGGGCGAACGGGGGGCGAAACTCAAGTCAGGCTAGCTCCCGGCCGTCGCGCGCCGCGACAAAGCAGGGAGCGAAATCTAACCCGGCGCTACACCCGTAGACGCTTCAATCGCACCTCTTCGGACGCGGGTTCGATTCCCGCCACCTCCACCACCCTTCGCTCGCGGAATCTGTCTGCAGATTCCGCGAGCGAAGGGTGCCCCACGTAGCTTTAGCGAAGTGGGGCCCCAAGTTACAGACCATCGCGACGATATCTGCAGACAGCTCCCGCAAGCTACGGGTGGCGAGCCCCTCTTGGCCGTAACTGTCCTGGTAGGCGACAGGTGACTGAGCGAGGAATCACCTCCTCGTGAAATGCGTATACCTCCTCCAGAGCACCAGCCGCCCTGGTGAGCGCTACATAGGCTCAACCAGTAACCTGCGGGTACGTCTCGCGGCACACAATGCCGGGCAGTCACCGCACACAGCCAAGTTTCGCCCCTGGACGGTGGTAGCGGCGATCCACTTCGCCGACGCCACCAAGGCTGCCGAGTTTGAGCGGTACCTAAAGACCGGATCTGGCTTCAGCTTCGCCAAGCGACATTTCTGGTAGTTGACACCTCTTTGGCAGCAGCTTGTCCCCGCCTCTGGCTGACACAGCGTCGGCACCGCCTCATTTGTGTCGTTTGCTGAGGGTTGACGCCTCCAAGAGGGAAGCCTCCCATTTGCGGCGAACACGCCCCCGAGGACTGCATAGCATAGCAACTGGGGTGAAGGTCATGCTCAAACTTTGGCCCGTGGATTCACTCGTGAAGGTATTTCCCGACGACACGCCGGGAGCGGAGGCGCCGGTGGAGGTACTGGCGGCGCGGGGCGCAACCGAGTCAGCACAGATGGCGTTTCAGGTGGACAGCGACGCGCCGGTACTGGAGGTCGCGCTGGACCCTCCCCGCTCGGCAGACGGCAAGGCATGCCTGGAGGAGACCTCCTGGCGGCGCGTGGAATACGTACCGGTGCGCACCCCCGCCTTCTCCGTGGATCCCACCGTCCGGCTGCGGCCCGGTCCCAGCTTCTTTCCCGACCCCCTACTAGACGAGGCAGCTGCCACAGCCATTCATGGGGCGGCGGACTGGGCCGGCGGGCTCACCGGCAATGTGCCGGGCGGAATGACGATTCCGCTGTGGTTGACACTGCAGGTGCCGGAGGACGCCGCTCCGGGGAAGTATGCGGGTCGCGTGACGGTGAAGACGGCAGCGGGCGAGGCCAGCTTGCCGCTGAAAGTTGAGGTCTCACCAGCGAGGGTGCCCAGCGAGCGGAGCCTGAAGCTCACCCACTGGTTTAGCCAAAAGGCGATTGCCGAAGCGGGGCACGTCCCGCCGTGGAGCGAAGAGCACTGGCGGTTACTAAGCATCTGGGGGCGGAATCTCGCCGAGCATCGCTCCAACGTCATCCTCACGCCGCTGCGTGAGCTCCTGTGCCTGACTCGCGATCACCAGGGCAAGCTGCAGGTTGACTTTACGCGCTTCGACCGCTGGGTGGAGACATTCATCCAGGCGGGGGCGATCGGGTTGATTGAGGGCGGGCATCTGGCCAGACGGTTGAGCGGCTAGGAGGGCGGTTTTGCACTGAGCGGCTTCTCCGTAGCTTCCCCCTCGGGAGATGTGGAGGACCTCAAGGGCCGGCCGGTCGAGGAGCAAAGCACGCGGGACTTCCTGAGCGAATTCCTGCCGGCCCTGGTCGCTCACCTGAAAGAGCGCGGCTGGCTGGAACGGTATCTGCAGCACCAGGCCGATGAGCCGGTGACGGCCAATGCCGAGTCGTACCTGACCCTCGCTAAGCTCGTGCAGGAATTCGCGCCGGAGCTGCGGCGCGTGGATGCCACCATGGGGAATGAGGCGCTGGTGGGGGCGGTAGATGTCTGGTGCCCGCAAAGCCAGGAGTTGGAGGACGAGCAGCCCTTCTACCAGAAGCGCCAACGGGCGGGCGAGGAGGTCTGGCACTATACCTGTCTCGCACCGAGCGGCGCCTACCCCAACCGGTTCCTGAACATGCCACTGCTGGGCACGCGGGTGTTGCATTGGTTCAACTACACCGCAGGCGCGACCGGGTACCTGCACTGGGGGTTCAATCAGTGGGCAGCGTGGAACAGCCGCAACGGCCCCTTCAACGACACGGAGGCCCATAGCCTGCAGGGCAAGCACCATCTGCCCGCGGGGGACACGCACCTGGTGTACCCCGGGCCAGGCGGGCGGCCACTGGACTCAATCCGGCACGAGACGCTGCTGGAAGGGGTGCAGGACTACGAACTCCTGAGAGTACTGGACGCTGAGAAGCCCGAGGAGGCCCGACGGCTGGCGACGGAGGTACTGCCCACCCTGAAGGGGTACATCAAGGACCCGGCGAAGTTCCGGACCATCCGCGCCGAGTTGTTAGACCAGGTGGCCAAGGTACAATAACGCGTTCATGGCTAGCCAAGGATTCTGATGGGAGTTGAGGCAAGATGTCCGAGCAGACTGAAAGTTTGAGAGTCGGTTGGGCGAAGACGGATCTAACCCCGGATCAACCGGTGGTGCTGGCAGGGCAGTTTCACGCGCGTGTCTCGGAGGGCGTCCGCGACCCAATCACGGCGACTGCCCTGGCACTGGAATCGGTGCGCGGGGGCCAGACTGCCAGCCAGGCTGTGCTGGTCAGCGTGGACATAGTGGCGATACCTGAGGGTTTACGCGAGGCTGTCCGCGAGAAGGTGCGTGCTGCGTTGCCCGACCTCGACGTGAGCCTGCTCTTTCTCAACGCGACGCATACGCATACGGCGCCGGATGCGCGCAACCCGCAGCAGAACGCTCGCGACCTGGCCATGTCACCCCCCCGGGACAAGGACCTGAAGCTGGAGGCGATGACCCCGGCGGAAGTTGAGGCCCACTTCTCCACAAAGATCGCGGCGGCGGTTGTGGAGGCCTGGCAGAGCCGGGAACCGGCGGCAATGGGATACGGCCTGGGGCAGGCCGTAGTCGGCCATAACCGACGTGTCACGTACTACGATGGCCACAGTGTGATGTATGGCAAGACGAATGACCCGGAGTTTAGCCACGTCGAAGGCTATGAGGACCATACCGTCAACGTGCTGGGATTCTGGAATAGTGAGAAGCGTTTGACCGGATTGGTCGTCAATGTGCCCTGCCCCTCGCAAGTCTCGGAGAGCGAATGGATGGTCAGCGCCGATTACTGGCACGAGACGCGCGAAGAGTTGAAGAAACGCCTGGGGCCGGATCTGTACGTGCTTCCCCAAGCCAGCGCGGCCGGGGATCAGTCGCCACATCTCCTGGTCAATCAGCAGGCGGAGGAGCGGATGCGGCGCCTGGCGGGACGCTCGGAACGGGAAGAGATTGGGGTGCGCATCGCAGATGCGGTCATGAGTATTCTGCCCTGCATGGAGCAAGAGCTGGATCCGGCGCCCCTCATGATACATCGCGCAGAAATGGTGGAGCTGCCACGTCGCCTGTTCACGAAAGAAGAGGTGGCCGCGGCAGAGATTGAGGCGGACAAGGCGCGGCGCGATTATGAGGCCTTGCGCGAGGATCTCCTCGCACATCCAGAGAAGCGCCAAGAGCCGCGATGGTACCAAGAGATTACCGCCCGTCACAGCTCCATGGTTTGGTGGGGACGCGTGAAAGAGCGCTATGAACAGCAGGCTACAGAGCCAACCATACCGCACGAGATTCACCTGCTGCGCCTGGGAGAGGTCGCGATAGCCACGAACCCCTTTGAGTACTACCTGGACTTTGGGGTGCAGATCAAGGCTCGCAGCAAAGCGGTGCAGACCTTCGTGGTACAGCTGGTGGGAAACGGCACGTACCTACCTACCCAACGTGCCGTGCAGTCCGGCAGCTACGGAGCCATTGGCCCCAGTACCGCTATCGGCCCGGAGGGGGGACGCGCGCTGGTGGACTGGACTGTGGCCGCGATTGAGGAGATGTTCGAGACCGCTGGTAGTTGCGAGCCGGGGCACACCGGAGGTAAGAATTGGCGAGTCACCCATCACGACGAGTCGCAACGCCGGACCCGCTGTTGTGCGATCTGGCAGCGGAGGTGGCAGAGGTCGCAGGCAGTCTCGAACACAAGCGGCGGAGGCAGCGTTGGGCAGCTCTGCACCACCTGGAGCCGGGCGTCACCCTCATCAATGCAGCCATATATCCCCGGGTGTGGGAGAGGGAGATTGGCGTCCCCGGCGGCTTTGCGCATGAGCACGCCCTGGCGCACAGCCTCGAGTCGCAACTCCGTCTCAAGCTGTGGAAAGCGACTGAGATTCCCGACGACGGGCCAGTGCTCCCCTGGGTGACGCTGTGGGTGCCCCGCCCGGAGAACCGCAGACCGTTGTGGGGTCTCGAGCCGGCCTCGCACCTTCCGGACGCGCATGGAGGGGCCTACAAGCCCATTCCCCTGATCCTGGAGGACGAAGACCTCGAGCGGCTGTCTTGGCCGCGCTGCGAGGTGGATGAGCCCGCGCGAATAGCCCTGGAGGAGCAGGCGGCCGCCCTACTAGGGGGCCGCCTGCAGGTCAAGTTTGCGGGTGACGAACTGGGCTGCGGGCCCTTTGAGTGGGCCGTACGCTTCTGCAGCATGAACCAACTGCTATATGACGTCTATGACCGGCCCGCCTTTGTCCACCGGCTCATGGAGTTCTTTACCGAAGGCACTCTCCGCTACCAGCAATCCCGCGAGAAGGCGGGCCTGGTGGACGCGACACAGTTTGACTGGCATGCCGTCTATGATGAAGTGCCTGCCGACCTCTCCCCCACCAGCCTGGCTGCCACCTGGGCCTATGTGCATGCCCAGTCGGCGGCCTCCTTCTCGCCGGAGATGTATGCGGAGTTCATCCAACCCTACAACGCCCGCGTTGCGTCTCTGTACTGGCGCGTCTACTACCACGGTTGTGAGGACCTATCGCGGAAGGCCTCGGTCATCCGCGATCTTCCGCACCTGGCGCTCTTTCACATCAGCCCGTGGACTCCACCGGCGCCAGTCGTGGAAACGCTGGGAACGAACGTTGCCTACGAAGTTCATTCGCATCCAACGCGGGTGCTTTTCGATGACACGGAGACCGAGATGGTACGTGACCTGCAGGAACGTGAGGCCGTGATGCGAGGCCTGCCCCACTCGCTCACGCTGTGCGACGTCGAGACCTTCAACGGCAGGCTAGACCGTCTCGTCCGCTGGGCGGAGCGGGCCCGCGAGGAGGCGGACAGAGCTGGCGGCAGCTAACCCCTCAGGGCTAGTCCAGCCTTCTGATCTCGCGCTCCAGCCGTCCGAAGTCGAGGGGATAGACACCGAACTCCTCCGCTACCTCCACCATCGCCCGGAGGTTCTCGTCGGGGGTGTCACGCCCGCATTGATCCCCGGTGGAGAGAACGAAGCCGCCGTTCTCGCCCGCCGCGAGCAGAGCCTTCAGGCTCTCCCGGCGCACGTCCTTGACGCTCCCGCGCAGCATCACTTTCGTGGTGTGCAGGTTGCCCATCAATCCCAGTTTCGCCCCAAAGCTCTGCTTGATCTCCGCCAAGTCGCAGTCGCCCATCGGCGGGATCTCCAACGGATTGATGGAACTCAGGTCCGTTTCCTCGGCACACATCTTCACCAACTCGCGCTCTGGACCGCAGCAATGCACCTGAGAAGGGAGGCCCTCTTCCTGGCAGAGGCGAGTGAGGTCCTGTAGCGCGGGGAGGGAGAGATCGCGAATGATCTGGGGCGTGCCGAAGACCAACATGCCGGAGCCGCCGGTGAGGATGAAGTCAGGTCGGACCGGACCGGACAGAATGCGACGCAGGTACGCTATCTGTTGCTGGTGCAGATCTTCCGCCCAGGCCTTCACCTCGTCGTAGCGGTCGTAGTAGTCGTAAACGGAGTACCCCAAGCCCCGGTCGGGACCGACAAGTTGCGGGGGCGCCACCAGCGCACCAATTACGCCACGGTCCCCGAAGTAGTCCAACGCCTCTTGCAGGAGCTCGAAGCCCTGCTTCTGCTGCTTGACACCCTCGATCCGCTCCCACTTATCGGGCGGGGCGGCCAGGCCAACCTTGCCAGCCAGGACACAGCTGGGGGGGTCGTCAACCGGATAGACCGTAACGTGCGGCGACCATTCCCGGACCTGACCTGGCCGCTGGAGGAAGCTCCGCGTGACGATGCGCCGCGGGGTGCGCTCCACGATGACGGTCTCGGTGTGCTCTTCGGGGTCGGGAGCCGGCGCGTCGGGGTCGGGCACATGGAAATCTTCCAGGCTCCAGATCCATCCGTCGGTGCCGAAGTAGTTGACCGCCTCGATGTAGGCGCGCCACAGCGGCGGGTCCTGGTACAGATAGATGTCCCAGAAGGGCTTGCCGGTGAGACGGCAGGGGATCATGTTGGACATGTCCGGCGCCACCGGCACGCGGTCCGGTACGCCGTTGGCCATGGCGACGAGCATGCGTTCGCGAGAAGTCAGGCTGCTCATGGCAGACCAAATTACAGCTACGCCTTCAGTACCTCCTTGACCAAAGCCACGGTCTCCCCGCCAAACAGGATGCTGCTATGCGCCAGAGCCTCCATGCGCAGGAAGCCCACGTTGTAGAGCAGCCCCTGGGCCGGCGAGCGCACTTCCTGGGCCACTTCCATCGTCTCCAGGGAGACAATCTGGGCGATCAGGTCCCCCTCGGCAACCATGTCGCCCTTCTTCAGGACCGGCACCAGCAGGCCCTCGCACTCGGCCTGGAGCTGATACTCGACGTGGTCGCTCATGATGTAGACCTGATCCTCCGGGATCTCCACAGTGCCCTCCACGATGCCCAGGTGGATGAGTAGATTGGTCAGACCGCGCACGCCCATGCAAATGCCGTCCTCGTGCACGACGTTCTGCGGCGGCAGCTCGGCGGTCACGCTGGGGATGCCGTTATCGTAGCAGGTGGTATCCAGGTTGTGGTTGTGTCTTCCCGCGTACTGGCTGACCATGTAGATCCCGTAGCCAAACACCCGAGCCAGCTCACGCTCGCGCTCATCGGCCCATACCAGCCCCAGGCTGAGGTCGGTCCAGCCGTGAAGATCGACGGCACAGTCCGCCTGGGCGACGATGCCGTTCCAGATGGTGTAGGCGAGCTGCTCGATCACATTCCCCTCGGCATTCCCAGGCCAGACACGATTCATGTTCGTGTTGCGGCAAGTACTCAGATAGCGGGCCAGCTCGTCGGAAAAGTCCTGCTGGCGGAGGCGAACCGCCAGAGGGTTGGCGACGGGTACGGCCAGGAAGGTGCCAGACATGGTTGCCGGCTCCAGCTGGTCGAACACCCGCCGCACGGCCTCCATGCCGTTGAGCTCCCGACCATGCTGGCCAGTGACCACAGAAAGTGTCGGGCCGGGCTTCTCTCCAGCGGCGATCAGTACGGGTACGCGGGCCTTCAGAGCATTGGCGTAGCCTGGGGTCTCGAGAAAGCCACGGGTCTTCATTCCGGGTTTGACTTCAAGGGTGCCAACTTGCATAGTAAGTCCTCCCTGCTGTAGGTAACGGATGTTGTGTGTACCTTCCACGGAGGAAGTCTGATTCCTCTTGCCGTCAGAGGAGGTAGAGAATCAGGCGGGGAAGAGCAGAGTGTGAGCAGTCGGCTTAACGCCCTTCCGGAAGAACCATGACAAGAGAACTCGTCCGCATACTGTTTCTGTGTGTCCATAATTCCTGTCGCAGTCAAATGGCCGAGGGCTGGGCGAAAAAGCTCAAACCAAGAGCGCTGGAGACCTACTCAGCAGGTATCAGCCCCTCGGGAATCACGCCGATGACGGTGCAGGTCATGGCGGAAGTGGGAGTGGATATCTCTGGGCAGCGCTCCAAACACGTGAACGAACTCAAGGGCCTGGCCTTCGACTATGCCATCACCCTGTGCGACTGGGAGAGCGAGGCGTGCCCCTATCTGCCAGGCGTCGAGATGATCCACCACGGGTTCGACGACCCACCGGCACTGGCGGCCAGGACGAAGACTGAAGAGGAGGCCCTGGCCATCTACCGCCGCGTGCGGGATGAGATACGAGACTTCGTGGCAGGATTGCCGGAAAGCCTGGAATCAATGCCGAGGTAGAGGAAGGCGCTGCCGCGTCGTCGAAATTCCCCTCGCTTGGTCATCTCAATTCCGGAAAGGGCCTCCCATGAGAAGTCTGCTTTGCCTGCTGCTCACAGCGGCGGCGTTGATTGGCATGATGCTACCGGCGGGCGCGGCTGACCAGCCTCAGCCTAACCTGGGCGCGGCGTGGTACTGCTCCACTGCCCGTACCGAGACTGTGGCCGCGGGCGACGGCTACTTCTCTCTGCGCATGGTTCAGGCTCAGGTGAGCAGCAGCCGTCCGAGCTGGCTGCGGCAGATGCTATTCGGTGACCGCGGCGATCGCGACGCCGTCATCTCCTTGCGGCTGGACTATGACACCAACGGTATACTGGCGCCGGTAGCCTGGGGACAAGTCGCCCCTGGTCAGCCGTGGCTGCCGCAATCGCAACTGCAATGCACCCCCTGGCTACCGGTCGTGACGCGGGTCGGCGCGCCGATTGAGCCTCGCATTACCGTCCTGCTGCGCAATACCGTCCGCACGCAGGGGGGAGCCTTACCTGTACTTAACTCCATCGCCCAGCAGGCTACCGCCTCGGCAGCGATGTCCGGGCTCACTACGGCCACCGCGCCCTATCTTCTCTACCAGGATCTCTTCGAGCGCGTTTTCCGCATCTTCACGCACAAGGAGACGCCTGTGGAGGCCACCTTCGAGCTGGCCAGCGGCTCCTCTCCCCGGGAGACCAACTACGCACGCTACTTCCTGGTCACGGACGTAGACAGCCGACTGGAACGAACCCGGCTGGGCCGCCGTGAGAGCTTCCCGTGGCAGGAATGGGAGCAGCATCTAGCCGTGCCCGGACCAGGCTCAGCGAACCAGCGCGTGGTCTGGGCGGATAGCGGCGAACCAGTGCTGAGCACCAGCTTTGTTCTCTTTGAGGTGCGAACACTTCCACACTTCATCACAGACCTTAATGATCTCACTGCCGCTGCCGGCTTATACAAGACAATTGACAAGCTAGTACTCGCTCCTTTGACGGCTGCGCTCATCAAGACGGATCCCGCCGATGAAGAGCTAATCCGCGACCTGCTTAGTCAGCACCTCACCCATCTGCGCGAGTGGCTGTACGCCGAGCAGAGCGGCTTGAGCATCCGCGACATCCAGACGATCTGCGATCTGGTCGGCAAGCTGGCCCTGAAGAATGCCGGGATCTCCACCAAGGGGATCTGGACCCTATCGCCCGGCCCCCAGGCTCCTGATTTCACGCTCCCCGGTGCCAGTTTCCCGGTGGAGACTCGCATTGACGGCCGCCCACCGCTGCACCACTACTAGAACGGCGGGCACCCGGCCCCAGAAGGAGCCTTTAGATGACCCCCAGAGACCGCATGCTCCGCGTGATGCACCGCCAGTTGCCGGACCGCGTTCCGGTAGTGCCCGGCTTTGGCCCCTGGTACGCCTCGCGTATCGCCCATTACGACATGTTTGACCTGGAGGAGGGGCGCGCCCATCCCGGGCGCCTCATGGCCGAGCTCACTCGCAAGTATGGCTGTGAGATGTGGTTCTGGACCGGCTACCAGGACGGTATCCAGGAAATGTCGAGCGATGGACAAAAGACCGTACAAACGGAGCGCAAAAGGCTCGATGCGGACAGCTTCATGGAAACGACTCGCCTGCTCACTCCGCGGGGAACGATTGAGGCTACCGCGCTGCACAGCCGGATGAATCCCGTGCATCCGCGAACGGGATACATCAAGGACCTCACACGCGACTGGCCCGTCTACCGCATGGCTCATGGGGACCATTGGACCTGGGACAATCGCACAATGATGATGGATATACCTCCAGAAGATCTGGAGCTCGGCGTTACTTCTTTCGACATTCTCCTGCCTGTAGATTTCTGGCACGAATTGCGCCACGATACAGCAGACATGCTCCTGGACCTATATGATGGCTCGGTTACACTTCAGGAGATCATGGAGTGGCACCGTGAATATAACCTGTGCCGGTTGGCGGCACGACTTCAAGTAAAACCGCTGCCGGATATGATCCACCTCGCCGGGTCCTCCTCGTCGCTGAGCGTCATTTCACCCGAACTGTACTACCGATACAACCTGAACTTCATCAATGATGTGGTGGCGTTGGCCCATGCCGCGGAGGTGCCAGTGATGATCCATCATTGTGGCAGATCGGGACGGTTGGTGGAGATCCTCCATGAGGAGACAGAGGTAGATATTGTTAATCCGCTGGAGCCGCCCCCTGGAGGGGATGTAGACCTGGCTGAGGTCAAACGCCGATTCGGGCAGCGACTGGTCCTGTTCGGTAACCTCAACACTTTTCAGTTGATGCTGCACGGGACCCCTGCCGAGGTGAAAGCGGCAGCCCGGCAAGCCATCGAGGACGCGGGCGCGAACGGACAGTTCATACTCTGTACTGGTGATCAACTCGGACGTGATACCCCGGAGGCCAATGTCATGGCCATGGTGGAGGCAGCACATGACTACGGGCGGTACTAGCGTCTCTGGCCGATTCCCCGCAGCAGCTCTGCCTGCGGCCTACGAAAGGCCTACTGACTGCCAAGGCTCACGCAGGGAGGAACAATGAACGACCGCAAACATCAGATGATCTCGAAACAGCCGGCCACACGCTGGGAGGAGGCCTTCGCGACGGGGAACGGCACACTGGGCGCTGCAGTGTACGGCAATATTCGCGGCGAACGGGTACTGCTCAATCACGAGGACCTGTTCCTGCGAACCGACAAGCCCACACTCCCCGACATCTCCGCACATCTGCCGGAGCTTCGGCAGCTCCTGGCCCAGGGGCGCTACGAAGAGGCCACCAACTTTCTCCACGAGCGCCTGGCCGAGGCTGGCTACGGTAACGTGGCGCTATGGGAGTTGGCCGGGCTACGGCGGCTGAAGGACCTGGACACCTGCTTGCCTCAACTGAAGCAACTACTCGGCGAGGGACGGCGAGAGGAAGCGGCCGCCCTGCTGCGGAAGCGCGTGCGGGAGGCGGGCTATCACCGCCTGCAGCCCGATCCCTATCACCCCGCCGGCGAGCTACGGATCATGACGCAAACCCGTCAGGCGTTCCGTGATTACCAACGCCGCCTGGACTTCACCACCGGCGAGGTTGCCGTCTCCTGGAGGGAGGGATCCACACGCTTCGAGCGCAGGTTGTTCGTCTCGCGTGCAGATGAAACGGTAGTCATGCGCTGTCGCCGCGAAGGGTCCGCAGACCTGACCTGCGAGTTCTCGCTCTGTCCGGTCCCTGGAGAGGAGACGGTGCACATCTCCTTCCAAGGGAGCGCAGAAGGGGACTGGCTGGCCCTGCAGGGTCGATATGACCGCGGCGGAGAGTTTGGGATTCTGGCGCGGGTGATCCCCACGGGGGGAAAGCTTGAGACCGGCGAGAAGACGATTGTCGTGACCGACGCGGAGGAGATACTGATTCTGGTCAAGCTATATGCCAACGAACCGGCGGCGGAGGCCCTGCCGCGGTTGCGCGCAGAGCTGGAGGCGTTGCCGGATGACTGTGACGTTCTCCGGGAACGCCATGTGGCTCTGCACCGGGAGCTCTTCCTGCGCATGAGGCTTGACCTGGAGGCCGGGGAAGCGCGTGAGTTGTCGAATGAAGAGCTACTCCTCAAGGGTTACGATAGCGAGCCGGAAACCGCGCTTCTCGAGCGCATGTTTGACTATGGGCGCTTTCTCTTGATCTGCAGCTCACGCCCCGGAGGCCTGCCTGCCAACTTACAGGGGGTCTGGAACGGCGACTGGGCGCCCCCCTGGTCCTCAGACTACCACAATGATGAGAACATCCAGATGAACTACTGGCAGGCGCTGCCAGGCAATTTGGCGGAGACCACCGAGCCGTACTTCAGCTACTACGAAGCCAGCCTGGAGGACTACCGCGCCAACGCGCGGAGGGTCTACGGCTGCCGGGGCATTCTGGCGGCCATCGCGCAGACAACACACGGGCTGGCGTATATTGGCCCCTGGATAAACTGGACTGCGGGCGCCGGCTGGCTGGCGCAGCTCTTCTACGACTACTGGCTGTTCACCGGGGACCGGGAGTTTCTGAGAAAGCGCGCGGTGCCCTTCCTCAAGGAAGTTGCAG
>JAAYIR010000251.1 GCA_012523355.1 candidate division WS1 bacterium
CCACGCTGCGAGTCTTGCTGGCGGCGATCAGGGTAATCTCGGAGGGCAAGCGTCCAGCTCTGACGGCAGCGGCCGCCAGTCGCTCCCGGACCTCAGATGTTCGCTCGGCGATACCAGCCATCTGTCAGGGCCTTGTCCCGCCCTTCGTGCGCTGTTGGGCAGAAAGGGCGAACATCGTGCAAACGTGTGGAAGATAATCTGCTGCTGTGCCTGAGCCCGACCTCGGGTTGCGTTATGCATCCGTAGTGGCGTGTTGGGGTCTGTTCTACCCGGGCTTCTCTTTGTCCTCGGGCAGGTCCAACTCCCAGCCAAAGTCTGCTGAGGCCAGGTCTTCCGGAGCCTCTGCCTCGGCGGGGGGTGGCGGTGGTGGCGCTAGCTCTTCGTCCACCGGAGGCGGGGGAGGGGGTGGCAGTTCCTCCTCCATGGGCGGAGGTGGAGGCGGCGCGATCTCGGTGCTGGCTTCCTCCGGAGTCACCACGCCTGGAGGGGGCGGAACGAACATTTCCTCCTCGACTACCTCCGGCTCAAAGCTGCTGTCAGCGGGCAGTGCAGAGTCGTACTGAGTCTGGGCCACCTCCGGCAGACCGCCGCTGTCGGTCGCGGGCCCGGTGCTGTCATACACTGTTGGTCCGGCGGCTGCCATGTCGTACCCCGGCTCGCCCGGGGACGTTCCGAAGGCCTCCTCCGCCACCTCGAAGTGAGAATCCTCATAGTCGGAGACGATGGCTGAATCGGGTACTGGCGCGGAACCTGGAATGGTTCCTGAACCGGTAATCGGCATATCGGAGTCCGCCACTGTTGCTGCATCCGAGATCGCTGGTGCGGCGTATTCGGGCCCGACGAAGGCCGATTCGCTCAACACCGAAGGCTCTGCAAAACCTGATTCCACGGCGGGTTCCGAGGCAAAGGCTCCGGCGCCAACACTGGCTCCGGCTGCCTCCAGAAGGAGGTTAGCCAGTGCTACTGGGCCGGGCACCGCCTCCTGGCCCTCCTCCAGGGACGTGCCGCAATTTGAGCAGTATCGCGACTTCTCGCTGACCTCGGCACTGCACTGGGGGCACTGGCGCCCACCGCCAGTCTGGTCCAGCCGGGCGTAGCACATCAGACAGGCCCCGCGTTCCGCGGGATTGCTGTAACCGCACTTGGGGCAGAACTTTCCGCCAGGCATGTTTACACCTCTCGCTGCTTGGGCTTCCGGTACCCTGTTTCGACTATAGCAGACGCAAGAGGGGGTGTCAAGAAATCGCCGCCCGTCAAAAATGCCTTTTACTCGCTCTCCTGGTGGGCAGGAAATCGCCCCTGTGCAACGAACATGAAGGACGTAAGTCTCGAGCGCTAGCGACTGGTGGAGCTGCATTTTCTACTCGCGTCTCGGGTCCTGCAATTCGCGACTTCTGGAGGTATCATGACCGATCTGCGCTCTCGCATCATTGGCGACGAGGGGTCCTTTCAGCGGCTGGCCAGTTATATTCCGGGTTTCGCGGGTTACCGCGAGCGCGGTATACGACGCAAGGCCGACGAGCTGGTCCGCCAACACCTGGTGGGGCTGTTGGACGACCTGATCGCCCGTGCCCAACAGATTGTGGGCCAGTGGGCCGACGCGGGGAAAGTAGCGGGCCTGGACAAGCTGGATCGGGTGGGCGCGCGCCTACGCCGGGCTCGCGACGATCTGCGCTACGCCGACTATGGCTACACGGGCTGGTGGGACGCGGCCAAGATCAAGGAGGACGAGCTCAACAACATGTACGCCTACGATCTGAAGATGCGCGAGCAGATCGTGGCCATTGACGGAGCCGTGCAGGACTTGGCGACCGCCACTGAGGAAGACTTGGCGGCGAAGATGGCGGCCATGGACGAACAGGTTGCGCGTCTCCAGGATGCGATTACGCACCGCGAGGAGATCACCGCCGGCCTGGTCCCCAGCGACCAGGAACCCCCCTCGCCTCCATCCTAGAGACGCGGCTTATCCGCTCTTCTATTGACAGCCCCGCACCATACAGGAGGTCTCATCATGGCCCTGCTACAAACCATCGAGTGGAGAGATGTAACCGGCGAGGAAATCGTCCACCGCTGGCCTGCCGAGGGTTCTGGCAACATCATCCTCGGCTCCCAATTGGTCGTGCGCGAAAGCCAGAATGCCGTCTTCTTCCGCGATGGCCAGGCCCTCGACGTTTTCGGCCCCGGCCGCCATACCCTCACCACGCTCAACCTGCCCCTCCTGGGCACTGCCATCGCCGCGCCTTTTGGCGGGACCACGCCCTTCCAGGCCGAGGTCTATTTCGTCAACATGCGGGTCTTTACCGACCTCAAGTGGGGTACGCCTGAGCCAGTTCTCTTTCGCGACAAAGAGTTGGACATGGTCCGCCTGCGCTCCTTCGGCGAGTACACCATGCGGGTGCGCGACCCCCAGATGTTCGTGAACATGGTCGTCGGCACGGAGCACGTCTACACTCAAACGCAGGTTCAGGAGTGGCTCCGCGACTTCATCGTCACCCGGCTCACCTCCGTCCTGGGGCAGACCATGGAGACGATCCTCGACCTCCCGCAGTATTACAACGACCTGGGAGCGGCCATCAAAGCCCGCGTCGGCGAGGACTTTACCCGCTACGGTTTGGAGCTGATAGACTTCCTGATTCAGGCTATCAGTCCGCCGGAGGAGGTCGCGCAGATGATTGACCAGCGCGCCGCCATGCGGGGGGTAGGCGACATGCGCAGCTTTCTGCAGTTCCGCACCGCGCAGGCGATCGGCAACATGCCTCAGGCCGGGGGAGATGCGAGTGGCGCGGGCTCCATGGCCGGCATGGGCGCCGGTTTGGGCGCTGGCGTAGCTATGGGCGGCGCCATGATGGAAGCTATGCGCGACGCTTTTCGTGGTGACCAACAGCCTCCCGCCGCCGGGCAGCAACCCGCTCAGCCCGCTGCACCCTCTTCACCGGGTCCGGCTGACGCGGGGCAGGTTTCCTGTCCCCAGTGTCAGCAGCCAGCTCCGGCGACAGCCAAGTTCTGCCCCAACTGCGGGGCGAGCCTGGGGGCGGCCCAGTGCGGCAACTGTGGAGCCACGCTTCCGGCGGGGGCCAAGTTCTGCGCGGAGTGTGGAAAACCTGTCTAGGCCGCCACGGGCGAACTTCCATCGGGGACTCGTTTGCCCAACAGGTTGCATGAATCGCTTGCCTGCGCCTGGTCCATAACGCCAAATGCGAGAGGGTGGTACCCGTGCGCTTCCGGTCCCTGCGGCTGTTGACCGTCTTCTCTCCTCTGCTGGTATCTGTATGTGTGGTTCATGCCGCCTCCTTACTCACTCCCCTCAGCGCGATTGACTACCAGCCCCTGAGCGAACGCTCAGCCATTGGTGTGGATACCAGCGGACGGGTGATGATCGTGTACATCGCCAAGAATGCTGAGGGGCAATGGGGGCTCTATTCCCTGCTTAAGACGGGGAGTTCCTGGTCACAGACTGCTGTGCCCTTGCCAGCACTTGCTGGCAGTGTGACCGGCCTCACTCTTCGTAGTCTCGCCACCCGTACTCCCGAGGCAGGTTTCCATCTGCTCGCCACCTACACTGGCGGCAGAATCTACTACTGGAAGTGGCAGGGGGGGCACTGGGCGCAGCCGGAGTTGGTGACTGACGATGGGTCAGAAAGCGCCACCCTCGCGCTCGACGCCAATAATCAGCCTCTCGTCGCTCGCAGCTCGACTCGCTTCCGGATCTATCGCCAGGTGGGTCAAGAGTGGCAGAAGACGCAGCTTGACACTGTTACCACCCAGATGACGCACCCCTGGGCGTTGGCTGCGGTCTACGTGGGCCCCGGCGGAATTCCACGTCTCTTCGGCACCTTCCGACAGGTGCCCCTGGTGGCCAGCCTCGTTCCCCAGGGTAACCTGGCCGAGCCCGGCGACTGGCAGGTGATTCCCACTAGCGATCGCGCTGATTGGGTCTCTGTTGTCCCGAGAAGTACGTCGAGAGCCCGTTGGGCGCTGGATTGGCCGCACCAGTTGGTTTATGTTGCGTGGCGGGAGAAGGATACGGCCATCAATGTGGCCTGGGCGCCGGTGGGCACAACCAGCCTCGCCCCTTGGCAGACGCGGCGTCTGGAGGTGCCCCCTGAGACGAAGCTGTTCAGCGACGGCCTCCAGGTCGTCTCCAACGGTTGCGGAGCCGTGGGCCTGGTCTACGCTTGTTGGAGGAAGGGCGGCGATCCCTCGCTGTACTTTCATTGGCTAAGCAGTGCGGGCCCCGGGCCGCAGGTGGAGCTCATTCGCCCCGGTACCCAGACCGAAGCCAGCATGTTTAGTAGCATGTCTTCCGATAGCGTTACCCTCTCCATTGATCGCCAGGGCACCGCACACATCACGGTCCAGGCCGTCAAGCGGGGGGAAATCCCCGCCAATACCCGGCGGCTGTTCTATACCACCGTTACCGGCGGCCCCACTTCCACCGACGACCCCGACTCGCCGGGCGCGGGCGCCGGTAGCGGCGCCACTGGCGGGGGCAC
>JAAYIR010000252.1 GCA_012523355.1 candidate division WS1 bacterium
CAGCGGCGACGTTCATGGGCGCTCCACCCGCGGCCTTGGTGAAGTGTCGCGCGTTGATGAGGTCAGGACTGGGCTCATTCGCGACCATGTCCACGATGGGTTCGCCAAGGCAGATGATCTGGGGCATGCGGGAAGCCTCCCGAAGATAAGATGGTTTTCAGCGCAGGAGGGAGTCTCGCGGCGTAGCCGCGATTGCCGCCCGTCTACGGATCTTGAGCTGTCGAGCAGTGGCAAGTGCCCTGCGGACCCGCGGTCCCGTGGGAAGGTGTCAACTACTGATTGCAGCTCAGTCCCAATTCTTTCCTCTTCTTATCTATATGCTCCACTAGACCCTCCACGGCCTGCACAGGATCATCAGCTAGGGCGAGTTTGCCGCCGGTGATGCCTTCCAGGTCTTCGGTCAGGAGTTTGGCCACGGTGGCTGAACCGGTGACGTTGGGAATGGGGGAGACATGCGTATACAGTCCCAGAGCCAGCGCGGAGAGAGCGTCGATGGTGGCTTTCTGCTCCATGTACTCTGGCGCCGTCACGACCACGGGAAGCTGAGAGGGGTCAACGCCGAGAGCGTCAGCCACCGCGCCGACCAGGAGCGCCAGGCGCCCAGTGTCAGTGCAAGTGCCAAAGCTGAGAACCGGCGGGACGCCCAGGGCCTGGCAGACCGCCTGCAGTCCGGGCCCGGCCAGATTCTGCGCCTCCAGGGAGTTGAGTCCGGCAACCTGGGTGGCCGCGTTCCCGCAACCCGCTGAGAGGACCAGGACATCACGCTTGATCAGTTCCTTCGCGACGCCCACGGTCATGGCGTCATGCGGACCGTTCTTCAGGGTAGTGCAGCTCACCAGGGCGGCCACGCCTCGAATCTGTCCCTCGGTAAGGGCCTTCAGCAGTGGCTCCAGGCTGCCGCCGAGTGCGTCCAGGATGGCCTCGACCGAGAAGCCGGTCATGATCTCCTGCGTCCTGGAGACGGGGAAGTGGGGCAGGGACTTGCGCTTGCCGAAATTGGCGATGGCCAGGTCAATCAGCTCCTGGGCCTGGTCGGCGACTTGCTGCGGGCGGTAGTCGAGATGCTCCACACCCAGGACACCGAGGACCTCCGAGACCGCGCGTATTTCGGCGCCAAACTTGTCCGTGACCTCCTTGATATGTGGCGGGGTGCAGTTCATGTCGGCTACCACCAGGTCAACTGCTCCGGTGGCGAGGGCGTACTCGAGGACTATCCAGTTGCCTGTGAGGCCTACGAACACATCGTCCACGGGTAGTCGCTGCATCATCTCCTGGCCGGTCTCGATAGAGCCGACGATGCGCAGCCCCTTGGCTCCCGCCGCTCGGGCCCGCTCCTGATTCTCTGGTTTGCGAGCGGCTTCCACCAGGGCGAAGCCCACGAAGGGCATATGGCCGTTGGGGAGGAGGTTGACGTAGTCGGGGTCGAGCACCCCCAGGTCCACCGTAGCGGTGTGGGGGCGGGGAACGCCGAAGAGCACGTCCTGCCCCAGCTCCAGCGGAACCAGGACTCCGTAGGCGTTGGATACGCCCAGACGCAGGCCGGTCTTGGCGAGTGAGAGGTAATCGCCGTCTATGTTGGTCATGGTGCGCGTCGAGGCCGCCTGGATCTCTGCCAAGGGGCCGCCTGGGAATACGCCCAGTTCCCGCCACAGAGCCTTGCGGCTCTCGGGGGCGAAGATCTCCACCAGCCGCGACTCCTCGTAGTAGTCGCGATTCATTTCTTCGAGAATCGCCTCGCCGAAGGCGACGGCCTGCGCCTCGGGGGTGTCCCCAGAAAGCCCTAGCTTCTCACAGATGTGGGCGAGTTTATCCGGTTCCTGGATCGTGAAAGGTGTCTGGCCTTTGCCGGTGGCGATGAGGGTGTGTGCCACCTCGCGTTCGTGGTGGCTGTAGGCGGAGATACCCATGATGTTGAGGTGGATCAGGTTGCGCATGGTCAGGCCGTCAGCGTCAATGCCACAGGCGCCGCGATTGGCCCGGGGGAGAATCCGGCAGGGGCCTTGTGAGCAGATGGCACAGCGAACCCCCTGCTCGCAGAAGTTGCAGCGGGGGCCCTGGGCGACGAAACGGTCCACGGTGTTGCTCAGACCTGCCTGGTGCGCGACCGCATACGCCTCCCTTACCGAGGCATGTTCACTGGGTTGAGTGGTGAGGTCCATAGGTAGAAGTCCTTTCTCTTGGGTCGCGGGGCTGAAACTGTTCTGCACGTCCGGAGGTCCTCGTGCGCCACTGCAGTGTGCAGTCCAGTGGCGGCAAGGACGAAAACGGCCGAGCAGATCCCGGTTAGCCCCGTCCTGGTGCAGAGCTCACTCAGTCAGATGGCTACGACATGGTCCGCCTCTTCGGCAGCGGCGTAGAACTCCGCGAAATGCCCGATCTCTACGCCATCAATCAGCAGCTTCTCCAGGCCGCGGTTCTTCACCGAACACTCGCAGGCCAGCAGCCGTACGCCCTGCTCGGCCTGGGCCTGGGACAGTTTCGTGCCATTGGCGCTGCCCTTGACGAGATGATAGACGCCGTCTTCGGCAAAGTGCATGACCAGGACTTGCGCTCCGTGATGACCGGAGCTGATGGTATTGAACAGGCACCCGCCGACCAGCTCATTGGTGCCAGCGCGGGTGACGAGGTAAGCGACTTTCTTCACTGTTATCTCCTTGTTAGCTAGGCTTCGATGACCACCGAGCCTCATCCATGGATGAGCGACGGCAGACACCGGGTGCATACCCATCGGCTATTGCCCTCGGTCCGAACGGGAATCAGAGGGGCGACGTGCTCAGAGGCTCCGCAACGGAAACACTGCACGTCCAGCTCAACCGGCCCGTGTTCTCTCATCTTCTCCTCTACAGCGTGTTCGTCGAAGGCTTCCGCCTCGCGCTCCTCGATGGTCAGGGCCCCTGTGGGGCAGATGCCGAGGCAGAAGCCCGCGCCGTCACACAGCTCCTCACGCACGACCTTGGCCTTGCCGTCAACGATCTCAATGGCGCCCTCCGCGCAGGGAGCGACACACAGCCCGCACCCGTTACACTTCTCTTCATCAATGTGGACGATCTTGCGTGTGATCTTCACTTGAAGTTACTTGCCTCCTCCGCGATCATATCGAATCTTCTCAGTCCGCCGAATCATCCGTTCCGCCGCCAGAGCGGCTATGCAGCCCTCTGCCGCGGCCGTGATATTCTGTCGGACTTCCTTGGCTCGTACGTCCCCGGCGGCGAAGACCCGAGGATGGCTGGTCTGGCAAAGCTCATTGGTCAGCACATAGCCGCTTTCGTCGGTTTCCAGCGTGCCCTGCAGGAAACCAATCGCCGGGGCACGACCGCGCAGGTACAGGAACACTCCGTCCGCCTCCAGCACCCGCTCGGCGCCATCGCGGTCGCGGAAGGTGGCGCCGGTGACCGCCTGGTTGCCCACGATCTCTTGCAGACGCAGGCCGGTCTCGATGATGACATTCTCGCGGCCGTTCAGGGCCTGTTGCAGGTCTTCCGCGAAGACCAGCCTGGGCGTTGGGGTGACCAGCGTGACTGCCCGGCACAGGCCTGAGAGAGCAAGCGCCTCCTCGGCGGCCTGCTCATCCTCTCCGACGACGAGCACGTCCTTGTTAGCGAAGAGCGGCCCATCGCAGGCGACGCAGTACCCCACCCCGCGGCCCTGAAACTCCTGCTCCCCCGGCACCGGCTGGGCCGGAGCCATCGCTCCGGTGGCGACGATTACCGCCGCCGCGTGGTAGAGTGAGTTCCCCGCGGCGACCAGCAGGTCCTCGCCGGAGAAGTCCACGAAGGTCGCCGCCTCGAGCGCATGCTCGGCGCCGGCGGCCAGCGCTTGCTCCCGGATGCGAGCCAGGATCTGCCTGCCCGGTGCGGGTGGCTGGGCCGGGAAGTTGGCCACCAGGGGGGCCTTAGCCATCATCCCGGTCGTCTCGCCGGGGCTGAGCATGATGGTCGTCAGGCCGGCACGGGCCCCATAGAGCGCTGCGGTGCAACCGGCTGGACCCGCTCCGATGATGAGTAAGTCGCAGTTCTTATCTCCCTCAGACATGGACATAACCTCGCCGCGGGATGAGCACGCGGCTCCTTCTTGGATGGACAGGGGCGAGGAAAAGTTCAGTGAGGAACCCGGTGAACTAAGCGCAGCCACGGCTTCCGGGCGGAATGACGGGCACGTGGAGACAGAAGACGATTCCCTGGCTCCTTCCCGGACAAGGACTTCACGCCTGGGTTGTGGAAATGTCTGTCCAGTGCAGACCAGATAAGGGTGATCTTGATGTTCACACTCGGTGTAATCAGTGACGAAATCTCTCAAGACCCGGAGCGAATTCTCGCGGTGGCGAAGGACTATCCGCGCCTGAGAGGGGTGGAACCACGCTCGGTCTGGGACAAGGGTCTGCCAGTGCTCACGGACGAGGAAGCCCGTCATCTTAGGGAGATGCTCGATGATGCGGACATGCGTGTGGTCTGTCTGGCAGCGCCCTTCTTCAAGTGTGACCTCGGTAACAAGGAGCAGTACGCGCAGCATCTGGAGTACCTGCGGCGCTTTGCGGACCTGGCCCATATGTGGGACTGCCAGATCATCCGCGGGTTCACTTTCTGGAAGACGGGTCCCGCTCAGCAGGTCTGGCAGCAGCTCTTGGACGCCTTCGAGGAGCCTGTGGAGATCCTGGAGCGAGAGGACGTGTATCTGGGTATCGAGAATGAAGCCTCCACGCACCTGGCTACCGCCCGGGAGGCCGCGGCGTTCTACCAGGACCTCAATCATCCACGCGTGCGGGCCATCTGGGACACGGCGAATGAAGTCTTTGCGCCGGAGGGCGAGCTCCCCTTCCCCGACGCCTGGGAGCGCATGAAGCCGTGGGTCATCCACGTGCACCTCAAGGACGCGGTCAAGGACCCCGCGGCGCCGGATGGAGCGCGCTGCGTACCCATCGGTGAGGGTGGATACGTTGACTTTCCCGGCCAGTTCAAAGCCCTGGCGGAGATGGGCTATGAAGGTGCCTGTTCGCTCGAGACGCACTGGCGGCCAACCACGGATTTGGATACGGACCTCCTGAACCGTCCCGGAGGCGCCGCCTTCTCCGAGGGCGGGGAGGAGGCTAGCCGCATCTGCCTAGCCAACATCGAGCGGATACTCGGGGGACTGGGTACCGAGTAGGGGAGGGGAACGGCGGGGTCGCGAGTCGCCAGTCGTTGGTGAGAAGTGCCCAGCAGGGCACGAAGCGTTTCCCTTCCCCGGGCGAGAAGGAGGGGAGGGCAGGCGAGAAAGAGAGTATCCGGGTTTCCTGTATGTCCTCTAGTAATGCTCCCGACAAACTAATTGCCCTGGATCTCGACGGCACCTTGCTGCGCGAGCCAGATCTGATCATCACGGCCGAGAACCTGGCCGCCATTGAGCGGGCCCAAGCTGAGGGCGCTGTCATCGCCATTGTCACTGGCCGCCCCTACGCCTCTGCGGAGAAGGTCATCGGCCCGCTACGCGTCCGCGCCCCGATCGTGTCCTTCAACGGCGCGGTCATCCGCATGCCGGACTTCGGCGAGACGCTGTACAAGAAGCTCATGCCCGCGGACCTCGCGCAGGAGGTCGTGCAGGAGTGCGTCAACCGGCGCCTGCATCTGCAGTACTACCTCGATGACGAGATGTACGTGCCCCGCCTGAGCGCGCGGGCGCGGCTCTACGACCGGCGCGCGGGGATCCCCAGCATCCCCGCGGGCGACTTGCGCCGCTTGAACGGGCAGCAACCGATCAAGCTCCTCATTGTGGACGAGCCGGAGACGATAGAGGAACTCACCGCTGAGTTCCAGGTGCGCTGGGGCGACCGCCTCTATGTCACTCGCTCCATGGCGGAGTATCTGGAGTTCATGGATCTAGGAGTCTCCAAGGGGGCGGCGCTCGACTGGCTCGTGGAGCACTTCGGTCTGACACACGAGTGCACCATGGCCGCTGGGGATCGCTTGAATGACTTGCCCCTGCTGGAACGAGCCGCCTACGCGGTGGCCATGCCTGACGCCGAGGAAGCGCTGAAGGCAGAGGCCGACTTTGTTCCCTCCAACCAGCCCTCGGGTGTTGCCGAGGCTATTGACTGGTTCCTGGGGCAGTGCAAGACTTGAACTTGTTACTAAGATGATGAGGGTGGCGTATGGTGGACTCGGTATGTCGGGCCGCCGTTGTTCTGCTCTTGTCTTGCCCCCAGGCTGAACAAGCGAAAGGACTTTACCATGTCTACTGTGCGCAGTGAGATCACCATCGCCGCTCCGCTGGAGGCCGTCTATGCTCTGGCCAAGGACATTGAGCGCTTCCCCGAGTTCATGGAGGACGTCGAAGAGGTAGAGATCCTCGAGCAGACCCCCGAGCGGCAGGTCAGCCGTTGGGTGGGCGTGGTGAAGGAGCTACACCGGCAGATCAAGTGGACGGAAGAAGACTTCTGGAATGACGCCGAACACGTTTGCACCTTCGGGCAGATCGAGGGGGACTACACCTCCTACGGCGGACGCTGGGAGTTCCTGCCCGAGGGCGAGGGCACGCGCGTGATACTGGTGATAGAGTACGAGTACGTGGTGCCTTTGATTGGCTCACTGATCCAGAAGCTGCTGTTCAAGAAGATGCAAGCCAACGCAGACGCCATGTTGGCAGCGATCAAAGGGAAGCTGGACCCTGGCAGTGAGTAGCAAGCATCCGTCGCCAGGGGCCTGAAGAAGCGGTCGGCGTGGGTGGTGATTGGGGACTATCTCCTTTAAGCCTTTGGCTGCTGTGTGCCCCGGGATTTCACCACCCGAATCCTCTCCATCACCGAGGCCTGGAAGCCCGCCGGCGGCAGGGCCGCTGACTGGCCGCGGACTAAGCGCTGGACAGTCCGCATTTCTGTGAGAAACTGCGCGCACAATGGGCAGTGCTCGGAATGGTGGTGAAATGCGGTTCGCTGGCGTTCGGATAGCGCCGATACCTCCATCAACACTACCAGCCGCCGGAATCTGGTGCATCTCATGCTTCTGTATCCCCCTACATATCTGCTCCCGGTGTGGACTCCACAGATGTTGCTGATTCTCCCGCGGGCAACAGGAGCCGTTCCCGCAGCTTCTCGCGCAACTGGCTGCGGGCGTTGAAAAGTCGGCTTTTGACCGTACCCATCGGACATCCCAGAACGCGTGCGATCTCCTGATAGCTAAGTCCCTGAAGGTCATACAGTATTATGACCGGACGCAACTTGTCTGAGGACTCGGCGATTGCTTACCAGACTTCGCGACGAGTCTCAGCGCTCTCCAATTCCTCGTCCGGGGTGCGTCCCAGTTCATCGGGGAAATCGCGTGCGACCTCCGTATCCTCGGCGCTCTCGATGGGTTCCTCGATCGAGACCACTTCTGCCTGGCGCCGTTTACGCCTCCGCGCTGCGTCAATGGCGAGATTCGAGGCGATGCGGTAAAGCCAGGTTTGGAAGCTGGAGGCCCCTCGGAAGCTCTTCAGGGCCTGGTAGGCTCGAACGAAGGTCTCCTGCGCAACGTCCTGGGCCTCTGTGGGGTCTTGCACCATGCGCGAAACGTAGTTGTAGATGCGTCCGCTAAATTCGTTGACAAGCTGCTCGAAGGCCCACTCGTCACCAGTCTGGGCCCTGGCCACCAACTCCTCCACGCGGAGCCGGTTCGCCTGGCTACTGGTTCGTGCCATCATCACTCCACTCACCGGCTGCGTCTGCAGCTTGGTCAGATGACGCCTCGCCATGCGGCTCCGGCGCGCCCAGATATAGCTGCCGCTCAAGCGAGCGGTTATAGGGGGACCAGGGACCGGGGCCAGATTCCGCGCCGTCCCGGTAGTCCTCGAACATCTGCACGCGGGCGTCGAGGTTGTCAGCGTAGTGCAGAGCCAGGGCCTCAGCGGTCTTGGGTACCACCGGCGCCCCCCACTCAAGCTGTCCGTGATGACTCAGGAGCAGGTGTGTCAGAAGCAGCATTAGCTGCTCAGGGAACTCCGGTCGCTCTTGCATGACGGCTGCCACCATGCGGTCGGTCAGTACCGTATGGCCGCAGAAGCGACCGGCGTCGGTGTAGTCGAAACCGCCTTCCGCCTGGAGCTCCTCCAACTTGCCCAGATCGTGCAGCAGCGCGCCGGTAAGGAGCAGGTCGCGGTTGATGCGTGGATGGCGTTGCGCAGCTTGGGCGCACAGCCCAACGACGGAGAGCGTGTGTTCAAGGAGGCCCCCCACGCACGCATGATGCAATTTCGAGGCCCCGGGGTGACTGGCGAAGCGCTCCATGAAGTCGGGATCGCCGAAGATATCCTCCAGCAGGCCATGCAGATGGGGATTCTGCACCTGGTCAATGACGGCCAGCAGCTCGTGAATCATCTCCTCGCGCGGTCGGGAGGAGCACCGCACGAGGTCCGTCAAGTCATATTCCTCCGGGTCCGCAGGGCGAAGGTGGCGTATGACTACCTGGTGCTTTCCCTGGTAGTCCTGCACCTCTCCCTCAATGTATGCGATCATTCCCTGTTCGAGCGAGTTCGCGGCCTCTTCAGCGCAGTCCCAGAGCTTGCACGTGATCGCCCCGCTACGGTCTCCGAGACGCAAGTCGAGATACTGTCCCGACTTGCTGCGGAAGGGCATGAGCCTCCATTCGAGGACCAGGAAGGGGGCCTTGACGGTCTCACCGACAGCCAGTTGTGCGATCATCTGTTTGGGCATGGTAACTGCTCGGTACACCGGCCTCCCCCGGACCGGAAGACGCTGTCAATATGACGTTGCCCCTGTCGGAGCTCGCCAGGGGCGCCTTGTGTGCTGTGGTGGGGAGTCACCAGAAGCTACTCCTCCTCTGCCTCGTCTTCCCCGTGCGATCCCATAAACTCCTTCAGCGTCTCCGCAAAGTGGGACAGTCTCCTCTGTACTGCACCGTGCACTGTGCCCTCCGGGTGCTGGCCGGTCTCGTCAGGCTCGCCGGCGGGCATCCCGGTGAGCAATTCCAGACCGTCATCGAGATTCTCCATGGTGTATACATGGAACTGCCCGGCCTCGACGGCCGCCACCACCTCACTGGACAGCATCAGGTGCTCGCGGTTGCTCGCAGGGATGAGCACGCCCTGCGTCCCGGTCAAGTTCTTGACCTTGCAGGTCTCAAAGAAGCCCTCCACCTTGCGCGTCACGCCGCCGATGGGCTGGATCACGCCATGTTGATTGACCGAGCCCGTCACCGCCAGGTCCTGGCGCAGGGGAATCTCGGCCAGACTCGAGAGCAGCGCAAAGAGCTCGGCAGCGGACGCGGAGTCACCCTCGATCTCCTCGTAGCTCTGCTCAAAGCCCAGGCTGATGGCGCAGCTAATCGGCTTGTCGAGCGCGTACTTCTGTCCCAGATACCCCGAGATAATGAATACGCCCTTGTCATGAATAGGGCCACTCATCTTCACCTCGCGCTCGATGTTGACCACGCCTGCGCGCCCCAGGAACGTGCGGGCGGTGATTCGCGTGGGCCTGCCCACAGAGAAGTCTCCCAGGGGAATGAGAGCAATACCGTTGATCTGGCCCACCGCCATGCCGTCGGTGTCCACCTTCAGCACGTCTTTACGCATCGCCTCGAGTAGCCGCTCTTCCACGCGGTTCGAGCGCCAGATGTGCTGCTCGATAGCCTGGGTGACGTCCTCCGGCTCTACGCGCTCGGCCTCGCGCTTGCGCGCCCAGTAAGCTGCTTCCTGCACCAGTTCGGTGATGTCCATGAGTCGCGTGGTCAGTTTGCCCTGATCCTCGGCCAATCGCGAGCCGTGTTCGATCACGCGTGCCACAGCCGCTGCTGTAAAGGGCGGTAGTGTCTTGTCACGACAGACGCGAGAGATGAAGGCCAGGTAGGCACGTTCGCTGTCTGAATCCCGATCAATATCGGAGGCGAAATCTGCCTTCACCTTGAACAACTTTCGGAAGTCCTCATCGTACTGGTACAGGAGATAGTACAGCTGGGGCGTGCCAATGAGCACAACCTTGACGTGGAGGGGAATCGGCTCAGGCTCCAGCGAGACAGTGGAGACCAGACGAAACTGATCGCCCAGAGACTCAATGCGAATCTCCTGACTCCTCAGACCGCGCGTAATAGCGTCCCAGGCATAGGGACGGCGAAGTAAGGTCAGGGCGTCAATTACCAGGAAGCCTCCATTGGCCTTGTGGAGCGCACCGGGCTTGATCATGGTGAAATCAGTGACCAGGGCTCCCATCTGCGTCTGGTACTCCACCTCTCCGGTGAGGTTATGGAGCGTGGGGTTGGCCTCGTGGACTACGGGTGCCCCGGCGGACTCACTGTGCTCCACGAGTAGGTTGACGCGGTACCGGTCGTACGGGCTGCGCTCCTGCATCATCACGCCGATGGGGAAAGGCATAGGCATGGTCCGTTCCTCGCCGTCCCGGAAGTGCGCGACATTCTCCACCAGATCCGTCATGATGGCTTGCAGGTGGCTGACTACCTCGGACAATTCCTGGTAGCGTTCGATGAGCTCCTCGATGAGATGTGCACAGGCGAACTGCACCATCTCCCGGTCGAGTTGGCGGACCGCCTCGCGGGCCTCGCGTTCCGAGCGCTGGCTGCGACGCAGGATGTCCATCAGCCTCTCTTGCAGCTCCTCACGTTTGCGTTCCAGGGCGGCGCGCTCCTCTTGGGGGAGGGCGGCATACTCCTGGGGCGTGAGAACCTCACCTTCTTTGGTGGGAGCGACCACTAGACCCGCCGGGCCACGTCCGACCGTAAACCCAGCCTCCTCCGCCTCGTGCTCAAAATCTTCCAACTCCTTGTGTCGTTGTTCGTGGTACTGCTTGAGGACCTCGTCGCGCCGCGCCTGATACTCATCGCTTTCGAAGACACTGACAATGGCAGAATTGAGGTTCTTGATTAATTCGTCCACGTCGCGGCGTAGGGAGGTGCCTCGTCCCGGTGGCAGACTTAATGCCCGTGGCCGGAGTGGATCTGCAAAGTTGTGCACATAGCACCAGTCAGGGGGCGCAGGCTGACGCCGCGCTGCCTCTTCTAAGACCATGCGCGCCACAGATGTACGCCCGGTCCCCGTGGCGCCCATCACGAAGATGTTGAAACCGTTTCCTCCAATCTCTGTGCCGAACTCCAGGGAAGCCAAAGCACGCGGCTGTCCCAGGGGCGGGCCCATCCCCTCCACCGCCGAGGTATCCTCCACGCCAAGCGTGTCGGGATCGCATCTGCGGACTAACTGCTGAGCGGCAAGCTCCGATGTAGACAATCTGTTCACCTCATGAGCATCAGAATAGCTTGCGCGTAGGTTGACCGCCGAAGTGCGCAAATCCTGCCTGGTCGGGAGGGCGACGCGGGGCCTGTGCGGAACTGTCTGTCCATGAACAACTTCCCCTCTGCTAGCATCAAGCTCCTCATGCTCGATGTGGATGGCACCCTGTCCGACGGCGGCATGTATTTTTCAGCCGACGGACTGGTTATGAAGCGATTTGACGTCCGCGACGGCAAGGGCGTGCTACTGCTGCAAGAGTCAGGGGTAGAGGTGGTGTTCGTCACCGCAGACGATTCTCCCATCACCACGGCTCGCGCACGCCGTCTGCAGGTCGCACAGTGTGAGATGAACTGCATGGACAAGGGCGAGACGGTACGGCAGATTCTGGCGGATCGTGGTTTGTCGCGTGCCGAAGCGTGCTATATGGGGGATGACGTGAACGATCTGGCAGCCTTTGCGGAGGTGGACTACACCGTCGCGCCGCCGGAGGCGGTGCCGGAAGTGCGAGCTGCGGCGGGATACATCACCCGGGCCTCTGCGGGGCATGGTGCGGTTCGAGAGGTCTGCGACCTGCTTCGCCAGGCGCAGGGCGGTTGCTAGGGGATCAGGGCATGAATGACGTAATAGGAGACCATCGCCACCAAGGCGGCCATGGGCATGGTCAGGATCCACGCTCCCAGGATATTGCCCACTACCTTCCAGCGCACGGCGCTTAGCCGGCGCGATACCCCCACTCCCATGATGGCCGAAGAGATGACGTGAGTGGTGCTGATCGGCGCACCCAGGTGACTGCAGGCCTGGACCACGCTGGCCGCGGAGGTTTCCGCGGCAAAGCCGTGGATGGGCTGCAGCTCCATGATGTTGCGTCCGATGGTCCTGATGATCCGCCAGCCGCCCGCTGCCGTTCCCAGAGCCATGAAGGCCGCGCATACCAACTTCACCCATACCGGGACGACAAAGCTGGCCAGATAGCCACTGGCCACCAACGCCATGGTGATCAGGCCCATGGCGTTCTGGGCATCGTTGGTGCCGTGGCTGAAGGCCATGAATGCGGCGGAGAGCACCTGAAGCCGGCGAAAAGGATGGTTGAGCTTGCGGGGAGGAACTCGACCAAAGACGTGATAGAGCAGGACCATGAAAAGCCAGGCCGCGATGAAGCCCGCGATAGGTGAGATGAGCAGGGCCACGAAGACCTTCGTGAGACCCTCCGGTACGTACATGGAATATGGGAACTGCCAGACGATGATGCCGTTCTGTGCGTGACTGCGGAACCCGGAGGCAGCTGCAGCCCCGACCACCCCACCTACCAGGGCATGAGTCGAGCTACTGGGTAGGCCCAGCAGCCAGGTAATCAAGTTCCAGACGATCGCTCCTACGAGGGCTGCCAGGACGACGTGTGGAGTCACGTATTCGGACCGCACGATGCCCTTACCGATGGTGGTGGCGACTGCGACGCTAATCAACCCGCCGGCGAGGTTGAGTCCGGCAGCCATCAGGATAGCGTTGCGAATGCTCAGGGCGCGAGTGAGGACACTGGTGGCGATAGCATTGGCGGCATCGTGAAAGCCGGTGATGAAATTGAAGGCCAGGGCGCCAATGATGGTCAGCAGAAGAGTCAGCTTAGGCATTCTTGACAATCACGGTCTCAAGCAGGTTGGCCACGTCCTCGCACCCGTCCAGAGTGTCTTCCAGGAACTCGTAGATCTCCTTGCGCTTGAGGACCTCCAGCGCTTCGTATCGGCCATCGAACAACTCAGCCAGGGAGCGCTTGAGGCCCGCGTCCCCCTCGTTTTCCAGGGCATTGACCACTGCACAGAATTCTGTATCCTCCAGGCGAATACCCTCTAACTCGCGGATGGTGTCATGCAGGACCTGAGTGGCCCGCTGTATCAGATTGACCATCTCCCGCATGTGGTCATCCGCCTCGCGAAGCTTGAAGATCTTGCAGCGGTCAATGGTGCCCTTGATCATGTCCACGGTGTCATCGAGTTTCTCAGCGATGCGGTAGATGTCCTCGCGATCCAAGAGCACCGGGGTCACGAAGGTGGCATTCAGCTTGCGCACGATCTCATGCACGATCCCATCCGCCTTGTGCTCAATCTCGTCAATCTGTTGCACGCTCAGTTCCAGCCGGGAGAAGTCGGCGACCAGCTTGGTCAGGCAGGTTGCCGCCTCCACGCTCTGATCCGCAAGCTGATGGAACAAGGCGAAGAAATCATGCTCGCGAGGCAGAAGACCCTGCATCACACTTTGCACACGTGAAATGAATCCGTTGGGCATGGTCTGCTTCCGCTCCTCCTGGGACGAAGAGGTATCCGACGACCTCCGGAGAACCTCATCTCACAATTCTACGCTGTTGGCCGATTCACCTACCTTAGAGTTGTCCGGCTCGCCATATATCCCCAGGGGGACCGCGATGAGCAATAGCAGACGCCGGCGTGAGAACCGTCTCAATGCGCTCAGCCCGCGCGACTGGCTTAAGTTCCAGAAATCCTGGTTCGTCCACAACCCGCCACCCCGCGAGAAGGGGGTGCTTACGCACCCGGCCAAGTTCCCGGAGTCGCTGTGCCAGGAGTTCATTGAGTTCTTCACCAAGCCCGGGCAGTTGGTCCTGGACCCCATGGCGGGGACCGGCAGCGCATTGATCGCCGCCGTGCGAGCCGGCCGACGCGGGGTGGGGATTGACCTGGTCCCCAAGTACGTCGAGATCGCCCGGGAGCGTCTGCAGGCGGAGACGGAGACTCATCGGAACCTCTTCGAGGACCCCCACGGCGCCGTCCGGATGATATGCGGAGATGCCCGACAGACGCATAAACTGGTCACTGAGCCAGTGGACTATGTGCTTACCAGCCCCCCCTACTGGGATATGCTGCGCCGTCGGGGCTTCGAGACGCAGCGGCGGCGTCGGGCTGATCAGGCCCTGGATGTGTGGTACTCCGAGGACCCCAACGACGTTGGTAATGTGGAGGAGTATGAGACCTTCCTGGAGGAGCTGGTAGCCATCTACCGGGTCGTGGCGGAGGTCATGCGGCCTCAGGCGTATGCCACCATCATCGTGAAGAATGTGAAGAAGGGCGGGCGCATGTTCCCGCTGGCCTGGGACCTGGGGCGGCGCGTGGGGGAGTTTCTGCGCCTGCGCGACGAGAAGATCTGGTGTCAGGACAACCAGCGACTGGCCCCCTACGGCATGGGATATGCCTGGGTGAGTAATACCATGCATCATTACTGCCTCAATTTTCGCAAGGAGTGTTCTGCGTGTTGACAGAGAGAGAGCTATTGGGGGACGTGGTGGTAATCGGTGGTGGGATGGCAGGTGTTTGTGCCGCTCTGGCCGCGGCGCGTCACGGGGCCAGGACCATCCTGGTTCAGGACCGCCCGGTTCTGGGAGGGAACTCCTCCAGCGAGATACGAGTGCACGTCTCGGGAGCGGATGCTGGACATCCCGGCTTCCGAGAAGGTGGCATCCTGGAAGAGCTTCGTCTGGAAGAAGTGGTGCGCAACCCCCAGCGCAACCCCTGTGAGTGGGATCTGATCCTCTGGGAGAAGGTCACTGCTGAGCCGCTCTTGACGCTCCTCCTGAATACTACCGCCGCCCGGGTGGAGATGGAGGAGGGGCGGGTTACCGCGGTGCGCGCCATTCGCTTGACCACAGAAGATGAGTTCGTGCTGCGCGGCGAGGTCTTCATAGACTGCACCGGCAACGGAACCGTTGGTTTCCTGGCCGGCGGCGATTTTGCATGGGGCCGCGAAGGGCCGGAGGAGTATGGCGAGGAGCACGCTCAGGGCCCGGACCGTTTGACCATGGGCGACTCGATCATGTGGTTCGCGCAGGATATGGGTCGGCCGATGCCCTTCACGCCGCCGCCCTGGGCGCGAGTATTTCCGACCGATGAGGACTTACCTCATCGTTCTCATCAGGAGCTAGGGTGGGGGTTTTGGTGGATCGAGTATGGCGGCGAGCGGGATACCATCAAGGATGCCGAAGAGATACGAGATGAGCTTCTGGCTTGCATGCTAGGCGTGTGGGATCATGTCAAAAACCGTGGGGGTCACGGGGCCGAGAACTGGGCGCTGACCTGGTGGAACTTCCTGCCAGGCAAGCGCGAGTCCCGCCGCTTGCTGGGACCGCATATTCTCACCGAGAACGACATTGTGGAGAATCGGCAGCATGAGGACTGTGTCTGTCATGGCGGCTGGGCGTTGGATGCCCACCCCCCGGGCGGCATCTTCTCGCCGGAGAAGCCGTGTACGTGGTTCCCCACGCCGATATACGGGATTCCGCTCCGATCGCTCTACTCGCGCAACGTGCCGAATCTCTTCATGGCCGGTCGGGATGGCTCGTTCACCCACATGGGTCTGGCCTCCACCCGGGTCATGGGAACCTGCGCGGTCATGGGCCAGGCCGTGGGAACTGCTGCCGCGCTCTGCACGCGAGACGGGTGCCTTCCCGGGGAGCTTTCGCCCGCACAAATCCATGAACTGCAACAGATACTCTTGCGCGATGATCAGTACCTTCCCGGGGTGAGAGCCGAGGACCCGGTGGACCTGGCCCAGCGGGCGAAGATTACCGTCTCCACGGAGGCGGAAAGTTGTCCGGCGAGAGCGGTGACCGATGGTTGGTCTCGGGCGCTGGACGGAGTCCCGCACCAGTGGCGCTCGCGAGAGGGCAGTTTCCCGCAGTGGCTGGAACTCGCCTGGGAGTCATCCGTGGCTCTCTCGGAAGTTCATCTGACCTTCGACAGTGGGTTTGAGCGACCGCTCTGTCTGAGCCACTCAGACTATGTCACCCAGCAGATGATCCGTGCGGCTCAGCCCGAGACCGTCCGGGACTATGATCTTCTGGGCCAAGTGGAGGGAGAATGGCAGACCTTGCGGGAGGAGCGCGGCAATTACCAGCGGAAACGCATTCACTCTCTTGCCGGCCGCTTCTCCGCCTTGCGGCTGGTGGTTCATGCTACTCAGGGGGATGCTGCAGCGCGTGTCTTCGAGGTTCGCGTCTATTGAGAGAAATCTTGATTCCCCCTAGCTAACCTGTGATAATGAAAGTGAAGCCCCGCAAGAGGCAGCATGAGGGAGGCGGGGCTTTGTCCTGTCAAGGACGTACCAAAGTTAATTGTGAGTTACCATTCTTCTTATGACCGGTACCATTTTCGATATCAAGCGCTTTGCCATACATGACGGCCCCGGGATTCGCACTACCGTGTTCCTCAAAGGCTGCCCGCTGCGTTGCTTCTGGTGCCATAATCCGGAATCTCAGTCGCCGAGTCCAGTGCTCATGCAGTATCCGAGTCAGTGCATCGGCTGCGGACGCTGTCTCGAGGTTTGTCCGAACGGGGCTTTGAGCCAGGGCGAAGAGCAGATAATCATTGATCGTTCGCGGTGCCAGGTATGCGGACGGTGCGGGGCGGTCTGCTATGCCCAGGCCTTGGTCTTGCTCGGGCGCCAAGTTACAGTGGAGGAAGTCATCGCGGAGGTCCTCAAGGACCGCGCTTTTTACCAGACCTCGGGCGGGGGGATGACACTGTCCGGCGGAGAACCCATGGCGCAGCTAGCTTTTGCGACGGCTCTTTTGCAGGCCGCCAAGGGTGAGGGTCTGCACAATGTCCTCGACACCTGTGGTTTTGCCCGCTGGGAACTGTATGAGGCCGTTCTGCCCCATCTGGACCTGGTGCTGTATGACCTGAAGGCGGGAGAAAGCAGCGCGCACAAGATCGCCACGGGCGTGGACAATGCACTGATCCTCGAGAACCTGCAACGTCTTTCAGAGACCGGCGTAGAGATTCTGGTGCGAGTGCCCGTGGTCCCGGGTCTCAACGCGACGCCAGAGGGTATCGCAGCGCTGGCTCGTCTCGTGGCCGCCCTGCCCCGGCCTGTCCCGATGGAGCTGCTGGCGTATCATCGGCTGGGAGAGAGCAAACACACGGCCATGGGGCACGCGCCCGCCGACCTTCCTGACGCTCCACCGGAGGCGGAGCTCATGCACGATCTGGTCGCCGCCGCTGAGGCGGCAGGGGCTGAGTGTCGGTATGAGGGCTAGTCCGCAGCAGACGCCCCCCAGACGCGGGACGGGCATTGCGCGGTCAACAAGTCGGATGGCAGAACAGCGCACCATTAGGAGGAGGACCAATGGAATACCGCAGACTCGGTGAATCTGGCGTTAAGGTGTCGGTTATCGCCCTGGGGGCCATGAACTTCGGGCTCAATCCGGACAAGTCCTGGATCGGGCCGGGCCTCAACGAGGAAGACTCCGTCGCAATTACCCGCTATGCCTTCGACCAGGGGGTCAACTTCATTGATACCGCTGACCTGTATGGCCACGGGGTGAGTGAGGAGTACGTGGGGAAGGCTATCGAGCCTTTCCGGGATGAGATTGTTCTCGCTACCAAGCTGAACGCGCAGATGGGGCCGGGCCCCAACGACGGGGGTCTGAGTGCCTTCCACATGGTGCGGGCTTGTGAGGCCAGTCTTCGGCGCCTGCGCACGGACCGCATTGACCTGTATCAGCTTCACACGCAGCGCTTCGATGTGCCCCACGAGGAGGTGTTGGAAGCCCTGGATCGCCTGGTGCGAGATGGTAAGGTCATCTATGTGGGCTGCAGCAACTATGCTGCCTGGATGATCGCAGAGGCGCGTGGTATCTGCGCGCGGCGAGATCTGGCGCAGTTCGTCTCCGTGCAGCCCCGCTACAACCTCATCGCCCGCGACATTGAACGTGACGTGCTGGCGGTGTCGGAGCGTTACGGGTTGGGAGTTCTGCCCTGGAGTCCCCTGGCGGCCGGGCTGCTCAGCGGCAAATACCATCGTGGAGAGCCGCCCACCGAGGGACGTTGGAGTGTGTACCCGTACAATGAACGGTTCTCTGAGATTACCGACCAGCAATGGAATACGGTGGAGGCTGTGGTGAGTATCGCCGAAGCGCGCGGAGTGGAAGCGGCCCAGGTGGCCTGTGCCTGGTTGCTCAGCCGCCGAGCGGTCTCCAGCGTCCTGGGCGGGGCGAACAGCCTCGAACAGATGAAGACTTATATCGGTGCCGCGGAAGTGAAGCTGACCGGGGAAGAGACAGCCCAACTCGACGAAGTCAGTCGGTCTGAGTTCAATCCCCCCTGGCCCCCACAACTTGTCGTATAGGCCGGCCCCGAGGGGCAGCTTGCGCTGAGGGTTCAAGCACGCTACAATAGTGCCCTGGCAGGTACACTGGGGCTCCCTGAGGAACCTCCTGCAAGCGGAGAGGGGGCAATCTACTTCGCTCGCGATGGCACAGGCTGGGAGCCTGTGCGGCTGTGTGCTATCAGGGAGAATGCATGCCAAAACGGACCGACCTCAAGAAAATCATGATCATCGGCTCTGGCCCGATCGTCATCGGTCAGGCCTGCGAGTTCGATTATTCCGGTACCCAGGCGTGCAAAGCCCTCCGCGAGGAGGGCTTTGAGGTCATCCTCATCAATTCTAACCCGGCGACCATCATGACTGACCCCGAGATGGCCGACCGGACCTACATTGAGCCTCTGACCCCCGAGTCCGTCGCCCGCATCATCTCTGAGGAAAAGCCCGACGCCCTGCTGCCCACCCTGGGAGGACAAACCGGTCTTAACCTGGCCCTGGAGCTGGCCGAAAGCGGAGTTCTCTCGCGCAACAACGTCGAGCTGATCGGGGCTAAGCGCAAGGCCATCAAGAAGGCTGAGGATCGCGAGCTCTTCAAGGATGCCATGCTTGCTGCGGGCCTGGACCTCCCCCGCAGTGCCTTCGCGATGAATCTCGCTGACGCCCGGCGCATTGCCGAGGACATTGGTTTCCCGCTAATCATTCGTCCTTCCGCCACGCTGGGCGGCACGGGCGGTGGCACCGCTTATGACATGCAGGAGTTGGAGGAGGTCTGTGCTCGCGGCCTCGACGCCAGCCCCATGAACGAAATCCTCGTCGAGGAGTCGGTTCTCGGCTGGAAGGAGTATGAGCTGGAGGTCATGCGAGACGGCAAGGACAACGTCGTCATCGTCTGCTCCATTGAGAACTTTGACCCCATGGGCATACACACCGGCGATTCCATCACCGTCGCCCCCGCGCAGACCCTCACCGACCAGGAATACCAGAAGATGCGCCAGCTTTCCATCCGGGTCATGCGCGAGATCGGCGTGGATACCGGCGGGAGCAACATCCAGTTCGCAGTCAATCCTGAGGATGGGCGCATGGTGATCATCGAGATGAATCCCCGTGTGAGTCGCTCCTCGGCGCTGGCCTCCAAGGCGACCGGATTCCCAATAGCCAAGATCGCGGCTAAGCTCGCGGTCGGTTACACCCTCGACGAGATCCGCAACGACATAACCCGTGAGACCCCGGCCTGCTTTGAGCCGACCATTGACTACGTGGTCACCAAGATTCCCCGCTGGGCCTTTGAAAAGTTCCCCGGCGCCGATCCGCGGCTGAGGACCCAGATGAAGTCCGTGGGCGAGGTCATGGCCATCGGCCGCACCTTCAAGGAATCGCTGCAGAAGGGTATTCGCTCGCTGGAAATTGCCCGGTTCGGTCTGGGGGCGGACGGCAAAGGCAGCCATTACGACCAGATGCCTCGCGAGGAACTGGAGCGCGTTCTGCAGACGCCTCATCCTGACCGTCTCTTCCAACTCCGCAGTGCCCTGCGCGCGGGAATGACCGTGAATGAGTTGTATCACCTCACTGCCATTGATTCCTGGTTCCTGCGGCACATCGAGGAGATCGTGGAAATACAGGACGAGCTGGCGAAGATGCGTGAGGACGGTGAGTTGGAGGAGCTTGCCGCTGAGAGCCTCTATGAGATCAAGCGCGCGGGCTTCTCCGATCGCCAGATTGCCGTCCTATCTCAAACCGAGGAAGACCAGGTGCGCGCCCGGCGCAAGCAGCTGGGCATCACGCCCGTGGTTAAGCTGGTGGACACCTGCGCAGCGGAGTTCGAGGCTTACACGCCTTACTTCTATCTCACTTATGAGCAGGAAGATGAGTTCCGCCCCTGCGCGGAGGGTAAAAAGAACATCATCATCCTTGGCGGCGGTCCGAATCGCATCGGTCAGGGCATTGAGTTCGACTATTGCTGCGTGCATGCGGCCTTCGCGCTCAAAGAAGACGGCTTTGAGACCATCATCGTCAACTCTAACCCCGAAACGGTCAGCACCGATTACGATACCTCTGACAAGCTGTACTTCGAGCCGCTCACCCTCGAGGATGTCCTCAACATCTGCGACAAGGAGCAGCCCTGGGGGGTAATCGTGCAGTTCGGCGGTCAGACGCCGCTTAATCTGGCTGAGGGCCTGGAGAAGAATGGGGTGCGCATCATCGGCACCTCCCCTGGGGACATCCGGCGCGCAGAGAATCGCGAGGACTTCCAGCAGCTCGTTCGCAAACTGAACCTGCGCCAGCCGGTGAATGACACGGCCCTGACCGTAGAGGAGGCCATTCACAAAGCCCAGCAGCTTGGATACCCTCTCGTCGTGCGGCCTAGCTACGTCCTCGGGGGGCGGGCCATGCGCGTGGTCTATGATGATGCCCAACTGGCCGAGTACATGGAGATGGCGGTGGAGGTGGCCCCCGGGCACCCGGTGCTGCTTGACGAGTTTCTCGAGGGTGCGGTGGAGGTGGATGTGGACGCCATCGCCGATGGGCATACCTGTGTCATCGGTGGCATCATGGAGCATATCGAGGAGGCGGGCATCCACTCCGGCGACTCGGCATGCGTTCTGCCTGCTTTCAGCCTCGCCGAGGACGAGGTGGCGGAGATCGCGCGCCAGACCAAGGCCCTGGCCGCCGAGCTCAACGTCGTCGGCTTGATGAACGTGCAGTACGCCATCCGCAATGAGCAGGTCTACATCCTGGAGGTCAACCCGCGCGCCAGCCGGACCGTGCCGTACGTGAGTAAGGCCATCGGCGTGCCGCTGGCGAAGCTCGCGGCGCGGGTCATGGCCGGCAAAACGCTGGCGGAGCTGGGTTTCACCCAAGAGGTGCACATTCATCACACCGCGGTCAAGGCGCCGGTCTTTCCCTTCAACAAGTTCGCGGGTGTGGATACGTTGCTCGGGCCGGAGATGAAGTCCACCGGTGAGGTCATGGGGATTGACCACCGCTTCGGCGCGGCCTTCGCCAAGGCCTATATCGCCGCCGGGCAAAGGCTTCCCACCCGAGGAACGGTGTTCATCAGTGTCCGTAACCGCGACAAGCGAGACTGCATTTTCATTGCCAAGCGCCTGGCGGAGATCGGTTTCCATCTGGTCGCGACAGAAGGCACGGCGGCGGTCCTACGGCGCGCCGGAGTGGAGGCGGAAGTTGTCTACCGCGTGTCCGATCCGCGCGGGCGTAACGTGATTGACCTCATTCATGATCGGCGGATTGATCTGATCGTCAACACCCCGCGTGGGCAGGAAACGCGGGAGGACTACCGGCGTATCCGGGCTGAGGCGGTGCTGTATGATATCCCCCAGGTCACGACGATGGCCGGGGCCATGGTGGCAGTCCTGGGAATCGAGGCCCTGCAACGCGGCGACATCGAGGCCCGTCCCTTGCAGAACTACCACACGGAGATCGCAGAGAAACATGTTCCTTCGGGCAAATAGGGACCTGTGAGACGTGCCGGCTGCTACTGGACCGTGTTGCCTCCTGGGACACTTCAGCGGACCCCTGCCCGCGTTCTCAGTCTGTTGCACAATTGAGGATCATCCCACGGCCTTTGAGGACATGATCTGATGGTGGATATTGCTTATTGCATAGGCTGTCTTGGTTTTGCCGACGACCCCGTGATGAACTTCGCAGCGGAGGAATTGTCTCGTTGCCTGGGGGAGATGACTGGGCAGAGCTTCACGGTTGTGCCTCCGGCTCCCCTTCTTCTCGGGGGATGCCACTTCCAGCTTGGCCTGTTCGGGGACTTCCCCGACCTGGAGCCGATCCCCGTCCCTGATCCGCGCTGGGATGATGCCTACGTCATGCGGTCCACGCCTGAGGGTGTGGTAATTGCCGGTGTCAATTCTCGCAGTGTGTTGCTGGGTGTTTACCGGTACCTGCGCGAGCTTGGCGCGAGGTGGCTCTGGCCCGGTGCGGACGGGGAGTACCTGCCCGCGCGCAGTGAGATTCCGCTTACCGGCTTTGACCTTCGCTGGCAGGCTGCCTTTCGGCACCGGGCCGTCTGTATCGAGGGGGCAGTTTCCCTGGAGCATGAACTGGACTTTGTGGAGTGGATGCCACGGGTGGGGCTGAACGCCTTCATGCTTCAGTTCCAGAACTCTGGTTATTTTTGGCGGCTCTGGTACGGCCATGAGGTCAACGATCTCTGGCCGGAGAAGCGAACCCTTAGTGATGCCGAAGCGGCGGCGCTCGACGATAAGGTCATCGCCGCCCTGAAGCAGCGTGGCTTGCTCCTCCACCGCGTGGGCCATGGGTGGTGTGCCGTGGCGCTGGGGTTTGACGTGTCCAGTGGTTGGCCCGAGTGGGAGGGGGCCTTCCCCGAAGCCTCTCGCCACTTGATGGCCGAGGTGAAGGGCAAGCGTGACCTGTGGAAAAACAGTCCGGTCAACACTGAACTGTGCTACTCCCAGCCTGAGGCCCGCGAGAGGTTCATGGCGGCGGTGCTGGATTATGCGCGGGAGCATCCCGAGACGGACGCCCTGCACATCTGGCTCTCAGATGCGATGAACAACACCTGTGAGTGTCCCGATTGCAGTAAGTTGACCCCGGCTGACTGGTATCTTACGCTGCTCAATGAACTGGCCCCCCGGTTGCGGGAGATCAACCCCGACCTACACGTGGTCTTCCTCTGCTACTTCAACACTCTGTGGCCTCCGACCCAGGTCCGCCTGGACCCGGACAACACGAATGTCATCTTCATGTACGCGCCTATCACCCGCTGCTACCAGCATCGTCTGGGGGATCCCGATTGTGGGGAGAGGTTGGGCGAGCGTCCCCCGATTAACCAGGTGGCGGCCCCCTGCGAGAACGTGGGGAATGTCCAGTTGCTGCAGGCCTGGCAACCCTTCATGCCCGCTGATTCGTTCGTGTTCGACTACCATTTCTGGACGCCCTGGCGCCTGGACTATTTTGCCTATGACCTTGCCGGTCTTATACCCGGAGACGTTGCCGATTACGAAGCTCTGGGCATGGGGGGGCTGATGTGCTGCGGGAGTCAGCGGGTCTTCTGGCCCACTGGTTGGCCCCTGCAACGGACCGCGTTGCTGCTCTCCGGGGAGAGCACTGACGGGGAGGAGGAACGCTACTGCGAGCTGGCCTATGGCGAGCGCTGGCAGGTGGCGGCCGCGTTCCTGGCCGAGATGACCCGGCGGCGCGCATGTCCCGAGCATGGGCAGAACTGGTGGGCAGCGGTGAGCGGCGAACAGGCCGCCGAGAACGTCCAGTGGTTGCGTACTCAGGAATCGGTTTTGGCGGAAGCTGCCGCGACCGCCGTCAATAATCGTGAACGCCAGGCCTGGGCCTTGCTCGTGCACTTCCGCAACTACGCGCAGCTGCTGTGGCAAGTGGTCGAGGCCTGGCACGCGGGTGGGGCCGAGTCTGCCCTCCCGCTCCTGGCCGGGGTCGAGGAGTTCATCAAGCGTACTGAGAAAGAAGTGCATCGGTTCTCGGATGGGTATCTGCAGCTGATGTATCTCGCGGAAATGCGGCGGAGGATGGGGAGTCCGGTCCAGGGCGCTGCCCCGGGTTAGGAGTTCATAGTGAGCAGGATACCGGCAACCATCGCCTGGATAGCGCCGCCGGAGGGGCCGGCGGTCCGCATGATAGACCAGACTCGTCTGCCAGGCGAGTTGGTCATGATAGACTGCCGGACCGTTGAGCAGCTCTGCGAGGCCATAGTCTCTCTGCGCGTGCGGGGAGCCCCGGCCCTGGGTTGCGCGGCCGGGTATGGTTTGGCGCTGGCGGCACACCTATCCTCAGCAATCACCGTTGACCAGCTTGTAGAAGACCTGTCGCGGGCACGGGCCACCATTGCCGCTACCCGCCCCACGGCAGTCAATCTGTTCTGGGCCCTGGAGCGCGTGATGGCAGTGCTGGACGTCCCGGCAGAGGACGCTCATCGGGAACTCTCCAGCGTGCGCGACCTTCGGGGAAAGGTTCTTGCGGAGGCTGAGCTCATAGCCGCTGATGATCTGGATCGCTGCGTGCGCCTGGGGCGCTACGGCGCGGAACTGCTGGCCGACGGCGCGAACGTCATCACCCATTGTAACGCTGGTGCGCTGGCCTGCGCAGGCTACGGCACGGCTCTAGGCGTCATGCGCGCCGCAGCGGAGGGAGGCAAGCGCCTGCACGTCTGGGTGGACGAGACCCGTCCGCTGCTCCAAGGTGCGCGCCTGACCGCCTGGGAGTTGATCCAGGAGGGCATTCCCTGCACGGTACTCTGTGATAACATGGCGGGTTGGCTCATGGCCCAGGGCAAAGTGGACTGCGTGCTGGTGGGCGCCGACCGCATCGCGGCCAACGGCGACGCGGCCAACAAGATCGGCACCTATGGCCTCGCGGTCCTCGCGCAGGCGCATGGACTGCCCTTCTACGTGGCTGCGCCGCTCTCCACCCTGGACCTCGACACGACCGCTGGCACGGAAATCAGGATCGAGCAGCGCTCACCCGAGGAAGTCTCGCTGGTTGCCGGACGTCTAAGGGAGCCAATCACGCCGACGGCCGCGGACATCTATAATCCCGCTTTTGATGTCACACCCGCTGAACTGATCACGGCCATCATCACCGAGGTTGGGGTGTTTGCACCACCGTACGAGAAAGCCTTCTGCGGCCTGCAAACCTAGAGATACATGTCCGCCGAGGTCGCGGCGGACTGGAGGTAGCTCCTCCGTCTGAGCTTTTGCGCACCTCTGTTTACAGGCACGACAAGCGGGCAGCGGACACTACCCTTCCGCTTCCCCCTCCGAGGCAGGCGACTTGGTTCCACTCAGAGACACCTGAACATCGGTGTAGTTCCCCGCCGCGTCTATGGCCCGAACGACAATGGCCGTCGCATCTTTAGGAAGCTGCGCGGCCGGGATTGTGAAATTGAGCATCGCTGGCGCGAAGATGTTCTGCTCGGGTACGGCCGCGGTCCAGATCGCTGAGTTCCCCTGGTCGTCGGGTAGCTTCCAGGCCACCGACACCAGCCCACTAGCGGCGTCCACCGCAGTTCCCAGCACACCGAGAGGCTCCTTGTCCACGGCTCTGCGGGCGGTAAGCAAGGGCGCCTCATTGTCCACCAGCAGGTGGCGCAGGACTTGAGTGTCCTCCAGCCATCCCACCGGGTTGCTGCGACGGTCACTGAGAATGGCCTTGACCTCATAGCGCCCAGCGGAGAGCTTGGTGGTATCCCAGGTATGCTCGGTCTCGTTGACAGCCGTGGCGAGCACCTTCCACTCGTTCTCGTTCTGAGCACGGTAGTAGAGGTCAGTGCTCATGGCATCGTCATCGGGGTCCGTGGCATCCCAGGAAAGCTGCACCTTGTTCCGGAGGGCCTCCCCGACTTTGGGGGTCTTGAACTCCAGAACTGGCGCCTGGTTCAGCGGCAGGTAGGTCAGCGAAACCTGCCGCACTCGTACGGAGCCGGACCCGGGTCCGGAGGCAACCTTGAGGCGATACTGCAGGTAACGGGCCACGGGCATGTCCACCCGGTCGCTAGAACCATAGGGGCGGGACCAGGTGCTCCAGGACCCGTCGTCGGGATTGTCCGTGTTGCCGCTGCGGCAGTGCACCTCTAGGCTCGCGTCGGCGGGGATGTCCGCCAGCCAGTCTATCTGGCCCCAGGCTGCCTGACGTTCGGCGTCCAGCACCGGGCTGGAGTAGACTCCCTTACGGGGCGCCTGGAGGTTCGCCATCAGGACCGCCCCAGGAACGTTTGCCAGAGCATAGGCGCGCCCCGCCGCATCGGCTGCCAGGCGCGAGACCACCAGAGCATGGAAACGGAGGGGTACGGTCACTTCCTCCTCGTCAGGACGTAATAGCAGGAGCTTGCCCTCCGTGGCGACGCCTACATACACCCCGTCCGGAGTTGCCAACAGAGAGAACACGGGTGTCTCGGAGTCTTCATAAGGTTTGGTGACCTTTCCCGCTCTGTCCACCATCCACACTTGTCCTGTCTGGGCGGTTCCGGCGTAGAGGTCGCCATCTTCGGTGACGGCCAGACAGGTGACATCGCTCTCACCAGTGCCAAGTAGGGCGTGAATATCACCCTGTGGACTAACCTGATACACCCCGCCGGGGTTGGCCGTTGCCGCGGCCACGTTCTTTCCCTGGTGGGCCAGAGCTAGCACATGGCGGACGGGCAGCCGTGTTACAAGAGAGAACTTGCCGTCCGACGCCACGCGGTAGATGAGACCCTCGGGTCCGGTGCCGGCGAGGTAAGTCCCGTTATCTGCGCTTTCCAGGGCCCAGATGTACTGCACAGGCAACTGGCAGAGAACTTTGACTTGGCCTTGGGGTGAGACTTCCACCATCCGGCCGGAGGGAGCGCACCCGGCGAGCAATGTGCCATCGCTTCGAACGGCCAAGGCAGTGATCATCGTCTCGGCCACTTCACAGTACTTCTCCAGCTCCCCCGCGCGCAGCCTCATGATCTGCCCACCGACACCTCCCGTATACAGGTCGCCCTTGGCGCTGGGCGCCAGCGCGAGCAGGGTCTGTCCCGGGGTGACAGCGGAGGTAGTCCAGTCAGCCAGCAGACACAGTCCGTTCTTCGTACCGTAGGCTATGGATTCGGTCGTGCCTCCCTCGAAGTCGCTGGCTCCTGAGTGTGTCCATTGGGAGGGCTGTCGCAATACTCGGCCCACCCCCTGTTCCTCCTGGGTGTCTTCTTCCTCCTCGTCTTCGGAGTCGTCCCTGGTTTCTGTTCTCGCGCGGATGATCTCCGTTTCCTCCGCATCGTCGGCAGGGGCTGCCTCCTCGGCGGATGTCCCCCTCGACCCCAGGTCTGATCCCCGCGGCCCGGGCAACGGTGCTGGCCCCGCAGGCAGGGGCGGTGAATCTGTAACCGGTCGCAACGCCCGCAGCTTGGCTCCAATGTCTGGCCGCATCGCCGCCGCTGCCCACCACAACTTGCCCGCAGTGGCGTCGGGCCACTGCCAATTCTCCAGGCCTACTCGCGTATAGTTGGCCAGGAGTTGCGGCACGTTCGACTTCGGACTCGGACCTGCAGACCTGGGCGACGGCGTGGCCCTCTCCTCCGGAGATTGGTCGCTTCCCGCCCCGCCGTCTGAGGAGCTGGTGCTGACCCTTGGTCGGGCTCCAGCGCGGTCCTCGACCGTTACCTGAAGCAGTGTGCCACCGTAGATCACCCACGGCATCTGCCGCTTCGTCAGCATTTCACTGACTCCCTGGGCTAGGTGAGAAGGCTCGCTGGCCGTCAGCAGGGCGCCCATTGATACCGGGAGATTGGGCAAGCGTGTCCCCCCCACGGAAATGCCTGGCAGGGGGCTGGCCGCCATGAGCAGCAACTCCGTATTCTGTTCTGTGGCTGCAAACTGATCCAGCACTCCTTGTAGGCTGTCGTAATTGGGGGTGAGAATCCCCAGGGCCCCCCGCAAGTTCCACGCCTGCGCGCCTCCGGCGACTCCCAGGGTCAGGGTGGTGGCCGGCATGTCTGCCGGAATGTTAAGCGTCAGTTTCTCCTCGATGGGAGGCTCACCCCAGGGCCGGATGACCACGCGCACGTCAAGTGGGTCTCCGGCCCGAACGGTGCTGCGCTCCGGATAGACCCGTTCGATCATGGCTGTGTCGTCGCGGTTATTGATGGTGGCGTCGATGCTGGCCGATTTGATCATCTGAGGCTCATACAGGTTGTACTTGAACAGATTGGCGACCGCCATCATTTCCTCGGCGACGGCGATGAGCGGTGTGCCCTCGAAGTAGTTGGTGTTTGCATGAGTGACATGTGCACCCTTGGTACCCTCCAGGCTGAAGGTGCTGGTCACCATGCCGAAGGTGCCGTTGCTGCAGCCGCTCTCGAGCGAGGCGGTGACCCCCATAACGAGCAGCATGGGCGTGAGCGTATCGTGCTGCACGACCTGGAAGTCGTAGGTGTGAGTGAGCTTGCCCACCTCGTCACGAATGCGCACCTGGCAGGGCACCAGAGGGCATTGCCCTCCGATCTCGCCGCCGGCGCCAAAGGCCGTATCCTGGGTCATCGCTCCCACTGGAGTCATCACCGAGCCCACCTTCTGCGAGGTCATGAAGCTGGGCAGGAAGTCATAGATCCAGGCCGTGGTCATCGGGAAGGCCACGGGCCCCATGCGGAACATGGGATGCCCCAGTGCGAGCACTCGGTTTCCCTCCCGATAGGTGACGGTGCCGATGCTATTGATGTCGAAGTCGCCGGAGACAAGCTGGATGCCCACGGCGGCGCCCGGCTCCAGGCTAGTCGGCACTGGTTTGGCCGAAGCTCCTGGACCCACCTTGGCCTCCACCCCCCACGGCTGGAGCCACTTGTTCATTGCCTGCAGGGCTTCGGAAGAAAAGCCTGCGCAGTGCAACTCCGAGGCCAGGGGCTTGATTGCCAGGGTGTGTTCGTCGAGAAATGCTGTCGGCGCCGTAGGCGCCACCGCAACTCGAGTAACCAGGCGCCCCGCCAGCTCTACACCCCGGTTCGGGCCCTCATAGGCCTGTTGCTCCGGGGCCGATTCGTTCTCCCAGGCCCGCAACATGGCGTCAATCGGCTGGATTAAAGCGATAGGCTCTCGCATGAAGGTCGGCCCAAAGGCGATGGCCCCGATCACTTTGCCCTTGATGTACACCGGGCTTCCGCTCATCCCTTGCAGAACTCCCGAATGGCGCTCCACCACCGGCCCGTCGAGCACGCGCGCCATGATCAGGTCCTGTGTGTAGTAGGCCTTCTTCATTACTCCCAGGATCTCCAGGTTGAACTCGGAGATGGTAGTGCCCTGAAACACGGTCTTCCCTGTGGCCCGCATGCCGCGTTCGATCTGGTCCGTGGGCAGCATGGTATCGGGATTGAACAGGGGTGAGAGTTCCGCGCGACAGGCATCGGTCAGCGTGAGGAATAGAAGTAGGCTCAGGACAGTGACCAGACGTGAACGCTCAAGCATCGTAAGGGTCCTTTCTGTCAAACGGGTGGTCAGGGACGCGCCTGATATCTCCGGCAACAGCGCCGATTGGGCGGCAGCACTCAGCATTTCCCTGCGTTGTGATGCATATCCTCCACGAAACCGGGAACGGGCGGCATGGTCTTACGGCTAATCTCCCGCTCTTACCTCATGAGCTTGGTCAACAGGCTCTCGTCCACTGCAATCGCATCCCGGGGGCAGGCTTCCATGCAGCAGAAGCATTCCAGGCAGCGCTGACGGTCAATGTGTGCGTAGTCCTCGATAGTGATACATTTGGCAGGACATGCCTCCCGGCAGCCTCCGCATCCGATGCACAAGTCGGGGAGAACACGGGGCCGCGTGTAGATCAACCGTCGTCCGAGACGTCCCAACCAGGCTGGCCAACGGGCAGGCGGAAGGTGCGGCTGCCGCAGGCGCACGCGCAGAGGCTCCACCTCGGCGCCTTTCACGCTTATCTGATCCATGTCGGCGACGCCATACTGGGCTTCTGCTGCGGCGGTTGTCGTGCGAACGGAGTGGGGACGAAAGTCGCATACATGCCCCGCGAACGCATCCAAGGCCACGGCATCATCGCTCGCCGCAATCCATCCCGTCTGCCGCGCTGGTCCGCGAACCGGTCCAGCCCCCTCCATCGCCACTACCGCGTCCAGGACAGAAAGCTCCGGGCGGTAGGCAGCGAAAGTGTCCACAATGGCCTCGGAAAGAGCGGGATTTCCCAGCATGTGCAGGTCCA
>JAAYIR010000253.1 GCA_012523355.1 candidate division WS1 bacterium
CTAACTCTCCGTTCTGCAGGCGTTGCTTGGTGTACTCGCGTACGCGCTCTTCCTGGCGTTGCTCCTCCGCAGCCGCTTCCGGCTGCGCGGCAGGAAGCTCGCCGGTGGGATTCGGGGGTGTCTCGCCGGGTCCAAAGATATTCGCTAGAATAGGCGGTACCCCCGGCCGGCTCTCTGGCCGCTTCCCCCCTGCCAAGAGGTCCAGCAGACGGGCCTCAGCCCGCTTCTCTGCCTCGTCCCACACCTCATCCATGGCCTCATCCTCGACCATGCGGTAGGCCACATCGGCCAGGTCGCGGATGATCCCCTCGACATCCCGCCCCACGTAGCCCACCTCGGTGAACTTGGTGGCCTCAACCTTGATGAAGGGCGAGTCAGCCAGCGCAGCCAACCGCCGGGCAATCTCGGTCTTGCCCACTCCGGTGGGGCCGATCATCAGGATATTCTTGGGGATGACCTCATCGCGCAGTTCATCCACAATCTCCTGCCGGCGCAGGCGATTTCGCATGGCCACCGCCACTGCTCGCTTGGCCTTATCCTGCCCGATGATGTACTTGTCGAGCTCCTCGACTATCTGCTTGGGCGTCAAACCTTCTATCATGATGAAACCTTCTCTCTTCTCCCGTAGGGCCGGCTTCCGCGGCTCCCCGTAGGGGCGGCTTTCGGCGTCTGCGCCGATTGCCGCCCGTTCGATCCCGTAACGCCTCCGAGGCGCCTAGCCTTCTACCTCTCCCGTAGGGGCGGCTTTCCCGCGTCCGCGCGGGATTGCCGCCCGTCAGGTGACCTAGCGCCTACCCTGCAGGCTCAGGCCTTGCCGAACCGACCCCTCGGGATACACCCCTGAATTACTTCACGACCTCCACCACAATCTTGTCGTTCGTGTACAGGCACAGCTCCGCCGCGATCTTGAGCGCCTCCTTGGCAATCTCCTCCGCCCCCAGCTTGCTATGCCGCAGCATCGCCATCGCTGCTGCCTGCGCGAAGGGCCCTCCTGAGCCGATTGCCAGCACCTCGGCGTCCGGGGTGATGATGTCGCCGTTCCCTGAGATCAGGAACAGGTTCTCCTTATCCGCAACCACCAGATAAGCCTCCAGCCGCCGGAGCACCTTGTCCGTACGCCACAGCTTGGCGGTTTCCACCACCGCACGCGAAAGATTCCCCGAAAACTCGTCCAGCTTGGCCTCCAGGCGCTCGAACAGCGCCAGGGCATCCGCCGCGGAGCCGGCGTAGCCCGCCACCACCTTGCCCTCCCGCATGGTGCGCAGCTTGTTGGCGGTATGCTTGAATATGGTATCCCCGACGGTGACCTGGCCGTCCCCGGCGAAGGCTGTCACGCCATTGCGCCGGACCGCCAGAATGGTCGTCGAGTGGGTTTTCATGGTCGGTCACTTCCTTTTCGGTAGGGCAGACGTCTCGTCTGACCGCTGCATCCGTACAGGCCAACTGTCTATGGCCAGCGCATCATCTTGCTCACGATCTTACGTCCTATCAGCTTATTCTTCAGACGCCGGGCAATGCGTTTCGGGTTGCCGCTGGCCACGGTCTCGATGTCGTTGGCCGTCCGCGCGAGCTTGTAGAGAAAACTGACGAGCTTGGACATGAGGAACAACCTCCCCCACTCTAGGTTCCGTCTGGATCGTCTTCGCGAGCTAACTCATGGTGTCTCCAAGTATACGCCCTCGCGCCGCGGGCGTCACTTCGGGCGCGCCCGAAGCAGCAGCGTCACCACGTCCGCCACCACCACCGAGGCCAGCGGCAGCACCAGTCCCAGCGCCACCCACAGGTAAAGGTTTACATGCTCCGTCAGGGCATACAGCAGGACCGCCGCGCCCAACGCCCAGCCCAGGTACACCACGCCGGCCACCAGCTCCCACGCCAGCGTCATGTGCAGGCCAGCCGCCTGCCAGAACCTCCGCCAGCTCCAGTCCGGGCGCTGCGGAAAGCACGGCACGCGGCGCAGCCAGCACCCCAGTCTCGCCAGCGGCGCCCACGGGCCCAGGTAATGGAGCACTACCCAGGCAAAGGCCCATTCGTCATAGGGGTCCTCGCGCAGCCGCCGCGCGCTGGCACGGCCGAGGTGCGCGCCATAGATCGCACCAGGCACCGCGCCCAGGACCAGCAGGGGCAGCGCGAACCAAGACAGGAACCGCAGCGTCTCCCCAGCGGCTCCCAGCAGCGTCCCCAGGCCCAGCAGTAGAGGCACGGCGTAGGCGAGGTCATACGCGGCCACCCGCCCGAGCGACTCCGCTTCAGACATGTGGAACCGGCAGGGCTCGCTCACTCGCCCTCCGTCCCCTCTGCCTCGCCCTCCCCCACCTGTTGCGCCAGGGGATGGGCCTTGGCGTACGCCTCCCGCAGACGCTCCTGGCTCACATGAGTGTAGATCTGCGTCGTTCCCAGGCGCTCGTGTCCCAGCAGCTCCTGGATGGCCCGCAGGTCCGCCCCCCGGTCGAGCAGGTGCGTCGCAAAGCTGTGCCGCAGCGTGTGCGGACTGGTCCGCGCGCTGGCGCCGATGGCCAGGGCGAAGCTCCGCACCACGTTCTGAATCTGGCGCACCGTCAGCCGTTGCCCTCGCTGGCTCAGGAGCAGGGCTGCCTCCTCCCCCGCACCCTTCCGGTTGGCCAGGTGCAGCGTTCGACCCTGTTGCACGTACTGGCGTATCGCTTCCTCCGCCGGCGCGCCGAAGAATACCACCCGCTCCTTGCTCCCCTTACCCACCACGCGCACAGACCGCTCCTCCAGCTTCAGATCCTCCACATTCAGCCGCTGCAGCTCCGACACCCGCATACCCGTCGCGTAGAGCAGCTCCAAAATCAACCGGTTCCGCTGGCCGTTGGCGTCATGCGGATCCGGCTGTGCGACCAGCTCCTCGGTCTCCTGCTCCGAGAGGGCCTCGGGGAGGTGCGAGGGCGCACCGGCCAGCCGGAGGACTGCCGCCGGATTATGCTCCATCTGCCCGTTGGCGACCAGAAAGCGAAACAGCGCCCGCAGTGCCGCCACCTTGCGCCGCACTGAGGTCCGCGCGAACTCCTGGCGGTGCAGGTGCGCCAGGTACCGCCGCAGCAGCGCCTGATCCACCGCCGCAAAGTCCCAGGCTCTGTCCTCCCCCCAGGTGTGGGCCAGGAAGTCGGCCAACTCGGTAACATCATGGGCATAGGCCTCCGCTGTGTGCTTTGACACCCCACGAACGGTGGTAAGATAGGTCATGAAGTTGTCGAGCGATATGGAGAACATAGGGCCAGATTCGGGACTTCATCCGCTGCCACCGGGCTCCCCCGGGCCCTTCCAGAACGGGAACAACGGAACTCTGTACGTTGTTAGGAACATGATACCACGAAAGACACTTCTGTGCTGGCTTGGCCCTGGGCTCGGAGAGGTGGAGGCTGACCTCCTCTACCGCAGAGACCGCCCGCCTCCTGTCCTCCGCGTTGCGCGCTGGCAGGAGACCACCTCCGCGAGGCCGAAGTCATATATGTAGTCTGGGATCGGGCTTGCTCACGACAACACCATGTTGGGTCATGGAGGGACTACTATGCCCGGTAAGACTCTAGGCATGCTGCTGGCCGTCACCTGCCTGCTCAGTCTGACTTTGACTGCTGTACAGGCGGAAGAGGGCACGCTGTTGCGTTTCAAGTTCCTGCCGGGACAGGTGGAAACGTACAGCCTGCAGGTCATCGGCGAGGGCCAGATGGAGCTCCTGGGCCTGCCCAACGACCGGGAAATGAAATCCCCGCTCAAGATAGAGATGAGCCTGCCGCTGGACCTGATCACCGATGAGGTAGACGAGCAGGGCCACGCTCGCCTCCGCGCCCATCTGGGAGCCCTGGACATGCGGGTGATCGTCGCCGGACACAATATCCATACCGTCATGAACCCCGCCGCGGGCACCGTCACTGTGACCGCCGACGGCAACGTCCTGCCTATCCCGGCGGGCTGGGTCCTCCCCATCCAGGGCCTCGAGAACATGGTGGTCACCCTCACCCCCCAGGGCCAGCTCGCAGGAGTTGAGGGCCTGGAGCAGTTGCCGGCGGTCATGACCATGGGACTCATGGGCGGTGTCAACCGGGAGCAGATGCTGGCCCTGATGCAGGGCCAGGCGCCGCTGTTGTCCGAAAACCCGGTGCGCCCTGGCGACTCCTGGGAGCAGACCCTCACCTTCCCCTGGCCGGAGGACAAGCCGACCACCGCTGTGACCACCTACACCTTCCAGGAGTTGGAGACGGTAGACGGGGAGCCGCTGGCGCGGCTGGCGTTGACCAGCAGCTTGGAGCTGCGCGACGTGCCCTTGCCGGAGCAGGTGTCACCTACGGGAGCTTCGGGAGCTGCGGGGCCGCCCCCGGGCGGGAAGTCCAGGAATCTCCTGAACCTCCTGCGAGTAGACTCAAGTGGTGAGATCACACTGCCCCTGGAGGGCGGGTATCTACACAGCGCGGACCTGGACGTGACCCTGAACCTGGAGACTACGCGGGCCACGTCGCAGGACCCCCAGGCTAGCGCCCGCAAGATGCTGCTGAAGGACCTCAGGCTCAAGTACCGGCTCACGCCCAGGTATTAGGGAGAAGCCCAACATGGCGGGGAGCGGAGGTAATGCCACCCGGCGGCGGTTGTCATGCTGCGCTGTCTTCCTATGAGGGGAGACTGGACGTTTGTGGCCTCTCTCAGTGCCTAGAGATCAGGATGGGCCTCCAGGAACTCCTCCAACGCTGCCAGGCATTCCGGGCCCCGGGAGGCCCGGCGTTCCCTCTTGGCAGCCGGCGCCAGCCCTTGAATGGAGGGAAGGAGACCGAAGTTGGCGTTCATGGGCTGGAAGTGATCCGGGTCGGCCGTACAGATGTGATGCACCAGCGCCCCGAACAGACTTCCCTCTGGCAGCTCCACCGGCGCCTTCCCTTGTAGCAGTCGCGTCGCATTCACTCCCGCCAGCCACCCCGCGGCCGTGGACTCCAGGTACCCCTCCACGCCTGTAATTTGTCCGGCGAAGAACAGGTCCTTCCGGGCGCGGGACTGGAGGGTGGGCCGCAGGAGCGTCGGGGCGTTCAGATAGGTGTTACGGTGCACCGCACCGAAGCGCAGAAACTCGGCCTGCTCCAGGCCCGGAATCATGCGGAATACCCGCTGCTGTTCCGGATAGCGCAGTGAGGTCTGGAACCCCACCAGATTATACATGGTCAGTTCGTTATTCTCCGGACGCAGTTGCACTACTGCATACGGCTGCTCCCCGGTGTGGGGGTTCACCAGCCCCACGGGCTTCATGGGGCCGAAGCGCAGGGTGTCCAGGCCTCGCGCCGCAATGACTTCCACCGGCAAGCAGCCCTCGAACAGCTCCCGAGGGTCATAGTCGGCGTGCAGCGTTCGCTCCGCGCCCATCAGGGCCTCATAGAAGGCCTCATACTGCTCCTGGTTCAGGGGGCAGTTCCAGTAGGCCGCCTCCCCCTTCTCGTAGCGCGAGGCCAGGAAGCACACTTCCTGGTTGATGCTTTCAGCGGAAACTATCGGCGAGAGAGCGTCATAAAAGAACAGATATTCTGCCCCGGTGAAGCGGAACAGGTTCCGTGCGAGCGGTTGAGAGGTCAGCGGGCCGCTGGCCACAATCACCGGCCCCTGCTCGGGAATCTCGGTGACCTCCTCGCGAACAATCTCGACCAGCGGCTCCTCCTCCAGTGCACGGGTGATCTCTCCCGCGAATAGATCCCGGTCTACGGCCAAGGCGTCGCCGGCGGGCACGGCGGTCTGATCCGCGGCGCACATGATTAGCGACCCCAGCCGGCGCAGTTCCGCCTTCAACACCCCGTGGGCACGAGCGGGATTGTCACTCTTCAGGGAGTTGCTGCACACCAATTCAGCCAGCAGGCCGGTCTTGTGCGCTGGCGTCATCTGGCCGGGGCGCATCTCATAAAGCCGCGCCTTTACACCCCGGCGTGCTATCTGCCAGGCCGCCTCCGAGCCGGCCAACCCACCGCCAATTATGAGAATGGTGTCGGCCATGGTAACAGTGTGAGGGCGCCAGCCATGAGGCACGGGTACTCCGCCACGGCCCCGCCTCTGCTACCCGGGTACAGGAGCGCCCCAGAATCTTCACCAGTGTATGGGCCAGACGGGATGGTTGCGGAGGTAGATCTCCAGATCAACCCAATCGGTGTCGGCGGGTGCGAAGACGGCTGGCGGCGGGGGCAGGGGGCGCTCAGCAGGCTGCGGCGCCTGCCACCACAGAATCCCGGTCATGACGAATACCTGCCGCCACAACAGTGCTGTGACCAGCAGAAAGGCCGCAAGCGCCCAGATGGTGAGACGAGAACGCTGTGTCATGATCGGCAACCACTGCTAGGTCTTTCCCCGCGGACGCGAAGACTGCATCTTCACCCGCCGGCAGCGGGGACAGCGGAACTTGCGCTGGCCGTGATGCACCCCGCGCTCCTCCTTCATCGTGACTCTGCAATGCGAGCATGTCACTCCCGCACCTCCGAAACGGACTCCATGGTACCGGAGCAGGTCGGGAGTGTCAAGCAAGCTCTCCAGGCAAGCTGAGCTAGTAACATACATGGCTGACAGTGGGAGGAGGCGAGGAGGCGGAGAGTGGGCGAGTACCGTTGGGAAGGGCCGAGGTCATCATTACACCCACCGCAGCTCAGATGGAGAGGACGCCGAGTGAGCTTCCGTGTCTTCTCCTGTCATTTTCCAGGCCGTTCATGCTTGACCTCTTCGCAGTCTGGGTATATCATTCATGTTGTCTGCACCAGGGCACCGCCCTGCATCTCAAAGTAGCTGCCGGAGGTGATGCCACATGGCTTGTAAGAGTTGTGGCGGAGCGAAGAAGGAAGAGAAGAAAACAGCGGCCAAGAAGGCGGCTGCGAAGAAGACTGCAGCCAAGAAGTAGTCTGGACGGTCTTCCGGGTAACGTAGGCCAGAGGCCTTGAAGCTACTGAAGCTCTTGCCTCCTTCTCTCCCTACGACACCCAACTGAATACGTCACTGAGCGCCTCGGCCAGGCCGAGGCGCTCAGCCTTAAGTGGTCTCGAAAACGGGCCCCCAGGTGCCGTAGTGCCCCTGCGCCTCGTCCCGGGCTCTCCGCTTGGTGCTTCAGTCCTCCCTGGTGCCGTTCGGCCCCTCACCTCGGGTCCTGGCTCTTACCACGTATTGCCGAGTAACCAGCTCTTCGACAGCCCCCAGCCCCCGAGTCAGGCGGCCCACCGCTCGGCCCCGACCAGAGAGCTCTCGCCGCGGTCGCAGGACTTCCACCTCATAGCCCGCCTTGGTGAAGAGCTCCCGCATGCTGCGCCGGGTGAAGAAGCGCAGATGAGTCTCATCTAGCACGCCCGAGCTGACATAGGTCCAACGTCCGCAGAATAGGAGTGGGAGAACTACGCCCAGATAGCGAACGTTCGGTAGGCTGGCCACCGCCAAGCCGCCGGGCCGCAGGAGCGGGGCCAGCCGCCGGAGCGTCTTCCAGGGATCACGCAGGTGTTCGAGTACGTCGCCGAAGATCAGGACCCCAAAATAGCCGCGATAGCTCTCGGGGAACTCCCAAGTCTCCATGTCGACCTGATGCACCACGTCCAGATAGCGGCGGGCCTCCTCGTGCGCAGCGGTGGACTCCACACCCACAACCTCTGCGGCATACCCTTCTTGCTTCAGCACCTCTCCAAGCCGCCCAGCCGCACAACCGAACTCCAGCACTCGTGCCGTTGGCTTCCGGGGCAAGAGGTCAAGAAGATCACGATTGATGCCCCGGTAGTACTCCGGGGGTTTTCCCAAGGGCGCGCGTTCTCTGGTGTCAGACATGATGAGATTCTTCAGCGCTTGCCGAACTTGTCTCCCTTCACGCCCCCTACCTCGCCCTGCACCGTCACCGCTGTTCCCGGCGCAAGGCGCCCGCGCCCACCGCAGTTGGGACACTGGCAGTATAGTCCCTGCCGGTCCTCCCTGACCGCTGACCCGCACATGACTGTCCCGCAGCGGTCACATTGCACCAGCCCGAGCTGTCCGCAACAGGGACAGCCGGTGTAGCCCTTCAGATCAAAGCGTCCCTGGGCCTGACCTTGGGGGCCTCCCGGCTTCCCCTTGTCCCCCTCGCCTACCCCGGAGAACTTCCCGGATGGGCTCGGCGGCAGCGGCACGGCACGTGTAAAGGTATACACTCCCGGGGCCGTCTGGGCGAAGGTGACCTCAAATGGCCGCTGATCGCGCCCGCAGATCCCGGCAATCTCGATCCAGGGCTGCCGGCTATCGGTTACCGGGGCCCCGGCCTCGACCGGGGGAAACTCCCCTGCGGACAGGTCCAGAGGCGGCGCCGCAGGCGGAACAGGCGGCAGATCCTCCCAGGAGATATTCAGTACTTCCTCGCCTGGTTGCGTACCAGGCTTGTCGTCCTCAGGCATGTGTATTCCCCACCAGGACCGGCGTCTTGACGATCATCACCTCATATGCCTTACTACTTCGTTCCCTCTGCCTCCATTCCTGCCCTGTCGGCAGGATTACTCTCCTACCGCGCCGAATCAAGCCGCCATGAGAGACCTGCGTGCGGCCCTGGTTCTGTTTCCCGTTCTCCTTTTCTTATGCCCCGCTGCGCCCCTCAAAGCTGACGAACCCCTGATTGACCAACTGGAGCACCGTCTGGCGGCCCTGACTTCCGAGGAGTACCATGGCATGCCTGGCCGCGACCGGCGGCCCCCGCTGTCGCTCCTGCGTCTCAAGCAAGCTCGCCTGGCCGAGAAATGGAGCCTGCCGGAGGCGGAGAAGTACGCCCGGCAGGGCCTCGAGAGCCTGGATCTTGCGACACAGAACCAACTACCGCCCCTGGAGTCTGGAGAGCTCAACGAGCTGGCCTATATCGCTACTAACGACGGCTCGGCCCAACCGTACTATCTATATCTGCCACCTCAGTTCACTCCCGACCGAGCCTGGCCCCTGATCGTCTTTCTGCACGGTTACGTGCCTGACATCAACGTCCTCTTCCCCTGGATCCTTGGCGCCGAGGACCTGAAGATCGCCGGGGAGCTGGGCGCTCTGGTGCTCATCCCCTATGGCCGTCGCAACACTGACTTCCAGGGAGTAGGTGAGAAGGACGTCCTCGACGCGCTGACCGAGGTCCTCTCCCGCCTGGGTCAAGCCGTGGACCAGGACCGCCTCTACCTCACCGGCGTATCCATGGGCGGGCGTGGAGCCTGGCATATCGCCGCACACAATCCCGGCCTGTTCGCGGCCCTCGCACCCATCGCCGGGCATACCGATATGCCCCGCTGGTGGGGCTGGGACCGTAGCACCATGCCGGTCTGGAAGCGTTGGCTGAACGAGCGCGACAACCCCCTTGATCTGGCCGAAAACCTGCGTAACCTGCCCATTTTCGTACAGCATGGCGCCCAGGACACACTCATTCCGGCGGACCAGTCGCGCCGGATGGTGACCCGGCTTCGGGAGCTGGGCCTTCCGGTCGAGTATGAGGAGTATCCCGACGCCGGGCACTACATCTACTGGGACCCCGAAACCTACCGCTTGGCGTGGACTTGGCTTTTGCGGCACAGGCGCAACCTCTCCCCGCGGCGGGTCACCTACAAGGCCTACACTCTGGCCAATAATCCGGCCGCCACGGCCTTCTGGCTCACGCTGGGGCCGATTCAACACTGGGGTGAGCCGGCCTACGTGGACGCCAACCGCCTTAGTAACACCGAGGTCCGCGCCCAGGCCCGCAACTGGGTCAGCTTGGCCGCGCACCTGCCCCGCACCCCGGCCGCCCGCCTGGTGGTCAATGGCCAGCCCTACACCCGGTATCTGACGGCTGTCCGAAAGATTCTGGCGCTTCTGTGTCCAGATGCTCCCTCAGAGAGCCGGGACCTTGCCGGCCCTGTCGCCGACGCTTTCCTCGCTCCCTTCGTTCTGGTCTACGGCACCGCCGGCTCCGAGGAGCAGACTGCTGAGCTGCGGGCCCAGGCCGAGCGCTTCGCCGATGATTGGGAAGCCTTCGCTGATGGCCGGCCTCGCATCGTGGCCGATCGCGATTTCCCGGGGGACCGCAGGGACCTCACGCCGATACTCTTTGGCACCCCACAGACCAACCTGGTAGTCTCTGCCCTCGCCTGGGACCTGCCTGTTCGCATCGGCAATCACAGATATGGCGTAGGTGACCGAGTTTTCTCCGGGCCAACCCTGGGTCTGGCCCTGCGCCATAAGGGCCGGGTCATCTTTGCCGGGGAGTACTGGGGCAGCCATTTGTCAGTGAACCACAAATGGGATGCAATACCCGACTATATAGTGTATGATACCTCGCGTCAGGAATATGACGGCACTGACCAACACTTGTGCGCGGGCCTGTTCGATGAGAACTGGCAGATCAACCCCGCGCTGCAGACCCTTTACGAACCATGATCACACCTCGCTGCAGACTACTGGCTGCTCTCTGCCTGCTCCTGATTCCGCTAACCGTCGCCTCTCCGGCTTCCGCCCTGACTCGGGACCAGCTTCGCAACACCCTCGCCGGGTATCTGGCTCATTCCTCCTTACGTGGCGCCTCGTTGGGCTGCCACGTACAGACCCCTGAGGGACAGGAGATCTATAGCTACTACAGCCGACGCGCACTCATCCCTGCCTCCAACGTCAAGCTTGTAGTCTCTGCCAGCGCCGTCGAGCTCTTCGGCCCGCAGTACGTCTTCGGCGGACAGGTCTGGAGCGAGACAGCGCCGGGGCCCGACGGCCTCCTCGAAGGCAACCTGTACCTGGTCGGCCACGCCAACCCGGATGGCACCCAAAGCGTCATCTGGCCTCTGGCTCGCGCTTTGCAGAGTAAGGGCCTCAGGCAGATCAACGGCGATGTCGTGGGCATCGGCCCAGTCACTGCCGCCGATCATGATCACGGCCTCCAGAGCGCTCGGCGGCTGGCCGAGGCGCTGTCTCAGCTGGGCCTCCAAATTCGGGGGCAGGCTCGAGATGGCTTTTGCCCACGCGCGCCGGTCTTGTTGGCAGAGTCTCAGGGACCCTCTCTGTCCGCATACTTGAAACGCACCAACAAGCTATCCGAAAACCGCCTGGCACAACGTCTATTCGACAGCCTATTGGCCTGCTACGCGGATCCGCGCCAGCCTGATCCGGGCTTCCTTCTGCGCTACTGGTCGCTGCGCGGGCTCGACACCAGCGGTCTCATACTGGTAGACGGTAGCGGCTATTCGCGTGAGAATCGCTTGACCGCGGCCTTCCTGACGGGAGTGCTGGTCTCGACCGCGCAAAGCCCCAGCGCCTACACTGCGCTCAGCCGTAGTCTCCCCTCTGCCGGTGTGGATGGCACACTGCGAGGCCGAATGCGGGCCACTGCCGCCGAGGGTTGTGTTTGGGCCAAGACGGGAACCTTGCTCCGTGTCAGTTGTCTATCCGGTTACGTTGAGCGTAATGGACCTCCGCGCCTGGCCTTCAGTCTCCTGATGAATGGCTATTCTTGTACGCCAGGCACGGTGCGGCGCGTGCAGGACCAGATGGCGATTGCCATGGCCCAGTACGTGAAGGCCCAGACCGCGGAGGACTAGCACGGGTCCCAATCCCGTCCCACGCCAGCCACGGGATAGGGAAGAGGCACGATGAGCGAGGTACAGCGCAAGGCCTTCTGGTTCGTGGCACCGCTGATCGCAGCAGTGCTGCTCCTGCTAGCGGCCCAGAAGGCCTACCTGCCTGCAGGCGGGGCGCTTCCTCGCGCCGGGGCGGCCCTAACCTGCCCTTTTGCCTTGGCCACCGGTCACCCGTGTCCGCTCTGCGGTCTCACCACCTCGATGGCCTTGGCTCTGCGCGGGCACGTCGCGATAGCCTTTCAGTCTCATCCCTTGGGTCCGGTGCTGGTGGGAGTGGCTGTCCTGTTACTCGTGGCTCGAGGGCGGCTCTTCTTGCGCCCCTCCCGTGTGCGCGCCATGGCCTCTCATCCCTCTGGCCAGTCTGGCAAAGGAAATCCGCCTCCGGCGGGGAAGTGTGTCTTCACACTCCAAGCCATTTTAGCGAGGCGATACTTCCATGCGTACTCCCGTACTGAAATTTGGCGGGCTCACTCTTCAGGGCCAACTCCGTTTTGGCCCGGATGAGGATCGGCTGGTGGACGAGTGCCGCCGGCTGAACTCCCCTAACGACATCTACCGATTGCTGGCCCAGCGACGTAATATCGCCCGCGCCCAGCGGCTGCATAGTGTGGCTCGCGACTACATTCTCCCTTTGAAGACACAGGGCATGGTCCCGGTAGTGGTGGTCTCGGCCTTTGACTGGGCCACCGACAAGCTGGAGCAGTTGGCCGCGGCGCTGTCCCCCAGTCCCGCGCCGCGCGAGTACGCCCGGCTCCTGATGAGCGGCGAGCTGCGGGCCAATGCCTCTCTGGCCATCGTGTTGGAGGACGCGGGCTGCCGGGCCCGTTCCCTGACCGGGCGCGAGGCGGGTCTGATCACCACCGGGGGACCCGTGGGCGCCGTGGTGCAAGGCGTCAACACGGCTCATCTCCTGGACCTGCTCGAGATGGAGATCGTGCCTATCGTTGCGGGGTTCCAGGGCTTCTACTACGACAAAGAGACCGGCCGCGACGAGGTCTCGATTCTCGGTCGCGGCGGCTCCAATCTCACTGCCGTGGCCTTGGCCTCCGCCCTGGGGGAGACGGAGACCATCATGTGTACCGACGTGGACGGGGTGTATGACAAGGACCCCCGCGCCTATGCCGAGGCCCAGAAGCTGGATCAGGTGGAGGCCCGGGAGCTCCTTACATGGGACCCCTTCCCGCAGGTCATCCAGAAAGAGGCTGTGCAGTATGCGGTTGAGCAGGGGGTCAACATCTGGATTCGCAGTGGACAGGACCCGCAGGCGCCAGGGACGCTCATCCTCTGTCGGGAGGAAGTAGTCTAAATCGGTGCGTCTGTGCCCAATTCTTGCCAACCTCCTGCACCTGTGCTATAATACTCAAGTATAGAGACGGCATGATGGCGGGAAGAGCCCTCGGCACGGGGGTGGGTGTGGGAGGCTCGGCGAGACCGAGGCGGCGCGTCTTCAGACGAGGCCGTCATCGCACCAGCAATTGTAGCTTTGCCAAGGAGTGATCGGGTTGCAAAGGGGCCACCGTCAGCGCGCGGTATCACTCTCGCTCCTCGTGGGCAGCATTTTCATCTTCGCTCTGGGAGCGAGTTCGGCACCGTATGAAGCCGTTCGTGGACCGGTGTCGCGTGTAGGTACTGTATCCACCTTGCCGGGTGGCGAAAGCCGTCCCATCATCACCACCAAGCTGCCGGAGATCCAGCAGCCGGTTACTCCCTTACAGGGCTCTGGCCCTAATCCTGACGCCAACCTCACCCCCAATACCCCGCAATCCGTGGAAGCGGCCCCCAGTTGCTGGCAGTCCTCAACTTTGGACCGCGTGCTCTTCGTCTCCAACGGTGTAGATGCTGACCAGGACGGTCGCATTGACCCCGTCCTGCCAGAGGACCCTCATTTCAATGTCTGGAGCATGCGTCCCGATGGTTCCGAGCAGCGGCAGCTCACCAACCTCAGCTACGACGCTCGCGAGCCCGTCTACGACCCCAGCAACAACTTGGTCGCCTTCTCGGGAAACGCCACTGGGACCTGGCAGATCTACCTCCTGGAGGTCTCGACCGGCGTCGTCCGGCAGATTACTACTGGCCCCGGCAACAAGCGCCACCCCACCTGGTCGCCGGATCAGAACACCCTGGCCTTCGCCTCCGACGCGGGCGGCAAGTGGGACCTCTACACCGTTCCTTCCAGCGGTGCAGGCAGCCCTGCCCCCCTGACTGTTGGCGTCTTGCCCGGTGACAACCAGGACCCCTCCTGGCGCCCCGGCCAGAATACTATCGCCTTCACCGCCACCGTTGGCGCGGTGACTCGCATCTACTCCATTGATTCCTCCGGCGGCAACCTGACCGAGCTTTCTAACGGGGGCGGAGACCCTGAAGCCAGCGACAAACAACCCTCCTGGCAGTCCAACGGAGCCACTCTGACCTTCGCCTCCGACCGCTTCACCAGTGCCACCGATTACATCCGCAACTTCAATGTCTGGCGTATGGGCGCCGCTGGTGAAATCGTCAATCCCGCATCTCTCTTGCTCTCGGCGGAAGCCAACGACGCGGATACCTTCAACAACGAGTATCCCATGTTGCTGACCCCCATGTCCCGCCAGTACCTGCGCACCCTCTACATGTCTGACAGGAACGTGCCTCCGGGCGCTGCCGACCGTAACCTCTGGGCGCATCTGATCCAGGACGTCATCCCCCCCCGGTTGGGTACGATTCCCACGGTAGACAACCGCCTGCCCGCGCCCGGGGGAACCATCACGGTCACGGTACCGGTCTATGACGATGAGAGTGGCGTGCGCACCGTTACTGCCTATTTCCGCGATCCCGATCGCAAACGCTACCAGTTCTACACCTCCAACTTCGACTCGGGATTCACCGGTACGCGAGCCCTGGAGATAGACAGCGTAACCGTGGGCTCCACGGTGCTCACGGACCCCGAGGGCACCGGCGTCTTCAGCGGTACCTGGGTCACCCAGGCCAGCGCTCATGACTACATTATTGACATTGAGGTCACGGATAACGCGGGCAACACCCTGCGTTACGACACGCTCTTCGGCTTCAGTACCAAGACCTTCACGCCCACCAGCCAGATTTTGTTTGTGGATGACTACTGCGAGGGTCAGCAGTTCATCCGTCAGCTCGGCTTCACCAACGATTACGCGGTAGGGTTCAGTGTCGAGAGCTACTACCGCAACAACCCCGGACAAGTGGAAGGCGCGGCCCTGGGCACCGTCGACTTTGACTCCCTCGCCGGCAACTTTGGTTTGACCTATGACACTTGGCGCGTCATCTGCCGGGGGCGTATCCCCTACTGGATCTACTCTATCTACCTGCCCACCATCGAGTACCAACTGGAACCAGAGGACGCCCAGGCCAACCCGAGCACAGCCCAGCCCACCCGGCGGGTGCCGATCTCCTCACGCATGGTAGTCTGGGCTGCTCCTCATACCGGCAACGTGTGGATCCCCCAAGACTCCGGCTCCATCGTTGATCCTGCCGTACAGGGGGATATCACCAATTACCTCACTCGCGGCGGCAAGTTCTTTCTCAGCGGGGAAGATATTGCTCGGGCCTTGACCATGAACGGTACTGTGCCCAGCGCCTTCCTCACAAATACTCTGCACGCCAGCTTCGTGGCTGACACCCCGGGCACCGCCGTCGGCTATTTCGAGTCCATCTGGATCGGCGGGCAGTGGCGGCAACATGACACAACCTATGGCTTCCGCCTGGTCGCGCCCGGTGGGGATCCAATTACGGGCGCAGGTTGGTCCGGCAACTCCTTTGACGCCGATGACACCCCCAGCAAGATGTTCACGCCTAAGGACCTGCCCGTCACCGACGTCGTGCGCTATACCGACGCCGCGAACTGGTCCTGCTACCCGGACTGGATTACTGTGCACTCCCCAGCTATCACTCTATGGAACTATGCTTCCTATAGCGGCGCTACAGTTAACCCTCCGGGACCGGCGGCCGCCGGCCTCCTCTACCATGACGAACAAACGGGTCAGCAGCTCATCTACCTGGCCTACGGCTTCGAATCCATTAACCGGGGCTACCACACCACTACCGCCGCCGGCGCACACTGCAAAAACCACCGCTCTCACCTGATCACCAATACTTATATCTGGATGACCACCGGCAGCTTCCAGGGCCGAGTGACCCAGATTGATGGCAGCACCATCAACGACCCTAATCCCGTCGTCATGGCAGGATCCTGGAACCTGTCCACCAATGAGTTCTCCCCGCGCTATGCCGTCCGGTGTCAAGATGATGGCACCTGGGTCATGAACGGAATCGCCCCCGGAGGCTACGACCTCTTAGCGATAGCCCCCGGCTATGAGATGGATAAGCACGATGGCGAGAGCACCAACGCCGCTCGAGGTCCCGCCATTGTGGACTTCACACTTATCTCTGCTCCGCCTGGGGCTGTCTCGGGCACCGTGACCTCGCAAGCCGATGGGTCTTTCGTGGCCAACGTCACTGTCACCGCCTACAAGGCTCTTCCCTCGACTCCTCCAGGCACCTGGACCCGCGGCGACCAGGTCGGCCAGTCCGTAACCGGGGCTGACGGCACCTACTCCATTAGCGGTCTGCCGCCGGGCGACTACCTGATTGTCGCCGACGGCACGGCGGCGGGTTACGGCACGGACGAGCGGCACGTCGTGGTAACCGCCGGAAACAACACGCAGTGTGACTTCGCTCTTACCGCTGCGCCAGGCACACTCGTGGCTACTGTAAGGCGGGCCGATACTGATGAAGTCATACCCAACGCGATTGTCTCCGTTCTCGCCAATGACGTGATCGTCAAGACCGGCGTCACCGATGCCACGGGGCAGGTGTCCATCCCCTTGAACCCGGGCAGCTACGCGGTCCGGGCCAGCGCCTCCGGGTTTGGCCAGTCCGCCACCTCCGGGTTCGTCGTGGAGTCCGGGCAGACCGTGAACCGCACTCTGGAGTTGTCCCCGGCGCCCCCGGGGTCCGTCAGCGGCCGGATCGTCAGCGCCACCTCCGGCGCGCCGATCGCGGGTATTACCGTTCATCTCAAGGTCAACGATGTGGATGTCGTGCCCCCTGTGGTTAGCACAGCTACCTTCACGGATCCGGGCACCGGCATCGAGCCGTATAACTTCCGCTTCCTCAGTGCCCCCGCGGGGGAGGCTACGGTTCAGCCTGATGCCCCGGGCTTCACTGTCAATCCCGTGAGCCGCAACGTCACTATCGTCTCCGGCCAGGAAGTCCCCTCCGTCAACTTCTCTCTCTCCAGCCTGCACAGCCTCGCGCCGGGTCTACAGTTGATCTCCCTGCCTTATGACTACGAGTACAGCTTCAACGGCCTTGTGGATGTCAACGACCCCGCTGCTCTGCTGGGGGTTTCGCCCAGTGCCCTGCAGATGGCCACCTACCTGCCGCTGCAGAGCCGTTATCAGCTCTATCCCCAGGCGCCGGCAGACCACTTCCGCCTGGGAGTCGGCTATTGGCTGAACCTGACCAGCGTTGCGGATATCACTCGCCAGGGCACCGTCGCCACGGACCCCTTCGATATCCGCCTGCAGCCTGGCTGGAACCTGATCGGCGACCCCTTCACCCGCTCCATTGACTTCACCAGCGTCACCGTCACCGATCAGACGGGGACCACCATGACCATGCTGCAGGCCACCAACGCCAGTCCGCCCAAGCTGCAGGGTGTCCTGTTCGCCTACGTCTTGGGCGGGTACCATACGGTTACCGCGCTCAGTCCCTGGGTAGGCTACTGGCTTCGGGCCAACGAGCCACTGACCCTCCATGTCAGCGCCACCGCCGGTGCCCTGGCCGCGGAAGCCCCTGCGCCCACTCCGGCCTCCGAGCTGGAAAGCCTCACCCCCGCCAACGGTTGGCTGCTGCCCTTGCAGATCAGCGCCGGGAGCTGTCAGGACCACGCCACCTATCTGGGTGAGGGCGAAGGTGCCTCTGCCACTTACAACCCCCATATGGACCTGGTGAAGCCGCCGGCCGCCGACTTCCAACCCTTCGTCTATGGTTCCCTGGTTAAGGACCAGGCGCCGGGGCCCCTGGCCGTGGATGTGCGCAGTGCGGCGTACCGACAGGTGTGGGACCTCTCCGTGAAGACCAATCAGGTCGGATCGCGAGTGGTGATCCGCTGGCCCGACCTCTCGCTCTTGTCAAATGATCTCCGGCCGGTGCTGGAAGACCCAGCCACTGGCCAGAGGGTCTACATGCGCACCACCGGCGCCTACGAGTTCGTGGCGCAGCAGCCGGAGCGACGACTCAAGATTTCCGTCGTCCGTGCCGCCGCCTTCCCCGCCGTTGTCGGGGCGCTTACCGCCCAGGCCGCTGCAGGGCGGGTCACCGTCGCCTATACCCTGTCCTCAGAGGCCTCGACCACCGTCGAGATTCGCAATCTCAGTGGGAGACTGATCCGCCGGTTGCTCAGCCAGACCGCGCAGGGCGCCGGCCTCCAGACGCTGACCTGGAATGCCAGGAATGAGTCTGGCTCCCTCGTTCCCCCGGGGCGCTACCTGATTACGGTGGTAGCCGTGACGCCCGAGGGTCGCCAATCGCAGGCTCTGGCCAGCGTTTGGCTCCAACGCTGAATCTGGCCGCCGATTGCAGGAGCGGCTCGTGCATGGTATACTGCCGCAGATTGTGCGGGAGTCGGTAGGATATCTCCGCCTGAGGGGAGACACACAGCAATGGACATACTCACACATCGTACCTCGGCCAAGCCCGTCATCTGGGTGGTGGCCCTCGCGGTGCTGGTCACTTCAAGCCTGATAGCGCTCCCCGTCGGAGCACAAACCACGCAGGATATCGCTGCAGTGGTCGTCTTGCCGGTCATTGATCAGACCGGCTCGCGCGATGCCCTCCTGGCCGAACGCGCCACTGACGCGTTGGCCTTGGCCTTGGAGGACTCCGGCGTCTACCGCGTTATCCCCAAGTCAGACTTGACACGGGAATTGCGCCGCCTGGTCTTGACCCCCCCCCTGTCCGAACTCCAGCAGGTCCGCGTGGGCCAGGCTCTTCAGGCCCAGCGCGTGGTCACGGCTACGCTCAAGACCTTGGCTGTCAATCCCCAGACCGGTGAAGTACGGGTCGAGATGGACATCCGTGCTCTGGTCGTGGACATTGGCACTATCATGAACGGCGCCGCCGTCGAGGTGGTGACCAAGCCGATCCCGGGCTTCACGGGCGACACGGTGCCCGTAGTCAATGAGGCCCTCCGCGAGGTTTCCGAGCGTGCCGTGGCCGAAATGGAGCGAAATCGGCGTCGCCACGGCGCGGTCATCCTGGTGGATGATTTGGGCAATGTCACCGTAGATCTCGGCCTGGACGAAGGCCTGGTGATTGGTGACCGCCTCGTTGTCATGCGCGGCTTCTACCTTGCCGAGCAGGACAAGACCGTGATGCGCAACATTGGCACCCTTCAGGTGAAGTCCACTGAGACCTCCAACTCCCTGGCCCGCTCGGTCAGCGGACAGGTGCCGCGCATCGGCGACCGCATCTACCCCGTCTATACTCCGCCAGAAGCAGCCCGGCAGATCAAGCAGGGCAAGAACATGACCCAGACCTTGCAGGTCATCGCCGGGCTGGGGATCATCCTGGGCATGGTCGCTACCGCTACCGGCCCCCAGAACATCTCACCCCCCGGTCTTCAGGCTGTCCTGCACCAGTCCTCCCCAGGAGCTTCTCCTGTAGTCCGCGTCTATGTTCATCGTGGCGCTAATCCCCAGCCCGAACGTACCCATGCCTGGCTCTTCTTCCGGGGCCCCTCCGCCGGCTTCCCGGCCGAGGTGGACGACCGGAACTACCTGGTCAGCGTGATGAGGGGCGGAAGCATTGAGTATTTTGAGGATGATGCCAGCACGACCTTCGATCTGGAGTTCGAGTTGGAGTTCACCTTCTTCGACCGCGAGGGAGAAGAAGAAGATGCTAACGTGGACATCAACTATAACCACTTTGGGATCGTTCCTGGCAACACCTACTTCTACAAGGCTCAGCGGGTAGTCACTCCCTGGCGCCCACAGCTTCCTACTACCGAGCAGGCCACCGATCCGGTGTCGCCGACCATAGAGGTGGACCCGCCGGATGCCCTGGGTGAACCGAGCAAGGCCTCTGGACCTGTCACTGTATCCCAGCCCGCGGTGCTGACCTCTCCCGTCGGGATTGGCACGCCGGTCAGCCCCACGGGGGCGACCTTTACCTGGATTCCCCAGACGGGCGCCGACGAGTACCAGGTTCAGGTCTACTCTGATCCCCTGCTGGCCAATCTTGTCACCAGCAGTCCGATCATCACCTGGACGGGGCAGAGCACTTTGAGCTGGACCTTCCATGATTTCACCTTCTCCGGGGACACCACCTATTACTGGGTCGTCGGTAGCCGGAGAGCGGGGGAGGCTCCCCCGGAGTGCCAGGTTGGGGGCAAGAAAGTGCCCTTCATCCTCAGCTCCAAAGAGAGCTTCAGGACGGTCCTGCTCCCACCTGCGCCGGTAACCAGTTCGGCAGCCGCCCGCCGGCCCAGGAACGTCCCGGGTTGGTGGCGCGAGCATCGCACGCGTCCTTGCGCAGCGGTATCCCGCTGTATCGCAAACAGGGGAGGGACAACTGCCGCTAGGAAGGTGCTGCTGTGAGGTGCAGCAATACAAGTTGGGGGTTATTCGTCTCGGTGGCCGCCCTGTGGCTGTTGGCTACAGCGGGGCATGCCGACTCGCCCCAATGGACGCTGCTGGCCTACCTGCGGTCGGCAGGAGGGTTGGCGGAGGCCGCCGAGGGCTACCTTCAGCAATTTGACAACCAGGCCATTGGTCCGCAGGTTCAGGTCCTGACCCAGATCGAGTCTCCTGACCGGCCCGGTCAGGCCCGGCGCCTGGTGTTCCAGTCCGGGCCGATACAGGGGACGGCTACGACCTGTGGTGACATGGACAGTCCCGCGGCGCTGGGGGATTTCCTGCGCTGGGGGCGAGAGCACGCTTCCGGGGAACATCTTCTTCTCCTGGTGCTGGCTCATGGCCCTTGGCCGGCAGAGGAGTCTCCTCGCCCAGGCACGGTCCAGCTCGGCAATCTAGCCCAGGCGCTTGCCCAGGCAGACACCTTACCCGAGGCCATCTTCCTGGACAGCTGCTATAGTGGTACCCTCGAGAGCCTGGACCACTTGCAGGGGCGAGCGCGGTATCTGGTGGCAGCCCCCGGCCTCCTGTATTCGCCTGGGCTGCCCTGGGGCCGTATTCTCACTGCCTTGGCACGGAAGCCGGAGATGTCGGTGCGTGATCTCTGCCAACTTGTTGTGGAACAGACCTGCGACTTCTGGAGCGCGCGTCCAGCCACGCCGGCTGGCTTGGTCGCTCTGGACCTGAACCAGGCGCCAGCTCTCTTACAGGCCACGCGCCAGTTGGCGCTCACTGGGCTGCCGATGATGAATCAGACACTGGCCGATTTGACCGGAGCCCGGGGGCAAGCTCCGACCTGGGGCCCACATGACGAGCTGGTCGAGGCCGGGACCTTGGCTGATACGCTGGCCGGGCTGACTGCTAATCATGCTCTGGCGGCGGCAGCCCGGCGAACAGGTCGTGCCGCCCGGGCCACAACTCTGGCGGCCTGGTCGCAGCAAATCGGTAATGATAGCCGATCTCTTAGCGGCCCGGGAGTCTTCTTCCCGCTGCGAACGGTCGGCTGGCCCGCCGCCTACCGGCAGAGCGAGCCCGCCGGGTTCGCCGCAGTCTGGGGCAGCTTCGTGCAGGCCTATCTACATGAAATGACGGCGAAGGTGGCCCTGGCGGGCCAGGATCAACCTGCCTGCTGATCCGGAGCGGGCTAGCAGCCAGGCCGGGGGAGTACAATGACAAAAACTATCGCGCAGTTCAACGCCAGCCATCACCGAGGATGCTTCTGTTGTGGCAGGGCCGCCTGCCGAACGCGGCTGCTAGGTCTCCCGATCCTGTCGCTGTTCCTGGCTGTTCTTCTTCTGATCCCCGGAGCGGGAGTCCAGAGTGCTGAGCTCAGTGTCTTGAGCGGACCCCTGCAAGGTCTTGTCAGCAGCCCCTCCGCCGCTGGAGAGCGTTTGATTGTCGAGGTCTGGTTTGAGACTGCGGCCCAGGCCGCTAGCGCCAACTTCGGTGCCTCCGGGGCCCAGGTCATGTTCCGGGCTGGACAGCGTGTGCAGTGCCAGCTTCTTGCTTCTCAACTGCCCGCTCTCGCCTCTCTCCCCGGTATCGCCCTCATCATTCAGCCGGCTCCCCTGGTCGCTGCCAGCCCGCCCCAGATTCGCGCCGCTGCACAGCAACTGGCCCAGGTGCAGCCCTCGCAGACCTATGGCTATGGCGGCACGGTCAGCGAGGCCGTTCAGTTTACCAACGCCTCCGCCTTCCAGGCTAACGGCATCACCGGCCGCGGCGCCTCCATCGCTATCGTCGCGCTCGGTTTCGGCGCCGGGGCGAGTGAGGGGGGACAGTTCCCGGCGGCCGCGACAGTCAGCTTCCGTGCGGACGGCGGCATGGGGGCAGACCCGTCCGGTACGGCCATGGCCGAGGTCGTGGCCGACATGGCCCCCCAGGCGGACCTCACCCTGATAGCCGTGGACACCGCTCTCAGTCTGCGCCAGGCTGTCAACTACGTCACCGGTGGCGGATTCACCGCCGTCGTCTGTGGCGCTGGCAGCGTAGACGGTCCCTTCGACGGCACAGACGTCGTATGCCAGGCTCTCGCTACCGCCGCCAACGCCGGCGTCTTCTGGATCCAGGCCATCGGCGACTACGCGCAGCGGCACTGGCAGGGATCCTGGATAGACGCCAACGCTGACGGTTTCCTGGACTTTGCCGGTGGCAGCGGGATTGGCATAAGTCTGCCCGGTGGCCGATTTATGGTCATGCTTTCGTGGTATGAGAGTAGTCCTGGCGGGGTCACTGCACAGGACTATGATCTCGCCCTGTACAGCGGCAGCGGCGCTACCGCCACCCTGATCGCGCAGTCCTCGGTGACGCAGAACGGCCACACGCCGCCCATCGAGATACTCAACGCGCAGGTCCCCGCCTCCGGCGTATACGAGTTGCGCATCAAAGCCATCAACATTGATGCGACTCACGTCGACAAGTTCCAGCTTTATACGCCCTACGTGGACCTGCCTGGCTCCATCGCGATGGCTGTTGGGGCGCTGCCCTCCCCCGCCATGTCTCCCCATGCGTTCACCATCGGTTCCGCCGCTGTGTTTACCGACACCGCCGAGGCCATCATCAGTCGGGGGCCCACCATCACCGGACTGATGAAGCCGGACATGGTTGGGCCTGATGCCGTCAGCACTTCCGTGTTCGGTGTCCGCCCCCCCGGCTGGATCTCCAGCGCGTGTGGGGCCGCACACATCGCCGGTGCCGTGGCGCTGCTCTACTCAGAGGACTCCAACCGCACCGCAGAAGACATCAAGCGCACGCTGAAGGCCCTGGCGGTCCCACTGCCGGACGCGGCCTCCTCGCCCAATAACACCTTTGGGTACGGGCGGCTAAACCTGCGTGTCGGCCTGGATACCCAGCCCCCGCTGATCACCGTGTTCTATCCGCTCAACAGCAGCACCATCAGCACGCGCCTGCCGTTGATACGGGCCAGGATCACCGATGCAGGCATGGGCGTGGACGCTTCCAGCTTGGTTGTGAAGATTGACGGTATGCCCCAGACCGGCTTTAGCTTCAACCCGGCCACCGGTCTGCTGAGCTACCAGGTCACGACACCTCTGGCACTCGCCAGTCATCAACTCACGATTGACGTCTCTGACGTCGCCGGCAATGCGGCCACCACCGCCGTGATCAACTTCCGCGTGGCGCTCCCCTCGCTGGACGCCGGTCTGCATCTGCTCTCGCTGCCCTATACCTACGCCGCCGGCAGTGTGCCCACGCCCGCGACGGTCTTTGGCGCGGGAGGCACAGTCCAGATGGCCCGCTGGTGGCCCGGGGACAGCCAGTACCACATCTATCCCGACGCCTACGGGTCTTTCGAGCCCCCGGATGCGGTGCCCCCCAACCCGGTGGTAACCGCTCCTCCTGCGGGTCTGGGGTATTTCGTTCGCCTCTCCAACCAGGCGACGCTGAACCTCACCGGCACCCCCTTGACCGGCACCGAGCCTTACCCCATCCGGCTCTCCGTCGGGTACCGCTACCCCACTGGCTGGAACATGATCGGCTGTCCCTTCACCAGCCCGGTTGACTGGGGCAGCGTACAACTCGTGACTAACGGTGTGCGACAGAACTTGGCGGAAGCCGTGGCTTCCGGGGTGACCAGCGGCGTGCTATTCGCTTTCGCCAGCTCCGGAACCAGTGGCAGCTACACCTTCCCCAGCGATCCTTATTCAGCCACCCTGGAACCCTTCAAAGGCTACTGGATTCACGTCTGGAAAGACACCACGCTGCTTATCTACCCGCCGTCGGTTGCCACCGCGGCCGCGCCCGCCCCCCGCCCATTGCTCGCCGACCCGGACGCCTGGCGCGTGCAGCTCACCGTGACCGCCGGTGGAGCGGAGGCCTCCTGCAACTACATCGGACTAAGCCCCAACGCCTCTGACGGGTACAACACCCGGGGTGCTGTCCTGGCGCCACCCTCGGCGGATTCTCGGCTCAGCGCCTGCCTGGTGCAGAGTGACTGGGGTGACCGCTCCGGAAATTACGCGCAGATCATCAAGCCCGCCGGCAGCAGACAGACCTGGAACTTCCAGATCGCCTGCAACGAGCCCGGTTCCGAGGTAGTCGTCCGCTGGCCCGAACTGAATTCCGTGGTCCCGACGGGTGTAAGCCTCTTGCTGCAGGACCTGGACAACGGGCGCGAGGTGTTCATGCGCACCTCCACGGGCTATTCCTTTACCAGCGGGCCCGCCGGCAGTCTTCGCCACTTGCGCCTGATCGCTGCGCCTGCAGGGAGCCTCGGCAGCCTGGCCATCAATTCCCTCAGCGCACAAGCCGCACCCAGCGGGGGCATGGCCTTCACCTATGCTCTCTCCGCGCCGGCAGAGGTAACTGCGGAGATTCGCAACCTCTCCGGTGTGCTAATCAAGCGCCTCGCCGCGGGCACCACCCAGGGCGGGGCCGTCGAGCTCCTGGTCTGGAACGGGCGCAACGAACGCGGCAGCCGCGTACCCGGTGGTCGCTATCTGGTCAGCATCATTGCCCGCGCGGAGAACGGCCAGACTGTCCAGGCCATCCGCCCCTTTGAAGTCAATCCCTGAGGCCCGGGGAGAGGAGAGACCGTCAAGTGCATGGTTGCAGTCACTACAAGAAGCTACTGAGCGCAGCGGGCCTAGGCGCCTGCTGCGTGATCCTTATGCTCGCGCTGGTCGCCGAATCCGCCTGGGCTCAGGGGCAGGAACTCATAGAGGTCGTGCATCCTGGCGGCCTCACCAAGTTCTCCATTGGCCGGCCCACTGTGGTCACCCTGGGAGAAACCACTCTCACCTACTGGGCGCGTCCCACAGGCCGCTTCCAGCTTTCTACCGGCCCCACTGCGCCCGTGGGCGGCGATCCTACCCGCAGCGGCGATGAGAACAAGGTCCTCGTCGGACGCGCCTACACCGGGACCAACGGTTTCCTGGCCTATACCGGAGCAATTCAGTTCTCCATTGATCAGACCGCCGATGAGGCAACCACCGATGGAGTGCTCGTTGACCTCTTTAGCGTCATGACGAACACTGCTGCGAGCTCCAGCGCCGCCGCAGTCCCCAACTACTGGCCTGTCCCCCTCGCCGAGACTACCCGTGGGGCCACCGGCACCGCCCTCGTGCCTCTGGACGGGAAAGACCTCACGAAGGGCTCGATTGAGGCTTACCACAACTTTCAGTTAGTCGGCGACGTGTTGATGATTGAGATCGTCATCACGAATACCGATCTCAATTCCCACAAGGTGGGCTTGCGCCTGGCCTTTGATGCCGGCTTTGGCGGCACTGGCACTCTCGATGGAGCGCCGATCTTCCTTTCCACAGGTCTCGTGGCCGATACTGAGCGTGTCTTCCCCGATCCCCTCCAGCCCTCTGCCACCTTACCGGCCAGTTGGACTTCCTACGACGACCCCAACAACCCCTTGGTCTCCGTGAAGGGGGTTCTGGATAACCCTGAGGTTCACGACTCAGGTATGGCCAATTCCAGTGCTGGAGCGCCAGATGCCCTCGAGTTCGGTCTCTGGAACCATATCGGCGGGTCCGGCATGAACTTCCGGCCCAACAATAGCATCTCGCTCCTTGGCGAGAACTGGGGTGCGGCCGTCAAGTGGAACGAGCGCGAGCTGCCGCCCAGCATTTCGCGACGTTACGTCACTTACATCGGGTTCGGCGCCGCCCAGGCCGATTACATGAAGCCCTTCGCCACCATGGCCTACGGCCCGCTGCAGCTCATCGCACAGACATCAACCAGCGGCCTGCCCTCTCTGACCGATCCGCTGGGCCGCTCCCCCTTCCCTGTCTCCGTGTATGCTGACAACTTCGGCAGCGAGACCATTCAGAGCGCCACTGCCTCGATCAACCCTCCAGACGGCTTGGTCCTGAGCCCTGCCGACCAGTCACGCACCCTGAGTCTGGGCACCCTCCCGCGGAATCTCCTGGCCGGTGGCACCTGGACTCTGGATCCTGTCAATGCCCGTCCGGGAATCGTCACTATCGGTCTTAGCGGGCCCCGTGGCCGACCCGTGAACCGCAAGCTTCAGATCCCGGCCATTCCGGTCCTGATACCGCGAGCTACCAGCAATGGCCTCGACATGATCTCCTTGCCCTACAACTTCATCAACACCGATGCCGAGCATGTCTTCGAGAGCCTGGGCGGGCTCCAGCCCGGTCAGAACGGCTCGTTGGTCCGCTGGGATCCTGCCGCCCTGGTGTATCGCTGGTTCCCGCACCCCTTTGTAACCAACATCTCTCCTGGAATAGGTTACTGGGTGCTGAACCGCGCCTCCAACACCATTGTCCTGCCCGGCGACGCTACTCCCTTGCCGAGCGACGCCTCCGTGAATGTGGAGCTTCCCCGGGGCTGGAACCAGATCGGCGATCCCTTCACTCTGCCGGTGCGATTTGACTCGCTGCAGGTCATTACCCCTACCAGCGGACAGATCGGCATTGCCGAAGCCATCAGTCAAGGGCTGCTGCAAGCCACCCTGTTCGCGTATGATCCTGACACCCAGAACTACACGTGGGAGACGAATGTCAGCAACCTTGTCATGGACCCCTATGCGGGTTATTGGCTGCTGACCTACCAACCTCTCACCCTCGTTATCCCGCCGCCTCTCTCCGTATCGGTGGCCTCGGCGCCGCATCAGGTCGTGAGTCCCGCGGCGGACGGTTGGCGGACAGAGCTGGTGGTCAGTGGTCCCGGCCTCAACGCGCCGCGCACACTCGGCCTCGCCACAACGGCCCAGGATGGTCTGGACCGCCACGACATCGTGGCTCCGCCCATGCCCCTGACCGCCGCCGCGAACGTGACCTTTGTGTCACCGCAGAACACCCCCGGTTGCGTGGTGGATGTCAAGGCTGCCGACCGCAGGGAGAAGACTTGGCACCTCCAGGTCACCTGCCAACAACCACAGACTGGCCTCACTCTGTCTTGGCCCGACCTGTCCACCATGCCCAGCGACCTGGTGCCGGTGCTTGAAGACGTGGCCACCGGGGCGCGCTGCTATATGCGGACCACCGCGCGCTATCAGTTCGATATGCCTGCCGCCGGCACGCGCATGTTCAAGATCACCGTCAGCCCTAAGTCCGGGCTGACCCCGATGATCAGCGGCGTGCAGGCCCAGGCCACGGCCAGCGGCGGCGTGGCCGTCACCTATGTGCTCAGCGCCCCGGCCACCGTGGACCTGCAAATCCGCAACCTGGCCGGCGTGGTGATCAAGCGCCTCAGCGCCGGCCCGGTAACCGCCTCGGGCACTCATACCCTGGTTTGGGATGGGCGTTCGGATAGCGGCAGCAGGGCGCCCTCTGGACGCTATCTCTGCGAGCTTGCCGCCCGTGCCCAGTCCGGAGAAGCCAGCAGCATCATCACAACGTTCGAAGTACGCCGCTAGGCAGGCGGCCCACTTCCGGATCCAGATCCGGAGTGTTCCGCGCGAGCCCAAGGGAGGGCTAGGGACCAAATGACACAGATCAGAAGAAGCAAGACATGGCGCAGGCTGGCGTGGCTGCTCACTCTCGCCGTGGCAGCTACTCTCATGCCCGTGTGGGCTGTGCCTCCGGCAGCCGCCGAGATCTACCCGGAAGACGTGCGCCACTTCCTCGTCATGCCGGCCGTGGACCAGACCGGTTCTGGCCTGGACTACCTGAGCAAGATGTTGACGGGCGAGCTGGTCCTGGCCATTGCCAGCGTCAAGGGGCTGGCCGCCTTGGAGTTTGAGCCCAACAACCCCAGCATCCGGCGAGCGGTCAGCGAAGGCCGGGTACTGCCGGTGCAGGTGGAGGCCGGTGTTACTACCCCCTCTGCGGCCATTCAACTCGCCCAGGCCCTGGGCCTGGAGGCCGTCGTGCTCACGACTATCGAGAACGCTGCGTGGTCTGAACATCCGCGGCAGGTCAAGCTCATCGTCTCCGGCGCGGTCTATCCTGTGGAAGGTAACTACGATGCCCAAGCCCGGGAGGTCACCGCCACGCCACAGACCGAGCGCACCTTCAAGGTGGTGGGCGCCTCCCCGTCTCTCGCCGGATACACCGGTCCAGATCGCCCGCTCTATCGCGACGCGCTCCGTGATGCGGCTCGGCAGATTGCCGGCGTGTTTGTCGGTCTGACCCCCGTCTCGACCGGCGACGCCCGCCCCACCCGTCGCTCTGATTACAGCTGGCTGGCCTACGTCGTGGGTGTCGGCTTGCTGGCGCTGCTGATCAGCAACACCAAGAGCAGCAGCAAGGCCCCTGGCGGCGTTTTGGCTCCCGTTCCCGTTCGACTCCAGGTGGAGAGCAATGGCATTCGTCTCGTCTGGCAGCCGCCACCGCCCAGCGACCTTACGGTCTTCGGCTATCAGATCCAGCGGTCCTTCAACGGCGGCCCCTGGCAGTATATTGATCAGGGTCAGGTGACGGCCTCCATGACCCAGTTCTTCGATCAGAACCTGGTCTCCGGCGAGTACCGCTATCGCATCGCCGCAGTCTATACCAACCAGGCCGTCAGTCCCTTTATCAACTTCGTGGGCGTCAGTTTTTGACGCGTCCTGACCATACGCCCCACATCGAGCGAGGCCGGCCTCTCTCCCGGGGAGGCCGGTCTCTGTTTTCATGACGAACACCTGCCTGCCGCGTAGCCTGTTGTTCCGCCGTTTGCTTGGCACTGGCCTTCTGCTCTGTATTTGCCTCGGCAGTGCCCTGGCTCAGACCTCCCGGTTCGGCACTGTCATCATCCGGGTGGCCGTCAGCCCGCGCAGCATTCCTGCCGACAACCAGACGCGGGCGCGCCTGCGCGTCGAGGTTCGCGATACCCAGGGGCGCGCGGTCCGCGACGGCACACTCGTGGTTCTGCATACCGACCTGGGCTTCCTGACCCTCAGCGGTTCCGACCGTGCTACCACCGTCAGCCTCAGCACTCAGGGCGGGTTCGTGTCCGCCTGGATCGTCAGTGACGTCCCCGGCACTGCCCTGGTCAGCATCAACGCCGTGGACTCCCGCACCCAGGCCTACGTGGACTTCCTTCCCCCCGGCCAGACCGGCCTGGTCGAGACCCACATCGTCCGCATCGGCGGTGGCTGGACCGCCTATGCCTATGACTTGCACCAGATCGAGGCCCGCGACAAGGCTTGGGCGCGCTTCGACAAGCTCCGGCTGGAGGGTGCCGACGCGTTGCAGCTCGACGTGCAGCGCATGATCCTGCGCGGTGGCCCTGGCCAGCTCACCGACGGCACCCACACCCTCCAGGCCGAGGACTTCTACTTGGAGCTGCAGTCCCGCCGCGGCGCCGCCCGCGTGCTTGGCAGCGAGGGTGTCGAGCGTCTGACCTTTGACCTCTACACCCTGACACCACGGGCCATGGACTGGAAGCCGCCGGACGACGCCTTCACCCGTGAACGCGCCACCAGTCTCACCTGGCTCAAGGCCCGCGAGATCACCGTCTTCAGCCATGAGAAGATCGTCTTCCGCGAGGCCGCGCTCTATACCCAGACCAAACGCGTTCTGAACCTGCCCCCCATCTGGATCATGGCTCTTCCCGGCTACAGCGGCGAATCCAACAATCAGATCGTGGGCCTCAACTCCACCGGCGGCGTGGCCTTCCGCTTTCCCTGGTTCGTCGCCGCCAGCGACGTTTCCACCGACGCCATACAGATCGAGAAGGGCGCCTCCGCCAGCAACATCGCCGCTCGCGACGAATGGTCCCTCGGTCTGGTGCATGAGTACCGTACCGGCGGAACCAGCGGCACGCTCCAGGCCAGTGGCCTGCCCTATGATGATTGGGGCATACGCTGGCGCGACCAGCGTCTGTTTGGCAACGGCGCACAGTCCAGCCTGGACTTGGCCTCCCCCGATCACCAGAGCCTGTTCCTCGATGGCAACTTCTATCGTAGCCTGCCCGGTCATAGCCTCGATCTGCGCACCTACTATCAGAAGCCTGTTGGCTTCGATGACACCTACGGCGCCAGCGTGGAATGGCTCACCGATCCGCGACGCCTGAGCCGCTCTGTAAGCTACCGCGTCGGTGGCTCCTTAGGAGTACAGAAGGGCGCACTAACCGGAGTGGAGTCCAGCGACCCTCAACTGGTCACTGGCCTGTCCAGCTACTTCGATGTGGCCTGTGCTCGCTTGGGCGCTCGCACCTACCTGACTCCCTCCGTCAGCGATAGCTTCAACTGGTACACCCCCGGTTACCAGACTAACTCCCTGCGGGCTGAGTTGCGTTTGGATCACTCCTTCGGTCGTTCGGCTGACCTCAGCCTGAGCTACGCGGCCCGGCATCTCAGTGGCGACCTGGTGCGGACCGGCTGGGGCCAGCTTCTCAGCCTTGATGCTCGCTACCTCCAGGGCAACCGTTGGATGCTCTACGGCAGCTCCAGCCTCGACCTGACCGATGGTGACTGGTATACCTACACTACCTGGGACTACTACCTCAGCCCGCGCTGGCGTCTGAGTCTGCTCGGTACCTGGTACCAGCTCCAGGACCAGAAATTCGACGATCAGGAGATTTATGTAGGCACCAGGCTCTTCCAGGATCGCGAGATCGGTCTGGCCTGGTCCCGCCGCACCCATCGCCTCACCGTGGAGCTTACAGGTCTCATGACCAGTTTCTGACCTGCGTGAACCGTCCGTCGCTCATTCCCGGCGTTCTTTCGCCTTCTTACCCCCTATGCTATAATCTCTGGCGAGGTGCCTTGCCCATGTTCGAACTCACTGTCGAGCGCACTTTCTCAGCAGCGCATCATCTGGAGGACTATGCAGGTCCTTGCGCTCGTCTGCACGGCCACAACTACCGCGTCCTCGCGACTTTCCGAGGCGAGAAGCTGAACGTCGTGAACTTCGTGGTGGACTTCTCCACGCTCAAGCAGTTGTGTGAACAGGCCCTGGCGCCACTCGACCACCAGTGTTTGAACCACCTGTCGGTCTTTAGCGGGAGCAATCCCACTGCCGAGGCCCTCGCCTTGTATGTGTACCGCGAGTTGCAGCGACTGGCCGCCGATCAGCCGGTCCGGGTAGCAGCCGTCACAGTATACGAATCCGACAACGCCGCGGTCACCTATCGGGAGGACTGAGATGCGCTGTGTCGCGTTGCTCTCTGGCGGACTGGATTCCTTCGTGGCTGCGGCCCTGGCGCGCGAGGAGCACGAGCTGGTCTTGTCCCTGACCTGTGATTACGGGCAGCGTGCCGCTGCACGGGAGCTTGGCGCGGCGGCCGCCCAGGCCGAGTGGCTGGGGTGTCCTCACCAGACACTGCAGTTGCCTTGGTTAGGCGTGCTGGGGGGCAGTGCCCTGACTGATCCAGCGCGGGAGTTGCCGGAGCTTGCTGCTGAGGACCTGGACTCTGAAGAGACAAGCGAGGCCTCTGCGCGAGCGGTCTGGGTTCCTAACCGTAACGGCGTGCTGGTTAACGTCGCCGCGGCCTACGCCGAGAGCCAGGGCGCGGAGGCCGTCCTGTGTGGCTTCAACGCTGAGGAGGCCGCAGCCTTTCCGGATAACTCGCCCGAGTTCATGCAGGCTGCGGAGACTTTCTGGCGTCATTCGACCTTGACCGGTCTCCGCCTGCTCTCGCCCACGGCCAGGATGGACAAGGCAGAGATCGTGCGCCAGGCACAAACGCTGGGAGTGCCTTTGGAGTTGGTTTGGAGCTGCTATCGGGGGGCGTCCGGGCACTGCTGGACCTGCGAGTCATGCCACCGCCTGCGGCGTGCCCTGGAGCAGGCCGGCGCCTGGCTCGACTATTGTCGTGCCGCTCGTATCTCGCTTGATCCCAATCTGGGAATCTGAGTGCCGCTATCGGAGGGATTCGCTATGCTGGCTGCACGTTTATATGCTGCTCGTGAAATCCGCGTGGAGGAGATTCCCACGCCGGAGCCCGGCCCGGGTGAGGTTCTGGTCCGCGTGCGGACAGTATCTGTCTGTCCCTCCGACCTGCGTCTCTATGAACAGAATCTTGCCAGTGGCGGTATAGTTCCGGATCATCCCATGATCCTTGGACACGAGTTTTCCGGCGAAGTCGCCGCGCTTGGGACTGGCGTGAACAGCCCGGCCCTCGGCACCCGGGTCGCGGTGGAGCCCAGTTGGTCCTGCCACGACTGCGACATGTGTCAGCGCGGCTACCCCAATCTCTGCCGCCACATCATTTTCCCCAGCTTCCCGCAGCGCGACGGCGCTCTGGCTGAGTACATCACCTGCCCCGCGGAGGCGGTCTTCCCGCTGCCCGACAGCGTTAGCTTTGCCCAGGGCGCGCTGGTGGAGCCGCTGGGAGTTGCCATTCACGCCCTGCGCCTCTCGGGACTCACGCAGCAGGACAGCATGGTCTTGCTCGGCGCCGGCGCCATCGGCATGTTTGTATTGCTGCTCGCGCAGATGCACGGTGTCTCCTCGGCCGCCGTGGTCGAGCCCATCGCTGGCCGCCGCAGTTGGCCTGAGCACCTGGGGCTGGGTCCGGTGGTGGAGTCCCATGAAGAACTCCGCGCCCTGGGTCTGGAGGGCGACCTGGTGTTCGAATGTTCCGGCGACAACCGCGCCATTGGCCAGGGCCTGCCGCTCGTCCGGCCCGCTGGGAAAATGATCGTGGTCGGAATTCCGCACCCCGACGAGGTCTGCTTCGACTCCGCCATCCCGCGCCGCCATGAGTTGACCCTCATCTTCTCGCGCCGCTCGCGCAATACCCTCGCCGAGGGCGTCAACCTGCTGGCCGAGGGCCGTTTGGACTTGAGCGATCTCCCCACCCGCACTTACCCTCTGGAGCAAGCCGCGGAGGCCCTGGAGGCCACCGCGGCCCGCCCGGGTGATATGCTCCGGGCACTGGTTACCCCCTGAATTGAGGTGAGCACCATGTCCTCTGACGAGAAGCCCGAAAACGCAAGCGAGCAGGAACCTGTAGAGATCGAAGAGGAGGTGCCGGAACCTCCTCCCCACGGTCGCATCCCTCCCAAGGAGGAGGAGCCGCCTGCAACCGGGACTGAGCAGCCCGCGACCATGACTTTGGCCGACCTTTCAGTCTACGACACGCTGCGCTTCATGGTCAGCCTTCTCTCCCAGCAGGCCTGGCTGCGCCTGGGTTTGCAGGTCGTGCCCGGAAAGGCCGAGCCGGAACCAGACCTGCCTCAGGCCCGCGTGGCCATCGACTCGCTGGAAGCGGTCATCCGCCAGCTCGAGCCGCACTGCGAGACGTCCGAGAAGCAGGAGTTGGAGACGCTGCTCGGCAACCTGCGCATCAACTATGTGAAGAAGGCAGGCTGAGGGGCGGACTCTCTCCAACGCTGAAGGAGGCGTTGCTGTGACTTCCCAGGGAAAGCTCCGAGTTGCTCAGATCGGCGCCAGCGGTCGTGCGCCCCTGCACATGCGCGCCTTCGTGGAGAGCCGACGCGTCACCGCAGTGTTCCTGGCAGAGTCCGATGACGCCGCCCGCGAGGCCCTGGAGCGTCCCTGGGGGCTGATCAAGCGCACGGTGTCTGACTACCACGAGCTGCTCACCGACGACTCCGTGGACCTGGTCAACCTTTCCCTGCCCGCCGCCCTGGCGCCGGAGGTGGCGGAAGAAGCCTTGCGGGCGGGCAAGCCGGTGATCCTCGAGTCGCCACCCGCCGCCAGCCTGCGGGCCTTTGACCGGCTGGTCCAGACTGCTGAGGCCACTGGTCAACCCCTGTTCATACAACATCATCAGCTAACCCATCCGGCGCTGCGCCGTGCCCAGGATCTCCTGGACCAAGGTGAGCTGGGTTCCCTGCGGCTAGGGTCCTGCACGATCATGAGCAACCACTCGCCAGCGCAGGATCCCCCGCACCTGGCTGCCCTCTACCAGGGAGCCTACGTGTTGGAGTACTTCCTGGGATCGGCTCAGACCGTGCTGGGCGAGAGTCTACCCGTCTCTGCCGGAGCGCTGCTCACGTACGCTGACTCTACGCTGGGCCAGATTGCGATTACGCGCGTCACCGATGGCGCGGTCACCCAGGAAGTCACTCTGGTAGGTTCTGAGGGGACGCTGCTGGCACGAGAAGCGCCCGATGACGAGCTGCCGCTGGTGCTGACACGGGGGGGCAACACTGTACCTCTGCACATACCTCTTCCGTTGGATGTGTCGCCGTGGCTGGCTACGCGGATGATGGAGAGCCTTCTGGACTGTCTCTGCTGCCAGCAGGACCCACCCCCCTTCACCCTGGCCCAGGCCCGCTCGGCGCTGGCGACTGCTCTCGCCATTCAGGACGCCGCCCAACTTCGGCTGCGCGTGCGCATCTTCTAGGCCTCGCCCGCGAGGTGGTCAACTCGTCAGCCGTCTCGCCGCCTCGCTCGCCTTGGCCATGACCTCCGCCTCGTCCACCCGTTCCAGTATCCCCTCCCGGTAGACTATCTCCCCGGCCACGATGGTCATGATCACATCATCGGCGCGGGCGCTGTAGACCAGGTGTGAGACCACATTATGCAGAGGCTGCAAGTGTGGCCGGCGGCAGTCCACCACGGCCACATCAGCCTGCTTGCCCGCCGTCAGGGTGCCGATCTTCTCTCCTAGACCCAGGCTCCGTGCGCCCTCGCGTGTAGCCATGGCCAGTGCCGCTTCTGCCGGTACCGCCGTGGGGTCACCAGTTACGCACTTGCTCACGATCCCTGCCAGGAGCATCTCCTCGAACATGTCCAGGTTGTTGTTCGATGCGCAGCCGTCAGTGCCCAGTCCGAGCACCGCGCCCTCGGCCAGGAGCTGCGGTATCGGCGCAAAGCCCGAGGCCAGCTTCAAATTACTGCCGCCGCAGTGCGCGATGCCCGTGCCTTTCTCAACCAGGATGGCCCGGTCCTCGTGCGTCAGATGCACGCAATGCGCCGCCGAGACCTGCTGGTCCAGCACCCCCAACCGCGCCAGCCGCTGCACCGGCGTCTCCCCATACTCCTTGAGGCTGTCTTCCACTTCCTTGCGTGTCTCCGAGACATGGATATGGATGGGTGCCTGCAGCTCTGCGGCATGTGCCACTACCCGCTCCAGCAGGGCGTCCGGACAGGTATACGGCGCGTGCGGACCGAACATGGGATGCACCCGTGGCTGCCCCTGCATCTCCGCCACAAACTCACGCGCCTCTCCGAGCAGGTCGCCAGCATTGGGTAGAAAGCCCAGCAAGACGCCGGAGGGGCAAACACGAATCCCACCTTCCACCGCTGCCTCTGTGCCCTCCCGAAAGAAGTGGTACATGTCGCTGAAGCAGGTGACGCCGCCGCGCAACATCTCACAGATTCCCAGCAGCGCCCCCCAGTACACGTCCTCCGGCTTCAGCTTCATCTCCGTCGGCCAGATCTTCTCCTCCAGCCACGGCTGCAGGTGCATATCATCAGCGAACCCGCGCAGTAGCGTCATGGCCACGTGAGTATGCGAGTTGACTAGCCCCGGCAGGATAACGCACCCGGTACAGTCCACCTTCTCGGCGTCAGGTGTACCTGGAGCCTGAGCCGCCGCCCCGGCGAAACGAATCTTCTCTCTCTCGATGACCACCACCCCGTCGGTCACAGGCGCCGCTCCTGGCTCCATGGTGAGCACAATTCCATGCTCCAGCCGAAGTACACTCATGCGCTGCCTCCCTGCTCCTTACCCCGGGCTTGCCTTTTGACCCACGTCCCGATCTCAGACTCTGCGCCGCGGACAGCTCGTAGCCCCAACGCGCCTCCAGCTACTCCGCCTCCGCGCTTCCCGGCGCCAGCCACGGATTACTGGCCAGCTCCTGGGTCATGATCGTCGCCTCGCCGTGGCCGGGATAGACCAGCGTGATCGGCGACAGTTCCCGCGCCAGGCGCGCCAGGCTCTGCTCCAGCGCCGCCGGGTCACCCTCCGCCAGGTCGGCGCGCCCCACGCCCCCGGCAAACAGTGTGTCTCCGGTGAAGGCCACCTCCTCCGCACTCAGGCAGATTCCCCCGGGAGTGTGTCCGGGGGTATGCAGCACGCGCAGAGCCATTTTGCCGGCGGTCACGGTATCGTTCTCGCGGATCTCCCGCACCTTCATTCCGGGTCCCAGCGCCGCTTCGTTCACGAGGAATTCGGGCCAGGTACGTCGCAGCATCGCCGTGTCTGCCGGATGGATATGGACCGGTGCCCCGGTCGCCACCGCCACTTGCCGCAGCGCTCCCGTGTGGTCCGGGTGCCCATGCGTACACACTATGCCGGACACTGTCCCTCCGGTCTCCGCCAGCGCTTCCAGGATGGCCTGTGGCTCGCCACCCGGATCTATGATCAGCAGCTTGTTCCCGCCCTCCTCACGTACCAGGTAGCAGTTGGTACCCAACGGCCCCACAACTAGTTGGGTGATGTGCATAGCTTACTCCGTCCTACAAGAAAAAAGCCGGGGAATCCCCGGCACACTCCAACCCTGACCGGCCCTCTCCAGACACCCTCGCAAGCAGGGAAATCTATTCCCTTTCCAGGCGACAAAGACCTCTTGGGCACTAGGTCCGGGCGAACTGCGACTCGTCGACGGGTCCTGCCCCAAACTTCAGTCGGGCCCGGCGCAGGCTTTCCTCATCGTACGCCCCGAGCTGTCCAGCCACGACGTACTGCTCGTGCGCTTCCGTCTGTCGCCCCAGGCGGGTCAGCAAGTCGCCCAGTAGACAGCGGTACACCGGATTATGTGGCGCCAGCTCAATTGCCCGCCGCATCGCCCGGGCCGCCTGGTTCCGCCGTCGCAGTCGCGTATACGAGGCTGCCAGCCGTACCTGGTACAGATCATCCAGCCGGTTGCAGGCCACTGCCGCTTCGTACTCAGAGGCGGCCTGCTCATACTGCCGCAGCGCGAAACATACCTCGCCGAGCTTGAAGTGGTAGAAACCGTCCCAGGGCGCCAGGGCGACCGCCTGTTGCAGGTACTCCCGCGCTCGCCCATAGGCCCCGTTCTGCGAGTGAAGCTGCCCCAGCCGATATCGAAGATAAGCGCGATTCGCATCGCAGGCAATGGCCTGGAGCAGGTGTCGCAACGCCGCCTGTGGTTGCCCCAGGCTGACCATCAGATCGGCCAGACCCAGGTGTCCCTCCCCGTCACGTGGAGCGCGGCGCAGTGCTTCCTGATAGGCATGCAGCGCCTCGCGGGGGCGATCCTGCAGTTGGTAGGCAGCCGCCAGTCCCAGGCGGGCCTCCGTCTGGTTCTCGTCCAGGCGCAGAGCGGTCTCGTAAGCGCGGATGGCGGCCTCTCCCTGTCCCGCTGCCGCCAGTTCCGTGGCGTATCGTGCTCGCTGCTGTGCCTGTCTCCGTTTCTCCTTCTCTCCTTTGCCGTTAGCGTTTGGCATTGCTCCTCATACTTTCGCAGTGCCCTCCCCGCCTGCATCTATAAGATACCCCTGTTTTGACAAGTTTACTCGCGATTGCCCCGGACGGCAGCGTCGTCCAGAATCAGCGTAACCGGCCCATCATTGACCAGCGCCACCTCCATGTGCTCCCCAAACCTGCCTGCCTCCACCTGCACGCCCCGTGCTCCCAGGGCCGTTGTGAACCGCTCAAAAAGGGCGGCGGCCCGCTCCGGCTTCGCCCCTGCTCCGAATCCAGGCCTTCTACCCTTACTGACTTCCGCATAGAGCGTGAAGTTTGGCACCGCCAGGATTCCCCCACCCACTTCCATTACAGATCGGTTCATTCTGCCCTGCTCATCGGGGAAGATCCGCAGCTCCGGCACCCGTCGCACCCAGTACTCGATCTCCTCCTCCCCGTCCTCCGTCCCCAAGCCCACCAGCAGCAGCAGCCCCCGGCCGATCTCGCCGGTTGTCTCCCCGTCCACCGTCACCCTCGCTTGGCTCACTCGCTGCAGCACGATGCGCATCTAGCGCAACCTCCTGATAGACAGTGTCCAATCCACGATATCCACTGCGTTTTTCTGCGGCTGGGTTGCCGGCCCTTCCAGCGTGACGTCTCCTGCGGTCTCTCGGATCAGTGAGGTGTCATTGCTGAAGCTCAAAAACTGCCGCGGGTCGTTGCGACGGATGGCATCATTGCCCAGCGGCCCCAGCCCGTCGTAGACATGGTCTCGTGGGTTGGTAATGGTCGGGTCGTAGATGAGTTGAGTTGTGGTGATGAAGTTGAAGCTCAGATTGGTCAGGTCGGTCCCCAAAGACTCCAGGTCAAACACCGCGTGTAGCTCCGTACCCCCCGCCGGCAGTGTGTACTGGAAATACGCCGGATCCACCTGAACCGCTCCTGGCGACAGCTGCACCGCGATAGTGGCCGCATCTCCCTCGGCCAGGTCCCCGGTGTTTATGGTCAGGCCCGGCACCAGCGTGGTCACCGAACTGGTGTTTGACTCCAGCGTATCCGTTATTTCAAAGGTTTGCCCGGTCGCCGCCAGCGTGAACACTGATCGCACCGTGGCTGTAGTTCCCGAGACCGACAGCACCGTCAGCCGGTACACCCCGGCCGTGGAGCCGGCGGCGCTCCCCGAGATGCTC
>JAAYIR010000254.1 GCA_012523355.1 candidate division WS1 bacterium
CGGACGTGGGCGTCCTCCGACTTCAGCAGCGGCGCGACCCTCCCCATCGCGCCAGGCCCCAGGGCGGCCAGTCTCTTCATCGCCTTGTACGCCTGATACTGATCTGGTTGAGCCAGTTCCTGGGCCAGAGCTTCGGCGCGGCGGGTCCGCTGCAACGCGTTCAGCCCGGCCACTACCAGAACCAGGACGAGAAGGACTATCAGGTTTCTCAGCGTTCGTTTGGTCACGGCTAAACCTGCCTTTTGGGTTAGAACAATCTCGCCGCTCAAGGGAAACTCGAGTCAGCGATAGCTCCGACCTGTTGATCATGAAGACACGGGCGCGCGGCGCACGATCATGAGGCGATTGTATGCACTCTCTCCCGCGGCCAGCGCTGCAGGAGAGGCCTGTTCCTCCTCCGTGAGCTGCCCCAGGAAGTTCAAGGCATCCGGCGAATGGGTCAGCGACAGAGCCACCACCACCCACTCCATACTGGCCGCTTTCCGGTTGGCCTCTCGCATGGCCTCCTGCAGAATCGGCTTGCCTATAGCCCCCAAGGTCGCCGCAAGCCAGAGGGCCTGCGCCGGCGGCGCGGAGTCCAGAGCGGCGATCAAGGGCTTGATTGCCGGCTCCCCTGCCAGGGCCAACGCCGCCGCGCAGTGCACCCGTAGTTGCTCATCTCTGGTGGTCAGCATCGCGTTGAGCAGTTCCGTAACCGCCTGCGCCGCCGCCTGCGTGGCCGCCTGCGCCTCACGACCGGCGCTCAGGCGTTGTCCCAACAACCCCAGCGAGCGAGCTGCCGGTGCCGCCAGGGGGTTGCCCGGCGCCAATAACCTCTGCAAGGCGCCTACAGACTCCGCGTTCCCGGCATAGCCCAGCCCAATCACGGCCTGGCGTCGCAGCCCGGGCGCCACGGCGAGGTCACTCGCTACCGCGTTGAGGATGGTGGCCACCTGCCCGGCCCCTTCGCCGGCCATCGCCGGGGTCCCCACCACCGTGCCCGGAAGCTGCTGCATCCCGCTGGGCGAAGCATGAAAGGCCAAGGCGATCGCGGCCAGCCGCTTCGTATCCTCCGCACCCTCCGCCAGCAAATTGGTTAGCTGCCGGTCCACGTCTCCGGCTTGCCATTGCTCCACCAGGGGCAGCGCCGCCATCCGCACCTCGGCCACCGGGTCTTTCAGACCCGCCACCAGGTAAGAGGTCGCCTCGGGTTGTTGTGAGTCGGCAAAAGCGCGCAGAGCAGCAATGCGCAGTTCAGGATTCGCGGAGGCCACTAGCGCCTTGAGGGTGGGCACCACGACAGGTAGCTTGGTGTGCCCCAGCGCAGCCGCCGCCGCGGCCCGGCTTGCGACCAAGGCCCCGGCGTCCAAGGCTAGTGCACTAGCCGGCTCCACCGCCGGCGCGCCAATGTCGCCCAGCGCCACCGCGGCCCACATGTGGGCCGCAGCGTTCCCGGACCGCAACGCACCGATCAGGCCTGGAACGGCCGGCGCGCCAATGGAAGCCAGAGTTTCTTGCGCCAGCAGCGAGACTCGGGGATCGCCCCCCAGGCTGGCAATCAGCGCGGGCACCGCCGGCGCCCCGATAGAGGTCAGAGCCCGTTGGGACGAAGCATACACCTTCGCGTCGGGGTCTTGCAGCGCCCGCGCCAGTGGCGCCACAACTCCCGGCGTGCCCAGGATCTCCAGGGCCCGGGCCGCCAACCGGCGCACTTGCACATCTCCATCCCCCAGGCGTCCCGCCAACAACGGCGCCGCCGCGGGCGTGGCGATCGCCGCCACCGCCTGGGTCGCCAGGGCCCGGGCCGCCGCCTCCGGTGCCTGCAGCGCAGCGCTCAGTGCCGGAAGCGCGGGAGGCCCTATGGCCTGCAGCGCGCTGACCAGCTCGGAGGATACCCCCTCCCGCGAGCTACCGACCAGCACGGCCACCAGAGAGGGCACCGAGGCCGGGGAGCCGATCTGTCCCAGGGACTTGATGGCCTGGGACCTGACTTCCGGCTGATCGCTCAGACGCTGCTGCAGAGCCTGGAGAACCTCGGGGCGCTGCCCGTCCTGGCCCAGCTCGCCCAGCGCCCAGGCCGCGCGCCTCCGCACCGCCCATGAGCTGTCGCTCGATAGCCTCACCAGCGGCGCTATCGCCGCCCCTGCCTCCTCCTTCAGCCCGCCGACCATGCGCCCCAGCATCAGGGCCGCAGTCGCTCGCACCCGCTCCTCGGGGCTGGGCACCAGGTTGGTTAGCACCGGTTCCAGGCCGTCCTTGCCCATCGCCACCACAACATTAAGCGCGCAGTCCTGCGAACGGGCAAAGGCGGCGGAGGTCTGATCCGGCAGCGGCGCGTTGCGCAGCAGAATCGGGATCGCGATCGGCGCGGCCAGCTCCGGGAGCTTGGACAAGATATTGGTTACGGATCCCCGCACATAATCATCATAGGCCCCGATAAGGGGCGTCAAGGCCATCGCTACTTCCGACCCCCCGATCGCCGCCAGCGGTCCCTCGGCTGCTGAGCGCACCGCCCCGTTCTTATTCTGAATGCACTCCACCAGAGGGCCGATGGCCAGCTGTCCCAGCGAGGTCAAGTTCTCCCCCGCCCACTTCGCCACCGGTTCGTCCAGCTTGGGTATGGCCTCCACCAACTGCTGCAAGGCCGAGGGACTTCCCAACGTGAGCAGGGTCTTGACCGCGGCCATCTGTATCCAGCGTGGCTGCTTGTCCAGAGCCTCGGCGACCTTGCCGCGCTCGACCAACAGCTGGGCCGCCTCCAGTTGCTCAGACAAGCTCCCGGAGGCCAGCTTACCCACCGCGTTCGGCACCGCCCTGCTCTGACCCACGCCGTAGATGAGCAGGCACAGGACCGCCGCGATGATCAGGATCCAGGTGATCTGCCGCCTGGTGTTTTCGTCCACTGCTGTCAGCTCCTCACACCGGTATGCCGGCGCCCGCGTCGTACGCCGGAAAAGCGCTGGACTCTTCCCCCCCCGCCCTTGGTTCTCCTTCTATCACTGGCAGCGCATGCTAATAGTCTCTGTAACCCCCAAGGTACCAAAGGTTGCGCCGACAGTCTATCACATAACGACCAAGGTTTGCCGTGCCCGAGGGATAATTCACCAGGCTCCCCGGCGTTACCTTCCTTGACCGCAGGTTGCGGGCAAGCTTAGTGCGCCCGTCGGAAGGTGCGTTGCACTGGCAAGGCGAAAGAGCTCTTGCTTCGGGTTTAGGAGTATGCAATGAGAGCAGATAAACATCTGGCCCGCTGCGCTGTCCTGCTAGGCCTGGCACTAGTGGTGACTGCCGGCTGCCGGAGTCCCATGAACGAAGTCGCTGTCGGCCCCGTTGCCGAGGCTCGCCAGCGTGTGCGCCAACAACCCAACACCCACGATTCCTGGCTAGCTCTGGGCCAGGCCTATCTGAACGAGGAAAACTACAACGACGCCCACATAGCCTTCAAGCGTGCCTGGTCCATGGACCAGAAGAGCGCCCCTGCGCTCCGCGGCCTGGCGGAATGTGCTCTGGCCCTGGGCGATCCCCAGACCGGCTTGAACTGGGTCAAGCAGGCGCTGGCCCTCGACTCGCAGGACGCCACCGCCATCGGCCTGCGGGGGCGGCTAAAGTTCTCCCAGGGGGACCTGGCAGGAGCCTACCAGGACTTGATGTACGCGCGCAAACTGGCTTCCCTTGCGCTCAAAGACAGCCTTACCCTTACCAACGTCCACCTGGCGCAGAAGAAGCCAGACGAGGCGTTGGCGCAAGCCGAGGAGACCGTCCGCCGTTTCCCCCTGGAGGCCCACGCGCATCACAACTACGGCGTGCTCCTGGATACACTTGACCGGCCCCGGGAAGCCGAAGACGAATACCGTCTCGCCATCAAGTGTGATCCGGACCTCCACCGCGACAAGCTGCTGCTAGCTCAGCTCCTGGTACGCCGCCGGCAGAAACTGGACGAGGCCCGCGCCCTGGCCCTGGAGGTGGCCACCAAGGAACCGATGGAGGGCGTGCCGGCAGCCGTCGCCGCCCGCGCTCTATATCTGCAGGGCGACAAACATGCGGGATACAAGGAGCTCATTGGCGTCCAGAAACAGTTCCGCTACACCCCGATTGTTCTGCTGTGGATCTACGAGGCAGCTCAGGAGCTGGGCGACCGCGAGGTCGCGGAGTCCGTGCGAAAGATATTGACACAGATGTCGGCTCCTCGGCCTGCCGCCTCCGATGAGAGCTAAGATGATTCTCTGCGCCGCCGGGAGGAAGTCCCATGTCGAACAAGGCCTCTGATCTGCCAGGAATCAGCGCCGCCCTCCAACAACAGGTACAGGAGCTCCAGCGCCAGCTAGTGGCGGTGCAGAGGATCGCCGCCGCGCTTAGCGCAGTGACTCATGTGGACGATACCACCCGCGAGGCCCTGGCGCTCTGCCTGGACATCGCCGGAGCCGACGCCGGCTCCCTGCTGATGTACGCGCCCAACGAGGAGAAGCTGGTCTTTCGCCAGGCTATCGGGCCCGCGGCGGCGGAGCTCACGGGCATGAAGCTGGACGCCGACCAAGGCATTGCCGGTCAGGTCTTCCGCAGCGGTGAAAGCCTGATCACCGAGGACGTGACGCGCGTCAAGAGCCACCTGCACGCGGTTGACGAACGTACCGGTTACGCCACCCACAATATGGTCACCGCCCCCCTCAAGTCCGTGACCGGTGAGCCTATCGGCGTCGTCCAGGTCCTCAACAAGCGTGAAGGCGCCTTCAACGAGGACGACGTGCGGCTGATCGAGATCATGGCCAGCGAGATGGCCGCCGCCATCGAGTCCGCACGACTCGCCGAGGAGGCCCGCCTGGCGGCGGTCATGCGCTTCATCGGCGATCTCAGCCATGACGTGAAGAACATGATCGCCCCGGTGCAAACCGGCGCCGAGACCCTGCTCGCCTTTGCCCAGGACGCCTTCGCCAGCCTCGATGCCCTAACGGCGGAGATGGAGGAGGAGGACCGCAGCAACGTCAACAAGGCCCTCAGCGACCTGCGTGAGCTTCTCCCCGAACTAGTGCAGATGATGGTGGAGGGATCGTAGGCCGTCCAGGAACGCATGGCCCAGATCTCCGCAGCCATCAAAGGCCTGGTCAGCGAGCCTCACTTCGAGGAGTCCAATCTCACCGAGATCGCCGCACGGGTGGTGTCGCTGCTTAAGACCACCGCGGAGAACAGGCAGGTGGCCCTGACCATGGAGGCCCCGCAAGAACTGGTGGCCTGCGTGGACAGGAAGCAAATCTACAACGCCATCTACAATCTGATCTTCAACGCTCTGGATGCCTGTCAGGCGGGCGCCTCCGTAACCTTGCGGCTCGAGCGTGGCCCGGGGGGGGAATGGCCCGAGGGCGGCTACGTCACCCTCACCTGCGCCGACACCGGCCCCGGCATGCCACCGGAGGTGAAGGCCAAGCTCTTCACTGAGCATGCCGTGAGCACCAAGCCCATGGGCACCGGACTGGGGACCAAGATCGTGGGCGACGTGGTACGCGCCCACCGGGGCCAGATCGAGCTGGAGAGCGAACTCGGACAGGGAACCACCATCCGCTGCCGCCTGCCACTCGCTCAGCCGGCTGCCTAGCCCGGGCGGCTCATCCCCCGCCTGGTCGGGCAGGATCTGGGCGCCGCTGGTCGTGCGGCCATGGTCCGTCCTGACTGCATTTTGTCCTGCGAGGAGTACCTGTTGTCATGAGTCAACTTGTGGTGGCTACCTGGGTGGTGGGCGCTGATCTGACGAAGGACCTGGATCTCCTGCAGAGGTGTGACATCCATCTGATTGAGGTCCTGGCTAGCGCTACCGGCGAGCCCGACCTGCGCGAGGCCGGCGTGGTGGCACAAATCCGGGAGCGGCTGGCGGAGCGGGGACAGCGCGTCCATTCGGTTCATTCCGCCTTCGGCGCACAGTGGGATCTGGACGCTCCACAGGTCGAGGAACGCGACCTCGCGCTCCGCCATCAGACTGCCCTGCTGCGAGGCGCCGGTGCGCTGGACGCCGCGCACGTAGTTCTTCACGGCGGGGAGCTTCCCGTCGGGGCGCCGACGCAGCCTCAACTGGAGCGCTTCCTGCGCAGCCTGGAGCAACTGCTCCCGGTGGCGGAGGAGGCCGGCGTGCTCATCGCTCTCGAGAACCTGCCCCCGGATCATCTCTGCCGCTCGCTGGAGCAGTTGGCGTGGTTGCTGGAGCGCCTGGACCCTCGCCGGGTCGGGTTCTGTTGTGATACCGGTCACGCGGAGCTGACCGGCACTCCCGCCTCGGACTTCGTTCGGCAGTTCCGCGACCGCCTCCTGGGCGTGCACTTGCATGACAACCATGGGGACAGCGATCCCCATCTCTTCCCCGGACTGGGAGGCATAGATTGGGAGGGCTTCTTCGGGGCCCTGCGGGAGGTAGGCTACACGCTGCCTCTCACCCTGGAAGCGCTGCCGCCCAGCGAACTGCCTCTGCAGGCGGCCGCGGACATCGCCCGACGCTGCGTGGAGGAACTGCATCCCCCGGATCTCCAGCCCTGGCTGAGGGGAGGGCGTAAGCAGGCGGCCGGTGAGACCTGAGCCCCGAGACGCCAGGCAATCAACTGCGAGTTCCATATGCGTTTCTGCCACTGGATACCCCCACATAACGCTAACGGCGAGGACGCGCCCGCCTTCGGCGCCACGGACCTCTGGTTGCTCGCCGTCGTCCTGATCTGGGGCGTCAACACCGTGGCCTCCAAGGTGGTCCTGGAGGTTGTGCCGGCGCGCGACCTCTACGCCCTGCGCATGGTGGGCATCGCCCTGCTGCTGTGGCCGATCTGGCGGCTGATTGGATCCCCGCAGGGGACCTCAGGGCGGCCTCCGGTGCTCCTGGTGATACTCGCCGGTCTTCTGGTCACGGGGCAGAATGCTCTTTTCTTCTGGGGCCTGCGCCGTACCACCGCCGACATCGCAGCGCTCATCGGCAATACCAGCCCGCTCTGGGCCGCGTTGGCTCTGGTCGCCTGCGGCTTCCAGCTTTTTCGCCTGCGCAACTGGGCGGGATTCGCGCTCGGCCTGGGCGGCGCCGCCCTGATGACCTTCACCCGGCAGCACATCGAGCCCACCTATGCGCCCGCGCCGGGCTGGGGCGCTCTGGCTTGTCTGTGCTCCGCCATGTGCTTCGGTTTCTACATTGTCCTGACCAAGGGTCTGATGGAGCAATACGGAGCTTTGCGCATTCTGACGCTGACCTACCTGTTCGGCGGCGCGCTCTCCCTGCCGGTGGCCGCGCTCAGCGCCGGGCATGTGCCCTGGGCGCAGATGGCGCCGGCACACTGGGCCACACTGGTCTTCAGCATTGCCATCGGCGGGGCCTTGGGCTTTGCCATCTGGTACCAGGTCCTGCGCGGGGCCAACGCCTCGCGCTCGGTGCTGTATCTCTATCTGGTGCCAGTCTTTGCCGCTGTCACGGCATGGATCTTCCTGGAGGAGGTTCTGTCTCCGGGGCAGATGGTGGGGATGGTGATGACCACCGTGGGCATCTACCTGGCGCGGCCGGAAGTGACACCCCGCAAGCCGGCAGTGACCGAGGAGCCACCAGAAGCGGCAGGCCATGAGCCGTCACAACTGGTTGCAGAGGGCCACTAGGCTTCGCCGCCCGCCAGGCCCCCCAACCCGGCACGGCACAGCCTCAGGGCTCTATCACTCGTGACCCGCGACCCTCTACCAGTCATTCCCCTGCAAGTGAATCGGGCCCTGGGGGAAGCTGAGCTGGCGCAAGGGATAGAACATGCAAATGTTCTTTTCGGGGAGGGGGACCTCGGCCCCGGTCTCATCCGCGCGGACGGCGGGCCGGCGGCCCAGGGAGATCCAGCCGGAACGCACATAGACCCGCTCCAGCTCCGGCAGGCAGAACAGCAGACCCAAATCCAGGTCACGGGCCTCCGCCTCTTGCATGGCTTTCTCCAGCAGCGAGGTGGTCAGACCCCGGCGGCGGAACTCAGGCAGCACGAAGACACTCTGCACCCCCGCGACGCGCAGCTCGCGCGCGCCCACCCGGATGACCCGTTCCACCACCCCCACATGAGCGATGACCTCCCCCTCATGTTCCAGCACCACCGTCCAGACCGGTGCGCTGCCGTGCCAGGCGCGAGTCTGGGAAAAGACCTCCGCGTCCTCCGGGAAGCAGATCACCAGTCCCCGGCGGATGGCCTGGTCCAGCTTGGGCGTCATCTGCTCTTCCGGCACGATCTTCAGGCGCATGGTTACAGTATAGCGGCAGCGCATTGGCAGTGCAACGGCATGTTCCATGCGGCAGGCGTTTCGAGCTAGCGCGCGGGCAACCCCGTCATTCACGAGTCCGCACAGAGGCAGCGCCTGGCCAGGAGGGACTTTCGGCGCGACAGCGAACAATTCCTCAGAGTAAGTACGAGTGCGGCCCTCCCCCGGGAGCCAAACGAGGTGGGCAGAGGGAAAGGAGATCAGCGCAATGGAGATACCCGAAGAATATGCAGACTGGTCAGCGGTGCCGCGCCTGGGAGATGTCGCGCCGGACTTTGACGCCATCACAACTCACGGCCCTTTGAAGCTTTCAAGCCTGCACGACCAGTGGGTGGTCCTCTTTTCGTACCTGGCGGACTTCCATCCGGTGGCGGCCAGCGAATTCGTCCGTTTTGCGGAACTCTTCCCGGAGTTCCGGCGCCGGACTTGCCAGGTGGTCGCGCTGGGCTGCGACAGCCTGCCCTCTCACCTGGCCTGGGTGCGCGACCTGGAGGCCCAGTTCGGGACCCGCATCCCCTTCCAGGTGATCGCCGACACGGAGGGGCGGGTTTCACGCATGTATGGGCTGTCCCGCTCCACCATTGGGGAAGTGGGAGCCGTGAGCGCCACCCTGGTACTCGACCCCCAGCGCGTGTTGCGGGCTCAAATTCTCTACCCCCCCTCCGTGGGACGCAGCGTGAACGAGGTCCTGCGCCTGCTGCAGGCCCTGCAGGCGTGTGACGTGGAAAGCGTGGACACCCCCGCGGACTGGCAACCCGGCGGAACCACGCTCGTCCCGGTGCCGCGGACACAGGAATCCGCCGAGCGACGGATGGAGGAGGAGCCGGACTCCAAGACCTGGTACTTCTCCCAGCGGTCTCTGGGCTAGAGTCTCACTTGCCCTGAACTCCGCGGGGGCCCGGGCCCACGCCCGCCACTGGTCACAGTCGGCCAGACGGCCATCAGAGCCTCCGGCCGGGTCCTCCCGCACAGGAGGGTTTCTCATGCCCACGACGGTAAGCGTCATCCCCCACGAGGGCCGCACCACCATGGCGGTGGACGGGCACCTCCTCCCCGGCATGTCCTACTTCAGTTACATGTACCAGCGCGGGGAGGTGAACCCACAGTATTTCCGTGAGATGGTGGAGGCGGGCACCCGCATTTTCTTCTGCCCCTGGCATATTGACACCGCTCCCTCCTCCAAGACTGGACACCGACCCTTGACCTGGGCGGAAGACGGCACCCTCGACTTCTCCCTGGTGGACCAGTGGATGACGGCCCTGGCCGAGACTTCTCCGGAACTGTGGTACATGTTGCGTATTCGCCTGGCCACTCCGGACTGGTGGGCGGAACAACACCCGGAGGAGCTGGTGCGTTATGCCGACAGCGAGGCCCTGACCACACCACCCCAACGCGGCTTCCCCTACACCCGGCAGGCCTCCATGGCTTCGGAACGCTGGCGCGCCGATGTCTCAGCGGTCCTCCGCCGCCTGATCGCCCATGTGGAGGGCGGGCCTCACGCTGACCGGGTACTGGGCTATATGCTCAATAGCGGCGGCACCGAGGAGTGGGTCTACTGGGGCGGGCAACAGGGCCAGATCCCCGACTACAGCGCCCCGGCCACGCGGGCCTTCCGCCACTGGCTGCGCGAGAAGTACGGGGAAGCGAAGGCCTTGAGCGAGGCCTGGGGCGGCAGCCTGCCTCACCTGCTCTCCTCGCCCAGCGAGACCCCGGACTGGAAGACACTGGACTTTGACAGCGTAGAGGTCCCGGCAGTGGAGGCCAGAAGGCGGGCGCAACCTTACGTGCTCCGCGACCCCCGAATTGACCAGCCCGCGATTGACTATGACCTGTTCCTCTCCGACATGTGCGCGGAAACGCTGCTCGGCTTCTGCAGCGTGGTCAAGGAGGCAACGCAGCGGCGGAAGCTGACCGGGGCCTTCTACGGTTACCTGCTCTGGCAGACGGGGCTCATCAACCCCGCGCTGAACAACGCGCACTTGGCCCTGCGTAAACTCCTGGACTCGCCGGAGATTGACTTCCTCACCGGCATTACCTCCTATGACAACCGCCAACTGGGCGGGCCGGGGAGTTTCATGCTGCCCGTGGAAGCCGTGCAGGCGGCGGGGAAGCTGCATTACAGCGAGGTGGATCTCCGTACTCATCTGACCTCTGTGCCACACTCCCGCCAGTACGAG
>JAAYIR010000255.1 GCA_012523355.1 candidate division WS1 bacterium
TCTCATCGTACCAGCAGGGAGTGGGACCGGGGCCGGTCTGCTTGCCCCAGATGCGAAAGCCGCCGGAACGGATACTGGTGTTGTGGGCGAGAACGCACTCGAGGGCGGCACCGTACAACTGGATGGCGATGCCGGTGTCAGTCCAGGTGTTGCCCACCATGATGAAGTGACCCATGAAATTGCTGCCGCTGACCACGGAGGTTTCGTCGGGGAGAACGTCCCAGGGACGGTCAACGGAAAAGGTGTTGCCCTTCCAAGAGACCAGCCGGCGCCACTGCCCCGCGCCGGTACCCGTGAGGATGTGGATCGCGCCAGGGGTCTTCTGAGACTCCCCACGTCCGAGAGGCTTTTCGGCTGTCATCTCGGTACCGTTAACGGCGGTGATCTTCATCTCTCCGGGGCCGCCGCCCGTGCCGTCGGTGGTGAAGCCCTCGCGGAAGCCGGAGAAGGTGGAGGAGACCTGATTGTGCGACCAGTATAACTCAGCGCAGCGGCCCGCGCCCGTGGTAATACCCCAATAAGTATTCTCCTCGTTGATGATGCGGGTACCCCCAATAGGGGTCCAGCCGCCGAGGTCAGTGAGGCTGGCGAAATGATTGCGGGCGATGAGACCGCCGTCGCCGTGGACGGCGCACATCATGCCGGCATCCAGCTTGATATCACAGTCAGTGAGCTGCACATTCTCGCCGGAGAGCACCAGGCCGGAGTCCCCTCTGGCCTGCGCGCGGCGCTGGTCAGTTTGTTCCTTGGTGAGAGGCCGGCAGAAGCGGTTGGCCTGGATGGTGACACGGCGCACAAAGATGTTGGCGGCGGGGACGGAGCCTTTGCCCGTAGTCTGCAGGATGCCGCGATGGTTGATCGCGAAGATACCCAGGTCCTCGATGCCGAAGTTGTCGGTGCCGGTGAGCAAGAAGTCGGGCGGCTCGGAGGTGTCGGGCCAGGAGAGATGGGTGAAGGCCTGGCCCGCACCTTTGACGAGGACCCGCGAGGGGATGTCGAAGCGGCCCTCCACGTAGAAGCGGCCGCCGGGGAAGTAGACGAGGCCGGAGCCGTGGTTCGCGGCGGCGTCGAGGGCCTGCCGGAAGGGCAGGCTGTCGTCGAGGTCGTCGTCAGGAATCGCTCCGTAGTCAACAACGTTGAAGACCCTGTCACCCCAAACCGGGGGATGAGCGGCGATGCGAACGGTCCCGCCCTGCGCCCAGCCGGAGGGCCCGCCCTTGCCGTTGTGGACCCAGACCTCATACTCTCCTGCAGGGAGAGTGGCGGGCAGGTCGGCGGCGAGAGACCAGGTGTCCTGCTGCTTGAGCTTGAGGAGAGTGGCCTTCTGACCGGGCTGGCGGAGGGCGAGGGTGGCCTCACCCAGGCTGAGGCAGCGGCCAAAGACACGTAGCCAGCCGCCCGGGGAGGCCTCGCCCCCCCAGTCGCCCTGACACCACCAGACCTGGGGGGCATTCAGAAGAATCACGTCGGAGGTGAGGTCTCCCTCGGCGACGCGGCAGGCGAAGATTCCCATCTCCTGATTCGCGGGGACGACGAACTTGAGGGAAAGCTCCCGGGCCTGCAGCGGAGGGACGGGGCCCAGGGGAAGGCTCAGAGGCGGCGGGGCCTGGGGCTCGCCGGGAGCCGCATCGGCGAGGCGCGCGAGGGAGACTGTGGCGCCGGCGGTCCAGCCCTCGCCCTGGAGCATGGCGGTCTCGCCCGGCTTGACGGGCTGGGAGAACCAGTATATGTAGGGGCGGTCGGCGGCGGCCTGCGCGGAAGGTAGGGCGGTGGAGAAGGCCAAAGCAGTCAGAACGAGGAAAGGCAGAAGTCGTCGGGGCATGAGTCTCACCTCACAGTAGTCAGTGGGCATGCGCGTACATTTTACCATAAGGTGGGACAAGACTGCGGTATGGAGTTGTGGCTTTTGTGTATGGCATTGACTGATTTTGCGGGGCGCGACCGGCCGGGGTACGAGGCTAGGGAAACCAGCCCCCCGATGAAGTGGAAAAGCACGAGAGGTACGGGTGGAAACACACCGATCCAAACATCTGGCAAACTCGGTACAGCAAGAAGGCAAGAGAATCCAATTCATCGGGGACCAAGACGCTTAGACTGGTATTTATGCACTGCTGCGGGGAACAGATCACAAGCAATTCTGGACTCAGGGGAGAGACACCATGAAGAAGCGAACGTTCGGATTTGGGGTAGCCGCCATGCTGCTGGCCGCTCTGGTAGTCGGCAACGCGCTGGCTGCACCGGACACTACGCCCTCGGGGCCTCCGGCGGTGTTCTGGGTCTCGGACCCGGTGCAGCCGGGAGAAGTGGTGTTGGTGGAGGGCGGTAACTGGGGCGAATCACCACAGGTAGAGCTGAGCTGGCTCCGGGATGACAACGCCGGGCAACCGTCAGAAAGGGCGGCTGGGGGGACACAGAAGAGCGCGACCATCACGCCGCTGCAGGTGACGGTCAGCTCGGTGAAGTTCATGGTGCCTGCTGAGTGGAAAACGGGAGTGTACTCTTTCCAGGTGACCGGGGGCGAAGGGACCACGGCTCCGACGCTCGTGAACGCCCCCCAGCCGTGGTGGCAGCAGGGGGACTGGGGAGAAGAAGCCTCGCCGGGTGGATGGCTGCGCGTTTTCGGCAAATGCCTGAGTCTCAACGGACAGGCGACGGTAGCACTGGAAGGGAACGGCAAGATCGTGCCGCTCACCCCAATCCAGCAGGACCTGTGGTCGTTGAAGGTGACGCTCCCGGAGGACCTGAGGCCAGGGCCGTACGAGACCTGGGTACACAATGGATGCGGCGGAGAGGCGACATGGCGGTCGGTGGGCATGGTGCAGATTCGGGTGCACCCTCCGCTCTGGAAGCCGGACATCTTTGACGCGCGAGACTACGGGGCCAGAGCAAATGACATCCAGGATGATACGGCAACGGTGCAAGCGGCTCTCGATGCCGCCGGGCAGAACGGCGGAGGCATCGTCTTCCTCCCCCGGGGGCGCTATCTCTTCGACGGCA
>JAAYIR010000256.1 GCA_012523355.1 candidate division WS1 bacterium
GTTGTCAAACATGTACTCGCCGGGGATGCTTTCGTGCGCCAGCCAAATCGCGAACTCACGGAAGTTGGGGTGATCCACCAGCATGACTCCGTGCTGCTGCAGAGCGCGCACCCCATAGCCGTAATTGATGAAGTCCCCGCCGGCGTACCCATTCCCTGCCAATAATTGTCCCTCCGCAGAGAGCCCATAGTCGGCAATGTACTTCATGAAATCCACGATCTTGCCGAGGAACTCCCGGCTGGCCCGGGGGTCGTCCCCCGCAATGGCCATCCACATCATGGCAAACCCACCGCTCTCAATCGCTCCCCAGTCACACGGACGCCCTGCCGCCACCGGCCCCATGTAATAGCCCAGGTGTTCCCAACCATCCAGGGTATTCTCATTCATCTGCGCGGCCATGTGCTCGCGCATGCCGTCCCGGACTTCCTCCGGCAGTTCGTTGTATAGCCAGTCATAGGCCAACGCAAACTGGTAGGCGTGGCGGTTGTAGAAGGGCTTCTGCGCGTGTTGTTTAGCCCAGGCGGACAGCAGGTCCTTGGCGTTCTGCAGCCGCTGCGCGTCCTCCGTGGCCAGCCAGACGAGGGCCTGCTTGAAGGCGTAGTCCACCAGCTGCTCCGGCTTGGTCTCCGTGCTCGCCCTGGCCCCCTCCAACGTCGCCTTGCCGGGCTGATCGCATTCCCACTGCACCCCGACGACCGTGGCCTGCCCGTTCACTGTCGCAGCCCTGGCGCGGATCTTGGGCAACTCGTCCGCGGTGAACAGCACGCGCGGGTGGACTCCCGCCTCGGGCATGGGCATGGCCACCACCTGCTCGGCCAGCGTCGTCGCTTGCGCCCCCGCTGTCCAGACTGCCCCCACCGCCAAGGCCAATACCACTGTCAATGGTGTTTGTCGCATGTCATCTCCCCGCTCAGTCTTCGGCTGCTCCGGTGGGGAACAGCTCCTTCACGGCCTCCGGCCACAGCGACTTTAGCTGCAGGCGAGCCTGCTGCACGACCGCACCATAGACCAGTTCCTCCTCACTGCCCACTGCCGTGCCTTCCGTAGCCCGGATCGCCTCCTCAACCGCAGCCCGTTCCTTCTGCCACGCGGTCCGGGTCGGGCTCTGGGCCTCCAGGCTCCTCAGGAACGGCTTGGCGTCGGCGTCCAGGAGTTGCAGCTCCCGTGCCATGTCGGGGCGCCAGGCCATCTCGGCCAGGCGCTTCTGGCGCTCGGCACTCGCGGCCCGCGCGGCGGCAATCCATGCCTCTGGCGACTCGTGGAAGTCGCTAATAGCCCAGCTAACCTCGCGCGCGCCTGGTGTCGGGGTCAGTCGAAGCGAGCCGCCTCCGAGGTAGCTCAATTCCTGGAGCTGGCTGGGCAGGAAGATGCCGGCGGAACCGCGGCTGCCGATCGCCGCGGCTGCGTTGAGCTGATGGGCGGCAAAGAACCAGTACTGGTCCAGCGCCAGCGGACCTCTAGCGGGAGCTGGTCCACCTTCGCTCAGTCCGAAGACGCCTTGTTGTGCCCCGGGAGCCAAACTCGTAGAGCCCCCGAAGGAGGACAGACTGAGACTCCGGATCGTCAGCCGGGGATCACCGGCCACGAAAGTACGGGCGTACAGCCAGCTTGGTTCTTCGGCCCGGAACACGCAGCGCATCACCAGCAAGCCGCGCGGGTGTTCTTCCACCAACAGCGGCCAGACGAAATCGGCCATGACGCGGTCGCCCTGACTCTCCAGGACGTTCAACTCGCGGAGCGCGCCCAGCATGGCTTTTGCGGGTGGGTCGCCCGTCAGAACGACCTCCGCGTTGTGGAGGTTGCCATAGGCGTTCCAGCCCCAGCGCGCCAGGCTATGGAATTTGACCATGCTGCCTCCCACCAGCCGGTCGCCCTGGGCTGGGTCCACGTCCTGGATCACCGCCAGGCCGCCTTGGCGCGGGGGAAAGGCAAAGAACAGAGCGGTGACCGTGTCCATCCCCTCGTGACCGCCGACGGTGCTGGGAATCCGCTCCCATTCCCGATTGGCCCAGATCGGCGCGTCCGGAGGGACTGCCGCCAAGCCGGGCCAGGCCAAAGCGACAAGGAACAGAGCTAGACCAAGATGACGTGTGTGCATTGGCTGGCCTCCTCAGAGAGTGATGCTTGTGGTCAGATGGTGGGCCAAACGCTGGCCCTAGCGTATGAGTACCTTGAGCTCCTCCGCAGTCCCCGAGACGAGTTCCGTGACGCGGACCCGGTATGTGCCCGGCGCCGCGTTCAGTGCGATGGGCCAGCGCAGGCGCAGCGCGCGGGTGCGGCTCATGACAAAATCGCGGTGGGCCCCCAGGCTCCGTCCGGCCGGGTCCAACACCTCTACCCTCAGCAGGCTGTCCACCAGGGGTTTGGCCCCCACGGAGAGCACGATCTGGTATTGGTAGAGGTCGCCGCGTTTCCCTTCCCCTGGCCCGTCCAGTCGCAGTTCTCGCCGAGTGGTGGGCAGAACGGACAGCAAGAGCGCACCCGGTGCCTTGGCCGGGAGCACAAGCTCCCCCTCAGAGTCTGAACCGCAGCCCGAGCGCAGCGGGTGTATCCGGCGTCCCTCCCCGGCCGAGAAGCGGCGCGCCTCGTCCGGTCCCCGAAAACCGTGCAGACCCACGAGGGTGGCATCGGCCAGGCGCATCAGGCGCACCGTGGCCCAAGGCAGGCCCGTCGCGGGCTCGAACAAGGGCGCGGCACCCCCCAGTTTCAGCAGGTCAAGCAGGAAGTCCCCTGCCGGAGTGGTGACCGCGGCCGGGTCCTTCGCCTCCCCCAGGGCGCGATAGAGGTCGAAGTTGAGAAGCAGAGCCTGTCCCTTACCGTGCTTGCGGTGGACAAGCAGGGGAACCTCCTCGGCTTGCGCCAGGGCGACGCCGTCGGCGACCCTCACTCCCGCGTCAACCAGGCAGTTGGGGGCGACGAGAGCCAGGGGCGTCCCGAGCGCCGAGGTCTGGAACTTGACCTCGGCGGTGGTGGGCTTGAGTTCGGTGGCCTGCGCGCCGAAGAGCGCGAGCAGGCGGCCCGGCGGCACTTCCTGGCAGTGATCGCCGCGGACGTCAAGCGCAACGTCGCCGATGATCACCCCGCCATCCCGCAGGTAGCGTTCGAGCGCAGGAGCCAGGGCATCGGTGACGGCCTTGGGCTGGCACATGATCAGGAGCTTGGTACGCCCGGGGTCAAGCTGCCCGGAGAGGATCTGTCTCTCCGTGACGAATCTTGCATCTATGCCCAGGGCATCCAGAAGGTCAAGAAGGGCCGACTGCTCGGTAGAAGAGCTACCGAAGCGATTGTCCAGGCCGCTGGCTGCGTTGCTCAGGCGGCTGTAGAAGAGACCTACGCCGTCATCCTGGGGTTGAGCCGCGCGCACCAGGGGACCGGGAGTGTCGCAGATTTCTCGCATCTGGGCTATCCAGGGCAAGGTGTCCTCGGCGAACTCAAAATCCATCCCAAACAGCCCGGAAGGGCTGATGAAGAACATGCTGGCGTTCACGGAGCCGGTGGCGAGCTGGCTCCACAGATGCTCTGGCCCCAGGCGATCATCGGGGTACGTGCCCCACCAATTGCCTCGCAGGGCGCTCCAGGGCAACCAGAAGCGAAGCATGGCATTGACGTTACGGTCCCTGTAGGGCGCCCACCAGTCGAGTCCGGAGATAACCTCCTCGAGATCGCGCGCCCACGAGCCCTCCGCGCCGACCAGCGCGTCGGGGTCCCCGCGTTTCAGCGCCTGCGCCATCCAGTGATTGATGTCGGCGTAGGCCCCGTCCCAGAAGGCATCCACGTCATAGCGCCTTGGTGCGGGCATCTTGCTGGGGTCAGCCAGCGGCGCCTCGGCCTCGCTAAAGTCGCCGTAGTTCGTCTGCCAGTTGCGGTTGAGCGCCTCGAGATCGCCGTCGTAGGACCTGGCCAGGAACACGCGGAAAGCCTCCAGTTCGGCGGGACTCATGTCCTTGGGGGTGCGGATGATGCCATTCTCATCGCCCAGGCTGTAGGCCAGACACCCGTAGGGACGTACCTCCGCAGCAGCCTTCTCCAGGCGCGCCTCCTCCTTCGGGCGAGCCTCGGGGTCGTTGAGGTACTGCCGCACATTGGCCTCCTGGATGCCGGTCACGTAGTAGAAGGAGGCGGCGTCGGCACGGCTCAAGGCGCGGACCACGGCCGCCGGGTTGGAGTAGGTCACCATCCCCACGTTCCACCCACCGCGACGGACGCCCTCGGCGTGGAGCTGGTTGAGGTAGCCCCGGGCCTGCCAGTCACTCACCCCTATGCCTGGATGGCCCCAGAGCAGGTTGATGAACTCGTGGCCGACGGGCTTGCGGACGAAGAACTCAACCTCCGCGGAGTCGAGCAACTGACCTCCGGCGGAGAGGCGCGCGCGCAGGCGACCGGCCCGGCCACACATGGCCGTACTGGCGACGGTGAAGGTCGCGGAGGCAGCCGCTGGGACTTGCTTGCTCCAGAAGAGCCGGTCATAGCAGTCAATCGCGTCCAGGGCGAGGGTGGCCCCCGCCGGGAGCTCGCCGGTGAGGACCACGCGGGCCTCGAGCTCCTCGCCCGACTCAATGACCTCCGACTGCGTCTGGACCTGCTCGACGCTGGCCGGGGCCGTCACCAGAAGAGAGGTCACACTCCAGTCTAACACCGCGCCTTGGGACTCCCGCGCGATTAGCCACAGGAAGGCCACCCCACGCGGCGGCGCGCCCAGCTTCACCTCAAAGGCAGTCTCTGCGCCCGTCAGCCGTACTGTGGTCTTCGCGACCTCCTCAAACTGGCCGTCCGGCCGCACCAGCCGCGCCTCCACCGTCACCTCCGGCGGGGCCTCGACTCCCCAGCGAGTGAGCTTTCCCACAAAGGCCGCCGGCCACCGGCTCCGGTTGACCTCGGCCCCGTCGCCCAGTTCGGCCTCCACCTGTACCGGCTGTTGACGGCCGGCCGCCCAGAGCAAGGCGCGGAGTGCGGGAGCAATCGCCACGTCATAAGTCTGCCAGGTAGGGACAACCATCCCGAGCGGAGCCGGCGTCGCCGGGCGCCCCATGGTGTCGCCCATGTACCAGGAATTGTGATAATGAGCCGCGCTGTAGTTGAGCCAGGCCAGGCGTCCGCGGCCGAAACAGGCAGTAGACAGCGTGCGGTCGGCAACCTGATCGCGCGTTACCTTCTCGCCGACCTCGAAATAGGGTAGGCCCGCCAAAGCGCAACCTCGCAGCACCTCCTGGCCAGAGACAGGAGGGTTGAGCGGGCGGAACATGCTCTGATCCCCGCGAGCGGTGGCGCCGAATCCCAAGAGCCCGGTGCCCTGTTTCATCTTCTCCAGAATCTTGAACTGCGCCTTGGGCGGGAGCTTATCGAAGCGGAAGGGCGCCAGAACAATCACGTCATAGTCGCCCTCGAGCTTCCGGTCCAGCTCGCGCTCCTTCTCCTCGGGACTCTCACCCAGGACCGCGGTGGTGAGAGGGAACCAGTCGCACAGGGTCTCCGCGTCGTGTACGGTCACCGCCTCAAACTCCAGCTCGAAGCGCTGCCACATCTCCACCACTTCGCGAGGGGCGATGCCGGCCTTGCTGACAATGAACAGTGCTCGGAGCGGCCCCCCGGCCAGGGGCTTGGCAAAGGGCAGGCAGGGGGTGTGGTAACGATCGGTGCGGATGTTGTGCAGATAGTCGCCGTATAGACGGGGTTGACTGAACTCAATCCAGTGCCAGTAGCGAGCGAAACTCGCGGAGCTGGCCGTCAAGAGCAGAATCATCATTCCGACCAGCCAGAGCAGTTGTGAACGGCGCATAGGTTAGCCTCCTGAGCCGGCCGCCGAGACTGGTCAGGGAGCGCCGCCAGACCCGTCTCTCCGCGAGAAGAGAGCAACTCCCCCCTCTGACGGCACCCCGATGGGGTTTCCCGATGGCCGAGTTATCGATTTCTATGGTGCCAGAGCAAAGGCGCTAGCGCGCCAGCGTGAACTCCGCCAACCGGTCCGGTTCGTGCACGTTGGCGAAGGACAGCGAGCAGTTGACCTCGAGTCCCTGGCCGGTCAACGACGGGCTGTCCACCCGCAATATGCTCATATGGAACTTGCCCCCTGGCTCGACTCCGTTCTCCACCAAGTTAGCTAAGGGGATCGCCAGCCATTCGGTCCACAGGTCTGGCTGGCTGGTGTCTGAGCTTACCTTGATCCCGTGATCGCGCCAGAGGAAATTCATGATCCAGTTCGTTTCGCCGTGGGTCAGCGCAGCGATCAGTGCCGTCGGGCCCACGCAGACTTGCCGATAGGGGATCGCCCGCTCCCTCGCCATGAAGATCTCCCAGTCATCGTAGGGATTAACGATGGGCGAGACAAAGAGCTTGGCCGTCTCGCAGGGATCCTCCAGGCGCAGATACAAGTATTCTCCATCGTGTACGAAGCGCGCCGACAGCCCCCGGGCAGCGGGGGTGTCCGTACCCCGAAGGTAGAAGTCGCTGATGAGCAAGGCCTGTGACCAGTCGGCCTTCTGCGCCTCGCCGCCGGCGCCAGGGACCCGGGGCACAGTGTAGCGGGGCAGGGGGAGCGCCTCGCGATCTTCGTATTGCTTTCGTCCCGCGAGCATATAGTCCCAGAAGTTCTTCTTGAACAACTCGACGCGTCGGCGCTGCACGCTGGTGAGCCGGGCCGCGTCGGCCTCGGCGATGTAGCTCGCAAACTGCGCCATCCTTTCGGGGGTGCCCAACCACTTCCACGCGATCTCCCGGGTCTCGTGGGCGGTAATCTTCCCGCTGGCCACCGCTGGGGGCCAGTTCTGCGGGTTCGTGTACGTGGCCTCGACGGCCTCATAGAACTTGCGTAAGGCCGGGCCGGCGTTCCCGTACTGCCGGGAGAAGTAATCCTCGAGCAGGACGTCTACGTCCAGCTCCGGATCATCCATCATACGGTTAGCAACGTAGTTCTCGACGTCCTGGCCGAGCCCGCAGTAGAAGATGCCTTCGATGCCGTAGTCTCGCAGAAGGCGAAACTGCCAGGCCGCGGTATGGGCGAAGAAGCCGGGGAAGGAGAGGAACCGCCCGTTGTTAGCGACCTCCTGGGGGAAGGTCCAGTAGACCCAGCAGTACAGCGGCCGCTTTCCCTTCTCAACCCGCCACTCCTCCATCATACGCAGGTCGGCCTTCATTTGCGCGGGTGCGTACCAGTTACGCGTGGCCAGGCACATGTCCACCGCCACGTTCGGCTCGAGTTCAAAACTGGGATGTCCCTGGTACCGGCCGTAGGCGCAGTTGATGATCCAGGCCTCGGGATTGGTCTTGCGCACCTCGCGGGCAACCTTGTTCACGAACCCCCAGGTATAATCGCTGAAGGTGCCGTTGATGCCATCCTCAAGACGCTCCGGACGCTCCTGCGCCTGGCACAGGGGACACGGGCAGCGGGCATTGCCGTCGGAGGGCATGACTGAGAAGTACTTGCCGATGTTGGTCGCGCCGCGTTTGCTGACGCCATGGTCGAAATACTCGCGGGCGTCAACCACCACTTGGGCCAGGAAGGCCTCGCTGCTGAAGCACGGCTCGTGGGTAGCTGCCTCGGGCGGGTAGCCGGTTCCGAAGAACTCGGGGCGATAGCCCTCCCAGATCGCCTCCTCGCCGGGGGTAGGCTCAGAGCCGAAACGCCGCCAGTAGCCCCATAGAGAATGATTAGCGAAGGCCTTCTCCCCTCCCAGCTTGCTCCGGTAGACGTAGAGCAGGGCTCGCGCGCGCTTCTCGATGGGGTTGCCCTGGGGGTAGCGGGCGTACAAGTCGGGCCAGCTCAGACGCTCGATCTCCTGCGACTGCGGCGTGTTCTTGGTCCACAGCCGCGCCGAGACGTCCAGGGTCTCGGCAATGCAATGCCACCCCTTTTCGTTGAAGCCATAGGGAATACTCAGGCGATTGGTGAACACGGGCGCGCGCCGCACCTCCGCTCCCGGCGTGACCGTGAGTGTGCGTCGGTGCGGGAGGATCGTTCCCAGTTCGGTAGGGTTGTACCAGCGCACGCCGCAGTACTCGCGGAGAAAGTCGCTTCCTGCATACAGGGTGGCACACTCGTCGAAGGGGTCGGGCCAAGTCATGAAGCGGTAGGGGTTGTCCGGGTTGTAGTCCACCTGCCCTCGATCGTCCTTGTCGTTGCCCATCAGGACAATTACATCCGGCAGGAACTTGATGAGGTACTCCTGCGGCCCAAAGTCATCTCTCAGCCCCAGGGCCTCCGTCGCCCGGCCAGGGCCGACCAATATGCGCAGCCCGCTTACGGGCTCTCCGTCAGTGACGATGGGCATCGTCGCACCACTGATCTGCTCGAAATGCCATTGCAGCTCGTAGGCCGCCAACTGCGCCGCGCGCGTCGCCTCCTGCGCAATTACGATAGTGCAGGCAGGCTCTCCGTCCTTCACCAGGGTCAGTTCTCCTGCCCCGGCAACGGAGGCCATCCCCAACATCATCGCCCACACCATAGGCAACCCTATGAGTTCTTGCCTCATGAATCTTCGCCTCCTTGGCGTTCACCTGGTGCCCATCTACGGCAACCGCTCCACATAGACGTAGTACGCGCCTTGCTGCTCCTCCGGAGTGTCGCCCATGAACCAGGCCTCCATCTGCGTGACCCCTGCCGGCGAGTCCATCAGGAAAGTCGCCTCTTGATCACCGGGGGATACGGACTGAGTCTGCTCCTGGTCGAAGAGCTTAAGGCGGGCGCTGGTCGGGTGGATAGCCTGACATTGGATGTCAGGTGGGGCGTAGATGTGCGAGCGCGCGTCCTCTTCGCTCACGCACTCCGCGAGGGGCAGGTCAATCTCCGCCGGCCAGCGCCGCAGTCCAAAGCGGTAGGTGCCGGGCCGTTCCACCCGCACATACCACTTCCCCGTGCTCTTCTGGGCCTGGACAATGGACGTCTGGTGCCATGCTACGTCACCCATCACGTCCATGGCATCCAGCCGCGTGGGATTCTCCGCCTCGCTACCGATCGTGATCGGGCAATACTCTTCCAGCTGGGGGCTCACTTCCTCCCACCACTGCTCGTGCGCCTCCCGCAGTCGAGCCACGACCTCCGGATATTGGTCGGCCACGTCGGTAGTCTGGCCCGGATCTGCCTGAATATCGTACAGCTCCTGACCGTGGATGAGCCGCCAGCGTCGTGTGACGACTGCGTTCGTCCATTTCTCCGGCACCTCAGTCGCTTGACGATACTGAACGAACTCCAAACGATCGCCGGGCAAGGTCTCCGTCTCTCCGCGCAGCAGCGGCCCCAGACTCTGGCCATCGAACGCCACCGGCCGTGGCAGCTCCAAACTGCACATCTCTACCAGTGTGGGCAGCACGTCCAGGTGGAGCGTGAGTTCCCCAAGATCTCTTCCTCCACCGATTCCGCCTTGAGGCCAGCGCAAGAAGAACGGGACCCGGTGGCCCCCGTCGTAGTAGGAGCCCTTCATCCCCCGCATTCCCGCGTTGTAGCCTCGCACTGGGAAGTGGTTCTCATCCAGCACGGCGCTCCCGGAAGACCCATTGTCGGTCATGAAGACGAGAATTGTGTTCTCCTCCAGATCCAGCTCGACCAGTTTCCGGCGCAGTCTGCCAAAGTTCTCGTCTATGTTAGTGATCATCCCATAGAAGGCTGGCTCAGGGATGTCGGGATTACCCGCATATAGCTGCTGGTAGCGCTCCGCCACCAGGTAGGGGCTGTGCGGAGCATTGGTGGCCAGGTACGCGAAGAAGGGCTGGTCGGCGTTAGCCTCGATAAAGGCCAGGGTCTGCTCGAACCAGATGTCGGTGCAATAGCCCTCATGGGGTCGGGGAGCGCCGTTGTGGAAATAGGTATCGTCGAAGTAGTTGTTTCCCCAGAAATCCGGGGTCTGTCCCACTCCGCCCCCTTTATGCGCTACCACCGTCTGAAAGCCGCGGTCAAAGGGCCGGTAGGGGTAGTTATCGCCCAGGTGCCACTTGCCAAACATCCCGGTGCGATACTCGTTATGCGCAAAGACCTCGGCCATCGTCACTTCTTCCTCGCGCAACAAGGAACGTCCCCAACACGTCGCCCAGGCCCCATTGCGCAGGGGGCGATGGCCGGTCATCAACGCTCCGCGAGTGGGTGTGCACAGTGGCGAAACGTGGAAATCTGTAAGCCGCAACGCCTCTTCATGGAAGGCATCGATGTTCGGCGTCTGAATCCACGGATTGCCAGTGCATCCCAGGTCCGCATACCCTTGGTCATCGGTTATCACCAGTATCACGTTGGGTTGAGGATTTGGCATGTGGCTTCTCCTATCCTGGGGCTGCCTGCCACCGGCCGTCATCTCCCAATGCCCAGTACGGTACTCCGCCCAACCCTGGCCCTGGTGTCTGACTGGCGACGGAAAGTGGTAGAGCGGGCAGAAGGGGACAGACAGACTGAGTCTCTGGATTGCATGCCGGCAGGTGGTTTCGGCCTCGCCGTACCGCCAGTGTCGACATCTGCGCGAGGATGCTAGCACCTCCTAAGTGCACTGTCAAGCGCGAACGGCATGGTAGAGGCCTGAAGTCAGTTCTCCTTCGGCCTTGACAACGGAGCATTTGACGCTATCCTAGAGTCCCGCTCTGCCCAGCGCGGCAGGCCGGTGTGGTTTGGCTGAAATGAGCGATTACTACTGTGAACGACTGGTTGACGGATCTTGAGCAACTGATTACCGACTGCCCTGCCGACGGAGAAACGCCCCTGGCTACGCTGGAGCGTCTGGACCAAGTTCTGGCTGCCCGGCCCGCCGAGCTGGACCTTACGGAGCCGATTCAGCGTCTCGCAGAGGAACTCGAGCGTTCCGGTGACCACGCCCTGTGGCTGCGTTATGCGCGCGCCTGGCTACAAGAGGAGGCGGGGATTGCCGGCGCCGTCCGCGGCTACGTTCGCGTGGCAGAGATGCTATCGCGCGAGGGCGCCTGGCCTGCCGCCCGGTACGTCCTGCGTCGCGCACTTGCCATGCACCCGGAGCCGGAGCTGATCGATCTGCTCTTGCGCAACAGCCGCCGTCTCAGCGAGGTAGAGCGTGAGTCAGACCTCGAGCTTGCCGCCTCCCTGGCTCCCGCCAGTGCCCCGGTGTTGTGGGCGCAGTCTCAGGCTGCACAGGATCGCGGCCAGGGGCCACGTGCGTCAGAGCTGGCCGCCCGCGCGCTGCGCAGCTTCCTGGAAGAGAACCAGGTCGGCGAGGCCGAGGATGCCTTGCTGGTGGCGTTGGAGAACCCCTCCGTGCCTACCGCGCAGGCTCTCATTGAGCTGCTTCCCACCATGATCGAGCAGGGGGCACCGCAACTCGCTGACGTCGCGCTGGACCTCCTGGGGCCAGTCGTTGCGCAGTACCACCTGGATGAGGTGCTGCTCAGCGCTCTTGAGAAAATGATAAGCCGCTCCGGTTCGGATCCCGGCTTGCGTGAGCGCTACCTCGAGACAGTTATTCAGCAGCGGGGCGATCCCGAGGCCATTCGCGCGGCGGCTGCAGAGGTCAAGTTCCTGAGCATCGAGCTACCCTTCGAGAAGACACGCCTCGCTTTCTGGCGGGCCCTCGAGTTCGCCCCTGGTGCCCTGGTCAAACACCTGCGCTGGGGCGTGGGCCGTATCACCTCTGCCACCAGTCAGAGCCTCACAATTGACTTTCCCGGACAGCCAGGACACCAGATGGCACGCAGCATGGCCGCTCGCAGCCTCACCCCACTGGCCAGCACCTCCCTGGAGGCACAGATCGCGCTGAACCTGGGGGAGCTTCGGCGCGAGGCCAAGACGGATTCCGTGGCGCTGCTCCTGCGTGTCATTGATGAATGCCAGGGCGAGGCTACGCCGGCCCTGTTCAAGAAGTGGCTAGCCGGAACCATCATCTCAGAGTCCCAGTGGTCCTCCTGGTGGAGGGAAGCTCGCCAGATCGCCACTCATGACGCGCGCCTGGACCATAGCCAGGCCTTTGCCGGCCATTATCGGCGGGCTTCTGCTGAGGCCGCGGGGGCTGGACTCGAACTCCCACCGCTCAAGCGCCAGGACGGTCTGACTGGCGCAGTGAGCATGATCCGCGATCTGCTGCGGGAGCACCCCGGCCTGGCCGAGGAGGCCAGTGCTCGCTACCGAGTGGTTCTCAGCGACTGGCTGCGCAGCGACGAGCCGCTGGAAGCGCGCGTCCTGGCTGCGCTGCTGCTGGCCAACTGGCGACCCCAGGAGCGCGAGCGCTGGGGGAAGTGGATCGCCCGTGTGATAGTTGACACGGACAGCCTCAACTTTCTCACCACCTCCCCGGATCAACGGGCAGCCCTGGACCTGGCCCTCGAGACAGCGTACAGCTCCTCGGTGCTGGTCGTGGCGCTCGGTTCGCGCTTCTCTGACATACGGGACTATGCCCGCGCACGCATACAAGCCCTCGGCGAGGAGGCCCCCGCGCTACTGTGGAACTACCTGCGCGACCCGCAGACTCCTCCGCCAATCCAGGCGGAAGTGGCCGCCCTCACCCTCAATCCATTCTCGTCATGGGACGAGGACCACAATCCCTGGTCGGTTGTCCTGGCGCTGGTGCGGGCTCTGGCCCAGGCCCAGGCAGGCCGCGATGTTTCCGCTATGGGTGCGCTCCTGTCTCCCGACGCGCCACTATCCCAGTTTGTCCGGAAGTGGACTTGCCCTCAGGAGATCGAGATCGCCCTTGAAGGAGCGGTCCTTGACCTCCGTCGCTTGATTCTGCCGCGTCGCCAGGAGTCGCCTCAGGTCCGCGTGGTGCGTGACTTCCTCGCGGCTGTCGAACATGGGGAGTTCGTGGCCTTACTGCAAGCCCCTGAAGAGCAGCAGGTCCAGCGCATAGCTCCGGAGTTGGATTCATCCATCCTCTTGATGACCCACCAAACCTATGAGGAGAAGGTCCTGCGCCGTGACCAGCTTCAGCACGAGCTGGCTACGGTGATCCCGGAACTCATCGCCAAGGCCCGCGCCCTGGGTGACTTGAGCGAGAACGCCGACTACCATGCCGCTCGGGAGCGCCAGGGTCTGGCCGCCGCTGAGGTCCGGGCCCTGGAGTCGGTCATAGAATGCACCCGTCTGATCGAGAAATTGGACATTGACGAGGAGGTGGCCTCCGCCGGCACCGAGGTGCGCCTTCAGGACCCCTCAGGCCACGAACGCGTGTTCTGGATTCTGGGGCAAGATGACGGCTATCACGGCCCAGAGGTCATCAACTACCGCGCCGAGCTGGGGCAGGCGTTGATTGGTCATCGGGTGGGAGACGAAGTCACCGTGGAACTGGACGGTGAGCGAGTCACCTGCCGTCTGGTGGCTATCCGTCGCCGAATGCCTGACGTTCTAGCCGAGTTGGAGCGTTACCGAGCTCACCGCGGTCAGTTCACGGACTAAAGGCCCGCCTAACCCTTGGGGCGAAACTGGCGCTACTGTGCCCGGCCAGGGCCACTCCTAGCTCTAGGTGCATCCAAGAGGACTATCACTCATGACGAACGTAGCCATTTTCGGAGCGGCAGGGTATGGCGGCATCGAGCTGATCCGCCTGCTGCTGAACCACCCGGAAGTCACCGTGACCTACCTGGGCGGCCACAGCAACGTCGGCGAGGAGCTGACCGACCTCTACCCTCATCTGCTCGGCGACCTGCAAGTCGAAGTCGGCCCCAGCTCGGTGCCCGAGGCCCTGGCCGACGCCACCGTGCTCTTCTCCGCGCTGCCTCATGTCGTCGGCGCGTCTCTGGTGGCCGAGGCGCTGGAGACCGGCGCGAAGGTGATTGACTTCTCCGCTGACTTCCGCCTGCGCGATCCCGCGGTCTACGCGCGCTACTATGCCGAGCACCCCGCGCCGCAACTCCTGGCCGAGGCCGTCTACGGTCTCCCGGAGCTGCACCGCGCTGAAATCCGCAACGCCTGTTTGCTCGCTGTCCCCGGCTGCTACCCCACCGGCGCGATCCTGGCTCTGGCCCCGGCGGTCAAGGCGGGACTGGTGGAGCCGCGCGGCCTGATCGTGGACAGCAAATCCGGCGTCAGCGGCGCGGGCCGCACCAAGCTAACGCTGGGTACGCATTTTGCCGAGATCAACGACTCGGTCAACGCTTACGGCGTCGCCAGCCATCGCCACCAGCCCGAAATGGAGCAGGAGCTCAGCTTTGAGGAGCCCGCACAGGTCACCTTCACACCCCACCTGATCCCCATGACCCGCGGCATCCTGACCACCGCCTACGCCCGGCTGAGCCCGGGAGTGAATCGCGAGCAGGTGGAGGCGGCCTACCAGGAGTTCTACGCCGGCGAGCCTTTCGTACGTGTCCTGCCCTGGGGGAAGCAGCCGGCGACCAAGCATGTTTCCGGCGCCAACCGCTGCCATATCGGGCTGGTGATTGACGAGCTGGCGAGGCTGCTCATCGCCACCAGCGCCATTGATAATCTTATCAAGGGCCTCAGCGGCGCGGCGCTGCAATGTTTCAACCTGATGCAGGGCTTGCCTGAGACGCTGGCCCTCGACCGCCCCGCCATGTGGCCCTAGAGGGTCATGTCACGGACGGGAAGCGAATTCCGCGCAGACCCCGAGGCTCATTCTGGAGAGAGTGAATCGATATTCCGGAGGTAGACGAATGGCTGAGCTTACACCCGTGCCCGGCGCCGTGACTGCGCCGCGAGGTTTCCTGGCGGGCACCCTGTGCTGCGGCATCAAAGCCCATAAGCCTGATCTCGCGTTGATCGTCTCCGAGCACCCCGCCACGGTCGCCGTCACCCTCACCCAGAATGAGTTCCGCGGCGCGCCGACCTACGTGACCGCCGAGCACGCCGCGGACGGCCAGGCTCGTGCCGTGATCATCAACAGCGGTTCGGCTAACACCGCCACCGGTGAGCAAGGTCTGGCGAACGCCCGCCGGATGACCGAGATCGCCGGTGAGGTCCTGAGCCTGCCAGCCGGCGAGGTGCTGGTCGCCTCCACCGGTCACATCGGCAGTCAGCTCCCCATGGACAAGATCGAGCCAGGGATCCGCGCCCTCGCTGATCAACTCAGCCCCTCCGGTGGCGAGGAAGCTGCCCGGGGCATCATGACCACCGATACCTTTCCCAAGGCCCTGGCCGTTGAGTATCCTGTTGGCGACACGACAGCGCGGATCGGGGGCATCTGCAAGGGCGCCGGCATGATCTGCCCCAACATGGCGACCATGCTCTGCTTCCTCACCACCGATCTTGCCATCCCTGCCGATCTCATGCAGCGGGCCTTGCGGGAAGCGGTGGACCATTCCTTCAACTGCATCTCCGTGGACGGCGATCAGAGCACCAACGACACGGTTGCGCTCTTTGCCAATGGCCTCTCTGGGGTACAGGTGGAAGACGCGGAGGACGAGGACTACGAGGCCTTTGCCCGGGCCCTGGGCTACGTCGCGCAGGAACTCGCAAAGATGATTGTCCGCGACGGCGAGCGCGCCACCAAGTTCGTGACTATTCGCGTCAAGGGCGCCATTGACTTCTTCCATGCGCGTCGTCTCGGCCGGGCTATCGCCAATTCCACCCTTCTCAAGGCCGCCCTCTATGGGGGCGACTTCAACTGGGGACGCCTGGCCTCGGCGGTGGGCGCCGCAGCTCAGGGCGCCGACCCGGCACTAGTCACCCTGACGCTGGCCGGGATCACGCCCTGGCAGCGTGGCCGCAACCTGCCCTACAACCGCGAGGAGGCTCTGCGCCGCATGGCTGAGAAGGAGATCATGATTGAGGTGGACCTGGGGCTAGGCGCTGCCGAGGCCACAGTGTGGACCTGTGATCTCACCCCCGGTTACGTCGAGTACAATGCCGAATACGAGGTCTCTCTCTTTGCAGAAACCTGACGGTGGGACGGGCGTCTCGCCCATCATCGTCATAGCACAGGTTCCCGGGCTTACGCCCGGAGGATGTGGGGCGCGCTGACGTGGGTTTGCCAGACTCTAATCTCGAGGGGGAATTGCAGTGAAGCTTGCCCGAACGTTAGCCGGTGTCCTGGTGGCGCTTGTCCTGCTCGTTATGTCAGCCTGTGGGCAAAGCAGCTCCCCTGCCCGGCGGTCTTCTTTTGCCACACCCACCGGAACCGGCTACCTCAGCCGGTCGGGCCCATTACGCATACTGAACCTGCAAGGCACCTACGGAGATATGGGCAGGCAGTATGGTGCGCTCCTCAAGAACGAACTGCGCGCGTTGTTCGACCAGACGGACGCGGCTATCGGCTTCGATCGTCCTGAGACCCAGGCGCTCTTGCAGGCTCTGGAGGGCATGATGGAGCCGCGGGAACGGCAACTGCTGGAAGGCATGGCCCAAGAGACCGGGCTGGCTCTCAAGCAGCACGAGTTCCTCACTGCCTCTCTGTTCTTCATGTATATCGGCTGTTCCGCCTGTACCGCCACCGGCAGTCAGACCGAAACGGGATACACCGTCGCCGGGAGGAACTTCGACAATCCTAGAGGCGTATTCTCCACACTTCTCAAAGGCCAGACCCTCGCGGTCATCTATAATCCCCGGAGCGTGTCGCCGGGCAGCCGCGACAACTCCGTTGCCCTCGTGACGGAGCTGGGATGGGTCTACGGGCTCACCAACCTCAACTCCAAGGGGGTCTATATCGAGTACAACAATGGAACCAACTCGATACCCGTCGACCTCGCGGCAGTCGCCGAATCCATGGATGGTCTCCACCAGAACCTGTTCGCCTCGCTGGACTGTAATACGCTGGAAGAGGTTCACGAGAAATTGGCCGACAAGGCGGCAGCCGCGACATTGACCCAGGTGGCGGATAAGTACCGCGTGTGGCACTACGAGCGGTCTCCCTACCAGGAGTCACGCAGGATCATGGCTGGCGAAGCCAAGGGTGGAGACTTCTACTACGACAATCCTGCAGACATGGACATCTTCACCAATCACTTCTTCTTCACGGACTGGCTGCATCAAATACACACCGATCCCACCACCTTCAACCTGGACCATGATTCAGGCAGCCGGACGCTGGCCAGGCTCGTCAACGTACAGCAGCTTGCCCGGAGCCATGCGGGACGCATCAATGTCGAGCGAATGAAGCGGATCATGACCACCCCCCTGCAGGAGGACGGCACTGGCGGTCCGCTCATTGGGTGGGAGTTGGCTAATCCAGACGTCACGATCTTCACCACCGTCACGGATATCGCCAACGGGTTCCTGCACATCTACCCGTACGTCGATTCTCCCCAATGGGTGGCAGTGAACGTGAATCAAGAGTTCAGATGAGCGCAATGGGGGCTGTGGTCACGGGGGCGAGCCCCAGTCCCCCCTTACTCCCATCTCATCTTCCCACCCCTGGTGTCGAGACCCACCCCGCGCAGCACGGGCAGCAGGGTCTTGACGGGCTGCGTCCAGAGGAGGGCGTCGCCCAGGGGCGGGCCAGGGTAGGTGTCGGCGCCGTCGAGGTCCAGGAAGACTCCCAGGGAAGGTATCTCCGCCCGCATGCCCGCCGGAGTGAAGTTCACCGCCTGCCCATAGGCATTAGCATAACTACACTTGTAGGTATCATCACCCCGCAGTTCCACAAACAGCCCCAAGCCGTTGTTCAGCCCCTGGCCCAGGGCGCTGCCACGCAGGTCGTAGAGGTCATTCCCGTCCTCCTCCAGGAACACGCTCACGGAGAAGTCGTGGGCGGAGCCGTTGCTCACGCAGTTGGTCACGGTGTAGGTATCGTTGCCGCCGCCGTCGGCCAGGAAGCTGACCGCGAAATGCGCCGTAGCTGACTGGGCATACCATACCCCCCGGTAGGAGTCATTGCCCGCCCGGTCATCCACAATGCCTATCCCGTACATGTAGCCGACCGCCTGGCAGAACACGCCCCCGTAGTAGCGGTCATCACCCGCGCCGTCCAGCAGCATGCCCACGCCGCCGGGTACTGGCCGGGCATCCAGGTAATCCCGCCGGAATCCGAACCCCGCCCCCTGGCACATGCTGGAGTTGTGCTCCTTCGTCTGAGCGCTGGGGAACAGAATCTCGGTGTCGTTGGCGGTGTAGTTATCCTCGCCTTCCAGGTCCAGGAGCAGCCCCACCCCGCGCGGCATCCCGCAGCCCTGAGAATAAACATACGTGTCGTAGGTGTCGCTACCCGCCACGTCCACCAGCACACCTATCCCGTAGTACCCCACGCCCTGGGCGCCACCCAGAGCGCGGTAGCGGTCGTCCCCTCCGGCGTCCTTGAGCAGACCCACCCCCGCCATGCCCATCCCCTGGCTGTAGAAGCCGCTGGTGGCGTAGCTGTCATTTCCGCCCAAGTCGTAGAGCAGGCCCCAGCCCAGAACTCCGGTCCCGAAGGCGGGATCCTCCGTGCCCCGGTAGCGGTCGTCGCCCGCGACATCAATCAAGACCCCGATCGGCTGGCCGACACCGCCGCTGGCCCCGCCCGCTCGGTAGGTGTCATTGCCCTTGGTGTCGAGAATCAACAGAGGGTGCGGCTCTGCGGCATAGCGGTCGTCCGTGCCACCCGACAGCCAGACCTCACCCCACCGTGTTGAGCAGTTGAACGCGAAGGTCTCGGTGACCGGAGTCTCCCTCAGATCCGCGCATACGGCCTCGATCAAGGCGGTCAGATCGTCCGTGGCCGCATACAGCAGCGGGTAGTCAATGGCAGTCAAGGCCTCGTGCTGTCGGGAGAACTGCACAACCTCCTGCGGGAAGGGCATCTCCTCCGTAGCCCGGCCCGTGGTGGGACGCTCAATCGGCTCCACCAGCCCCGCATAGAGCTCCGCTCGCTGGTCTTCTGACAACCGGCGCAGCGCCATCTCGCGCCAGGTCAGCGTATCGGCCAGGCTAAACAGGAGAGCAGCGGCCATCTGCTGCACTCGCTGGGGGACCCCCTCGGGGGCCGGAACTATGGCCTGAGGGTCTAGAGCCAGCAAGGCTTCCCGCAAGGCCCCGGGCTCGTGAGCGCGTGCCAGGTACTGCTGAAGGGGGTAGGAGTCGCGAGTTCGCGCCAGGTGCGCGTCCCCAGGAGGTAGACGGCCTGATCGCAGAGTGCGTGAGTATTCCCCTTCGACGCAAGCAGCGAGTCGCGCAGGTGCCGTTCCCAGAAGGGGATGCGGAGCGGATGCGCGCACCATTCGTCAAAGAGCAGCAGCCGGCCCTCCCTGCAACCGCGCAAACGCACCGCGGACAGGTCTATCCCACACTGCGCGCGAGTCAATCCGAGGGCCGCAAGCGCCCGGTCGAGGTCATCCCCTGCCACCGGGGTAACGCAGACGCACAACCAGAGCACCAGGCAGAGCCAATAGCGCATGTGTCAGCCTCCCGAACAAGTGCCAGCCTGATTTTGCCTCCTCTGCCACCCTGGTCAGTGACGGGGCTTTGGCCTTGCCTGCCCCCTCTCCCGGCGGGAACCAGGCTGTATTAGGCCTCCGCCATTTCGACGAACTTCCCGTACTGCTCCTCCAGAACCGCATTTCTTCGTGGTTCGTACTCCTCCAGTTCAAAGGAATTACGTACCACCTCCCGCATCTCCGCGGTGGAGTGGAGATGGCCTGTGGCCCAGGCCTGTACCAGGAGGTTGCCGACCACAGTGGCTTCCACCGGGCCCGCAGTGGTGAACAGGCCCGTGGCGTCCGCCGTCAGGCGGCAGAGCAGCCCGTTCTGTGAGCCGCCGCCGACAATGCGCAGATTCATGAATCTCTGCCCCAGTACCCGCCCGAACTGCTCCAGACCGTGCCGGTAGGAGAGGGCGAGGCTCTCCAGGATGCAGCGGGCCATCATCTCGACGCTATCCGGCACCGTCTGGCCCGTAGCACGGCAGAACTCCCGAATGGCTGTCGGCATGTCCGGGGGCGCGAGGAACACCGGCGCGTCGGGTACAACAATCGGCCCCCCGGGCGGAGCCTGGGCGGCACGGGCCTCCAGCTCCTCATAGCTCAGCGGCTGCCCCGCGCGCTCCCAGGCCGCACGCGCTTGCTGCAGGAGCCACAGTCCCATGATGTTTCGACAGATGAAGAAGCCCATGCTGAGTTCGTTGTTCAGGCGCGCGGCGAAAGCTTCTGGCGTAGTGATGGGCTCCGCGGTCAGCGCTCCCAGGATGGACCAGGTCCCGGAGCTAAGGAAGGCGTCCGCTGGTCCTTCTGCCGGCACGGCCGCGACCGCCGAACCGGTGTCATGGGTGCAAGGAGCCACGAGCTGCAGCGGCCCTAACCCCGTTGCTTGCTGCACCTGCTCGGTAAGCGTCCCCAGCCTGGTCCCCGGATCCACCAGGGGGGGCATGATCTCGATCGGGAGGTCGAGCGCTCCGAACATCTCCGCACACCAGTCACCCTTCCGGGGGTCATAGAGCTGCGTATGGATGGCGTTGGTGCGCTCACAGACGCGAGCGCCGGTGAGGTAATAGCCCAGGAGGTCGGGAATCATGAGAAAGGTCTCGGCGGCCCGCAGAAGGGGGCTATGAGACAGCCGCAGAGCATAGAGCTGGAAAGCGGTGTGAATCTGATTCGGCGTCAGGCCGGTGAGCTCAAACATGCGCCGAGGCAGGAGGGCCTGGCTGGCGATCTCCACCAACCCCTCGGTCCGGCGGTCCCGGTAGTGTACGGGATTCCCCAGCAGTTCAAGAGCACAAGCCTCCGGGCCGAGGTCTTCGCTGCCGTTCTCCCATGATTCCCGCCTTCCGCCCAGCAGTCCGAAATCGAGGCTCCAGGAGTCGATTCCGAAGCTCTCTATCTCGCCCCGATATCCAGCAGCGGCCTGCAAGCCGCGCAGGACAGAGGCGTAGAGCCAAAGCAGGTTCCAGTGGAGCGTGTCTCCCAGCTGGACGGGCTCGTTGGGGAAGCGGTGAATTTCATCGAGGGTGAGCACCTCGTCCATGAGCGTGCCCAGCACCGCCCGGCCGCTCTCGGCGCCCAGGTCAAAGGCCAGGAAGGTAGGAGCGTGCATGTGAATATGCTTCGCTCTCGCTCCGGCAATCCCTTCTGCCGGTGAGGTGGCCGGCAGAGAGAGGAGTTGTGCTCCCCTAGCAGAAGACGTCGCGCTTGCCGGCCCTGACCTGGACGAGCAGTTTCTCTGCAGTCTGCCGAGCACCAGCGTCCATGCGCTCCAGGGTCGAGACGATAAGTCTCTCTCCCACAGAACGCGTCTCCGCAGAGGCGTAGTCCAGCAGATACTCCTGGAAAGTCGAGAGCCCGTTGGGGTCGCAATGATGCTTGATCTCCCCCGGTTTGGCCAGGTCCATGAAGTCCTGTCCTACCCGGCCGAGCCGATAGCAGGCCGTGCAGAAGGAGGGGATGTAGCCCATCTCCGCCACGTCACGAATGACCTCGTCCAGCGGGCGATGATCGCCCAGAGAGAACTGCTCGCCATCTGGATCCACGTCGCCTTCGGCATACCCACCGGGATTGGTGCGGCTCCCCGCGGAGATCTGCGATACACCGAGGGCAAAGGTCTCAGCACGCATCTTCGGAGTCTCGCGCGTGGACATAATGATCCCGGTATACGGCACTGCCAAACGTAGCAGTGCAACAATCTTGCGGAACTCCAGGTCAGACACCGGGTGAGGCGGATGAGAGGCCAAGTCAGAACCAACCGCCGGCTCGAGGCGTGGCACGCTTATGGTATGGGGCCCAACGCCATAACGATCCTCGAGGTGAGCGATGTGCTGCAGCAGGGCGAGGATCTCAAAGCGCCAGTCAGCAAGGCCAAAGAGGACGCCGATACCGATATCACTGATGCCGGCCTCCATCGCCCGGTCGGGGGCAGTTATGCGCCAGCCATAATCCGTCTTCTTCCCGCGCACGTGGACCTTGGCGTAGGTCTCCCGATGATAGGTCTCCTGGAAGAGCTGATAGGTGCCAATCTTCGCGCCCTTGAGAAGCGCGAACTCCTCAGCGGTCAGAGGAGCGATGTTGACGTTGACCCGGCGGATCTCGCCAGGCCCACTATGGACACTGTATACCGTCTCAATGCTGTCAAGTACGTACTGGAAACCCTCACGGGGATAGGATTCGCCGGCGACAACCAGGATACGCTTGTGTCCCTGCTCAACCAGAATACGAACCTCGCGCGCGATCTCCTCCTGAGTGAGGGCACGGCGCTTGACAGCTTTGTTGCTGGCCCGGAAGGCACAGTAGAGGCATTCGTTAGCGCACATGTTTGACACGTACAGCGGGGCAAAGAGTACCAGACGTCTGCCATAGATAGTCTCCTTGGCCTCGCGGGCAGTCGCGAAGATTTCTTCGAGCAGATCAGGGTCCTCGACAGCCATGAGTGTCGCCAAGGCCGAGGGGGATAGGCCATGGAGCTCACGAGCTTGGGCTAGGAGGTCACGGACCTGGACGGAATCGGGCGGAACAGGGGTTTCGAGAGCTTGCCAGATAGCTGGCTCATCAATAGGAGTGGCGGCGGTGTCAAGGGACATGCAACAGACCTTCTTTCAAGTGGGAGCACGATGGAACATACCCAGTATAGCACATACCGACGTCGGTATAAACGCGATACTTCGCTCCCAGCACCTTTCCGACTTCAGGGAAGCAAGCTGGAAGTCACAGGCGTTACACTTGCATCTTGGCGATACTGTAGCTTCCGGCCCAGGGCATGCCCTCCCGCGAGCCTAGTCCGTTGGGTCTGCCCCTGTCAGAATAGTAAGAGAATCCGCTACAATTGGTCTGCACCGGTAGTGACTAGACGTAACTACTGGCTGTCCGGGGCAGGAAGACCGTCGCCGGATGCGGAACTGACTCGCGTATTCAGTGCCCAGAAGGAGAATTGATGCACCCCAAGAGCTTCTTTGACCTCATCCTGCATCTTGATGTGTACCTTCCCCAGGCCGCAGCCACCTATGAGGGATGGCTGTACCTGATCCTGGCCGCGATTATCTTCTGCGAAACCGGGTTGGTGGTCACGCCCTTCCTCCCCGGAGACTCGCTGCTGTTCGTGACGGGGGCTGTCGCTGCTCAGCGATCGCTGCAGGTGGTGGCCGTCTTCTTCATCCTCTGGGCCGCCGGCACGGCTGGAGATAGCACCAACTACTGGATCGGGCGCCTGGCGGGCGAGAAGGCCTTCGGCCGCTTTCTCAATCGCAAGTACCTGGAACGCACCCACCAGTTCTACGAAAAGTACGGAGCCAATACCATCGTACTGGCGCGCTTCGTCCCCATCGTCAGGACCTTCGCGCCCTTCGTGGCCGGGGTGGGCCAGATGCGCTACCGCCGCTTTGTCACCTACAGCGTTCTGGGTAATTGCCTGTGGATCGGGATTTTCACCTTCGGAGGCTACTTCTTCGGCAACATTCCACTTGTCAAACAGCACTTCTCGCTGGTGATCGTCGCCATCATACTGATTTCTGTGATGCCAGGGCTGGTCGAGTACTTGAGGCACAAGCTGGCGAAGCAGAAGGCCTGACCCCCTCGTATTGGGTCCCGGGCATCTATAGGCCCGGGACGCGGGCAGCAGGGGCCGCGGGTTTGGAGATCTGCGGTATCGCACGCGCCCGCGTCGGTTTCCTACGCGTTCCGATCTGGCGGACGCCTTTACATTTCCGCCCCTTTGTGCTAATATCCCTTTGTCATCCACGGGCCTGGCTGGCACTCTCGTCCCTTCCGACGACGCGCTGGACTGGCCAAAACCCACGTGGTGACCGATTGTCGTCTGCCCCTGGGCAGGCGATTATTCGTATGGAAGAACAGGTGTAACAGCTATGCCGCTGGCGCCCGACGAGAAAACAGAGATCATTCAGAAATACGCGCAACATGAAGGCGATACCGGCTCGCCTGAGGTTCAGGTGGCCCTGCTCACCAAACGCATCTCCGACCTGACCGATCATCTGCGCGCCAACCGTAAGGACCACCATTCCCGCCGCGGCCTGCACATGATGGTAGGCAAGCGCCGCCGGCTGCTGAACTACTTGCGCCAGAAAGATGTCTCTCGCTACCGGACGTTGATCGCTGCCCTCGGCTTGCGCCGTTAGGGCTGGCCCGTCCGGAGCACTAGTCTTGCGGCCTGCGTGGCCGCAGTCTCACCCGCGCGCTTGGCGCGCCATTCAGCGGAAGCACCGTTGGGGCTTGGGGAAACAGGCAAAGCAGAGGCTGAGAGTGGATCAGGGACCCGGTCCCACCCCCACTTCCGACCTCTATTTTCCCTGCTTCCCTCCTCCCCTTCGGTTGCCTCCGCATGCCCAGGAGGCAAAATATGACCCATCGTGTAACCTTCGACTTCCAGGGAAGGCCTTTCACCCTGGAGACCGGACGGCTGGCCAGACAGGCCGAAGCCGCGGTCCTGGCTACCTACGGCGAGACCATGGTTCTCGTCACCGTTACTGTCAGTCGGGATCCCATCGACGCCAACTTCCTTCCACTGCGTGCAGACTTCGAGGAGAAGATGTATGCCGTGGGTCGCATCCCCGGCGGCTTCTTCAAGCGTGAGGGGCGGCCCTCAGAGGAAGCGACTCTGGTCTGCCGCAAGATTGATCGCCCCATCCGTCCGCTACTTCCTTCCGGTTTGCGCCACGATGTGCAAGTGGTCGCTACCGCTCTCTCCGCGGAGAATCAGAACTCCGTGGACCTGGTCGCCATGATCGGTGCCTCGGCGGCCATGCACCTCTCGTCCTTGCCTTTCGATGGACCCTTCGGTGTTGTGCAGGTAGCCCGAGCCAACGGCGAGACCCTCCTCAACCCCAGCTTCGAGCAGAAGAACGAGGCGGAATTAGATCTGCTGGTGGTCGCCAGCCGCAAGGGCATTGTCATGGTCGAGATGGAAGGCGATCAGGTGGACGAACAGATCGTCTCCGAGGCCCTGGATCTGGGCGTCGCGGCCTGCCAGCCCGTCGTCGAGAAGATTGAGGAGCTACGCGGTCTGGCCGGTGTGCCCAAGAAGGACTATCCGCTGTGGGAGCCACGGCCAGAGATCGCCGCTTATGTCCGCGAACACATTACCGAGCAGATCCACGAAATGATCGAGCTCCAGGACAAGGGCGAGCGCTACGACCGCGAGCACGAGTTGTATCAACAGATGGTCACTGAGCTTGCCGAGCAGCACTCCAAGCCGGAGGAAGACATCAGGGCTACTATCGAGGAGATCGCCCAGGAGCACATGATCGAGGTCATTCTGGGTGGCCGACGGGTTGGCGGGCGCGGCTTCCGCGAGGTTCGACCGCTTTCCGCCGAGGTTGGCCTGTTGCCGCGCACCCACGGATCAGCGGTCTTCACCCGAGGAGAGACTCAGGTATTGGCCACCGTCACCCTCGGTGCCACCCGCGATCAGCGCTTGGTGCGCACGCTGGAGGAGGAGGAATATACTCGCTTCTCCCTGCACTACAACTTCCCACCCTTCTCGGTCGGGGAGGTCCGCGCGCTCCGCGGCCCCGGGCGGCGGGAAATTGGGCACGGCCATCTGGCCCAGAAGGCGCTCGAGCGCATGCTCCCGCCTGAAGATGAGTTTGCCTACACGATCCGCACCGTCTGTGAGGTACTGGAGAGCAATGGATCCTCGTCCATGGCTTCTTGCTGCGCTGCCTCCATGGCGCTGATGGATGCCGGCGTACCGATCAAGGCCTCCGTGGCCGGCATCGCCCTAGGGCTCATTCATCGCGACGATGACCACTATCAGGTCCTGACTGACATCCAGGGCCTGGAAGACCATGCGGGGCATATGGACTTCAAGGTGGCCGGAACTGCCCAGGGCATCACGGCTCTGCAGTTGGACATGAAGGTTCCCGGCCTCAATCCCAAGATACTGCAGGAGGCGCTTGCCCAGGGCAAGGAGGCCCGGCTGCACATTCTGGAGACCATGTCGGCGGCGATATCTGCACCTCGCGGCGAGCTTTCCCGCTACGCTCCGCGCCTGCTGACCGTCTGCATCCCGCCTGACAAGATCGGGTCGGTGATTGGGCCAGGCGGCAAGAATATCCGCAAGATGCAGGAGGAGTTTGAGGTCCAGATTGACATCGAGGATACGGGCATGGTCCTGATCTTCGGTGAGGACGGCCAGAAAGCGGAGGCCTGCCGGGCTGCCATCCACGACATGACCCGTGACGTGGAGGTGGGAGAGGTATTCGTCGGCAAGGTGGTCTCCTGTACTGCCTTTGGCGCTTTCGTCGAATTGGTCCCCGGGCGCGATGGTCTAGTGCACATCTCTCAGCTCGCGCCACACCGCGTGGAGAAGACCGAGGACGTCTGCAAGGTGGGCGACGAGTTGCGTGTCAAGGTCATCGAGGTGGATTCCGACGGCCGCATTCGCCTGACTGCCAAGGATGTGGACAGCGATGTCATTCCCGAACCGCGCGAGCGTAGCGGGGATCGCGGAGGCCGGGGCGGTCGTGGTGGCCGCGGAGGGGACCGGGGCAGTCGCGGCGGCAATCGCGAGAGTCGAAGCGGGGACCGCAGCGGCGATCAGGATCAGGCCTCGCGCACTCAGACGGCACCCCCCAGCGGTGAATCCGCGACGGACCGTGGCGGCGATTACTCCTCGGACCGCGGCTCCGCCTACTTCCGCGAGAAGAAGCAGTAGAACGTACAGCTCCCAGTGAGGGCCGGTCATACAGCCGTGCGTGGGCACTGCGGTATGGCCGGCCCGACTGGTATTGCCTCTTTCACGAGTGCTCCACCCTTCGTCCTGCCCGGTTGTCGTTGACAAAGGCGTGGCGCTTGCCTATAATACTCACAATTGTCTGCCGCAACTTCAAGAAGGGGGATCTGCCCGATGAGGCGGAGCCTGCCCGCATTGCAGCTAGTCGTGACGATCGCAGCCCTGGTCGCGGCCCTACCCCTCGCCGCTCAGGAGTCTCCTCCCGCTACCCCCGCCGCTGAAGCCTTCGTCAAGGGCGTACAGGCCGTGCAGGCGGGGAGCGCGACGGGGTACACTCAGGCCCTGACGCTCTTGCAGTCGGTGGTCGAGGCTGAGCCCGCCAACGAGCCCGCCTGGTTTCATCTGGGGGTCGCCAAGTTCCACACCCATGATCTACAGGGGGCTCTGGACGCCTTCCGTCAGGCCCTGAACCTCTCCTCGGACCGCTTCGGGACACGGCTGTATCTGGGCCGTATCTACGAGGCGCAGGGAGCTCTGCAGGAAGCCATTGACATGTTCGCAGAGGAAGCGCGCCGGGCCACGGAGTCGAACCAGGCACAGGCGAAAGTGGCTCTGGCACGCGCGTATTTCAAGGCCGCTAACTACAGCGGTGCGCGTGATACCGCGTTGGAGGCCGTGAAGTTGGAGCCCCGATATGTGGAGGCCATGTACATCCAGGGCCTGGCACAACACAAGCTCAAGAGCTATGAGGAGGCCATAAAGGTCTTCCGCAAGGCACATGAGATTCTGACCGACTACCTGGACCTGTTCAATGCGCTCAACGCAGCGCAAGAAAGGGCCGAACAGATTCGAGAGCGGCGACAGACAGAAGAGTCCTTGGCTCAAGAGTATAACTGGGCGCAGAACTTCGCCCAGGACATGGGCATGTGGCCGGCGCTGAACAAGGCACTGGGCGACGCTTACTTGGCCAACAAGGAATTCCTCATGGCGCGGCAGGCATACCGCAACGCCGCGGACCTGAATCAGTTGGGTGACAAGAGTGATCCGGACGTGTACACGCGCATCGCGCGCGCCGACCTCGAGGACGCCAGGAACCAGTACTTCGACAAATCGGCGCTGTTTACCGCCATCGCACTGCTGAAGGATGCGGACCAGCAAGTAGACCAGGCGCTGGCACTGAACCAGAAATGGGCCCCGGCCTGGGCAGTGCGCGGGCAGATCTATGCCTTCCAGGCCACCACCTACGAGTCCGCGCCCAGCATGAACATCGTCTCACACACCTACCAGGACGCGCAGACGGCCTTCGACAGGGCTCTGCAAGCCTCTCCGAGCTACCCGGAGGCCATGGCGGGGACAGCAGAGATGTTGATAGGCCAGGCGCAGCAACGGCCCAGCCAGGCCAAGGAGATGCTGCAGAAGGCGCAAGGGCTGCTGCAGCAGGCGCTAACGCTCCAGCCGGACGAGGCCAGCCACTATGTGCTTCTGGGGCAGATCGCCCTCCAGCAGGGGCAGTACACCGAAGCACGGACCCATGCCGAGAAGGCCATCACCTTGGACCCTCAGAACGACACGGCGTACAATCTCTCGGGCCTCGTCAACTACTTCACCGGGCAACTCGGCCAGGCGATTCGCGACTTCCAGAAGGCGCTGGATCTGCGCCCGCGCCAGGGACAATATCACTTCAATCTGGGCAATGCGTATTTTCAGCTCCAGTCCTGGTACCTGGCACGGCACCAATACGATCAGGCTTACCGCTACACGCCCAGCGCGGCGCTGGCCAAGAATCAGTTCCAGCGTGCATATATCCTGTACATGACTGCACTGACCTATCATGAGACGCGTGCCTATGACGAGGAGATCGCCACGCTGAACCGCAGCCTGGTGATAGATATCAGCTATTTCGACGCGTACATGCAGCTTGCGCGGGCCTATGCCGCGAAGAAGGAGTATCGGGGGGCGCAACGGGCCCTGGAGCAAGCCCAGCAACGCGCACCCAGCAACCGGGATACTTCCCAGGTGTACACGCTCAGCGGCCAGGTCTATGAGGCTGCCGGGGATGCGCACGCTGCGGTCACCGCCTATGCCACCGCCCTGAGTCTCGATTCCACTAACGTGATAGCTCAGGAAGCTCTCAGCCGCCTGAGCGGGACAAGTAAGCTGAACGCGAATGCGGCGTGAACAGCGAGGCGTCGGGTGGTGGAGACCCGGGCTGTTGTGGCTGGTGGCGATAGTCCTGCCCACCCCGCTCTGGGCGGGTTCAGAAGTGCTTCCCAGCCCAGTGCAACAGCGTCTGGATAACGGTTTGCGAGTAGTGTTTCAGTTCGATCCGGCCTCGCCGATCGTAGCAGTTTGCGCCTTCGTGCATACCTCGGCGGCGCAGGAGACCTGGAACGCGACGGGAGTGCGCCAACTGCTGCAGCTCATGGGCGAGCAGGCTCGCCCACCGGCGGGTGAAGGGGAAAGCCAGCTGCCACCGGTTGCGCTGCTGCACATGGCAGTGAGTCGCGATTATGTGGAAACCATTTTGCGTTGCCTGCCCGAGGATTTCCCAGACGCGCTACGGCGTCTCCGCTGGGCGTTGTTTGATCCCGACTTGAGCCAGGAACCCTTCCGGTACGCACAGCAGCGTCTTGAGCAGGAAGTCATGGCGCGGCAGACCAGTCCGGTGGCCCTGGCGCAGGACGTACTGGTGACCAGACTCTATCCGCAGTGGCCGGGTTCCTGGCCGCTGATCGGGGTGGGCACGGCCACCGGGGTGGATCTCAGCTATGCGCGGGATTTTCACCGCAAGCATTACCTGAGTGATGCCACCGTCTTGGCAATCTGCGGGGGCTTGCCCTGGGAGACGGTAGGGCCGGAGGTGGCGCGAACCTTTGGCGTGGGGAATGTGCCCCGAGGCACGCCGCCTGCGCTGGCCGCGCCGGTGGCCGGCGCGGAGCCGAATACCGAACCGCTGGTCCTGAAGCTGACTGGATCGGAGGTCTCGGCGGTGGCGCTCGGGGGACGTGCCCCCGCCCTGGAGCATCCGGACTACGCAGCAGCCGCAGTAATGACGGCATTGCTCGGAGCCGGTCGCGGTTCGCGGCTGTACCAGCGACTGCGAGAAGAACAGAATGTCTCATACACGATCCAGGCGGACCTGGCTCCTTCGCAGGTCTGTCCCTACGTGTTCTGCCTGGCGACCTGTTCGGCGGACAAACTGGACGCAGTGCGGACGACAATGCTGGCCGAGACGGCTCGGCTCTGCACGCAGCCTGCCTCTGCGGAAGAAGTGATTCGGGCCCGGCGCATGGTAGCCGGCCAGTTTCTTCTGCAGCAGCAGGATGCCGTGAGCCTGGCACACTTCCTGGGATTGTTCGTCCTCTTCGGGAGAGACCGAGGGATGGATCATTGGCGCAGCTTTGCAGAGCGCCTCAACGAGGTCCAACCGGAACAGGTGCAGGCGATGGCGCGGCAAGTCCTGACCTCGCCCGCGGTAGTAGCTGTGCGGGGAGGTGCGTCCTCTTAGTGAAGTCAGGAGCGAACCAGGAAGCCGCCCAGACGTTCTCTTGGGGTAGGGGGTATTAGTGCGCCACCAGCATGGCTGGCGCGGGAGAAGAACATTATGAACAAACCCGTCCTCTGTCTGGCAGTGGCGATTCTTCTGGGAAGCGGCATGGCCGTGCTGGCCCAGGCGCCCCCCCTAGCGAGTACCTGGGTGTTTCTGGGCGACTGGGAGCACACAGGCCAGATGCCCAGCAGTCTGTCCCCTCCACTGATCCTCCAGTGGCGCAATGCGACGCAGGGCCTGGGCTACGCGATCTCCACACCTGCCGTAGACGAAGCCCGCGTCTACTTCGTGGCCCCCACGGTGACCACCACTGGCACACCAGCAGTGGCTGGCAGACCAAGGGCTCCTGTGACTACTCGTCCCACCCCAACTCCGGGCACGATCCGCCCGCCGGGAACGCCCACCGTCGGCCAGTCCCAGACGGGCCCGCCCTCCACGGTACGCGCGGTGGACCGCCTGAGCGGGGCGGAAATCTGGAAGTACGACGTGGGTTCCCAGGTCACGTCTGCGCTAACGGTCAGCAGCGGCCTGGTGATGTTTGGCGCCGAGGATGGAAAGTTGTGGGCCCTTGACGTCGCTACAGGAGGCGCTAAGTGGAGTGTGCCCACCCAGGGCCAGATCCGGTCCGCCCCAATGATTGCCGACGGTGTGCTCTACTTTGGCTCCGACGACTCCCGTTTGTACGCGCTGCATCTGGACACCAAGGAGTTGCTGTGGCAGTTCCAGAGCGGGGGACCGATTGAGTCTACGCCGGCCATCTGGCAGAACATGCTCTTCGTCACCGCGCAGGACGGCTTTGTCTACGCTCTGCGACGTGATACCGGCGGCATGGTTTGGCGGCAGCCCTTGGGCAGCGTTCTGACCTATGCCTCGCCGGTGATAGTTAACAACAAGGTGGTGGTGGCGGCCGGAGAATATGTGCAAGCGCTGGATGCAGCCTATGGCGGTCGCCGTTGGGTATTCACGGCAGCGGCCCCGGTAATTGGTAGTCCGGCGGTGCTGGGCCGCACCGTCTTCGTGGCCAGCATTGATGGAGTACTCTACGCCATCAACGACCTCACCGGACAGCCCATGTGGCGCTATCCGTACACTGAAGGAGGCCCCGTCATCGCCTCGGCCCCGATAGTCTGCGGAGAGGTCGTGCTGGTTCGTCGGGGAGGCCGAAATATCATCGGCCTCGGTGCTGACGATGGCACGCTGCGCTGGGAGTACCTGCTGCCACCTTCAGGATTGGAGCCACCGCCGGGGATGGAGGGGATGGCCGCCTACGGCGCATATGGCACCTCTGGTGGGTATGGTGGGTTTCCCCAGTCGCGCAGTAGCCGCCGGGGGAGCACTAGTTACGGCGGCGCGCCGGCCCCCGCTGCGCAACCTAACATGCAAGGTTACGGCTACGCAGATCTCGTACGGTCCGGTCCGATTGCCTCGGGTAACGAGCTGTACATGGTGGGCGATGACGGGGCCCTGTATGGCTTTTCCGCCACCGGAGCAGACGGTGTGAAGCCGGATGTGGGCCTGGCATTGCTCCAGGTGCAGGAAGACCAGGTGCAGTATGCCTACCAGCTTGGAGCCTTCAGCGCGGAGGCCATGGTTGCCCCACCGACCCCAACCGAGGTCCTCCAGATCCCAGGCGTTCCCCCGGTCTATCTTCAACTCGCGGTTTATGATGCTGAATCAGGCCTGAACCCGGAGCTGCTGGAGTTGCAGATTGACGGCAGCCCGGTGCCCGAGGATCAGGTCATATACCAGGCGGACCAGGGACTGCTGTGGTGGCTGTACGAGCCGCAAGGCATCATTGCCGCGAACCTGGCCAACGGCATGCACCAGGTGGATGTCTCCGCGACCGACTGGCGAGGCAATAAGCA
>JAAYIR010000257.1 GCA_012523355.1 candidate division WS1 bacterium
CGGCGATCGGCGGGCAGGGGCACGGCCAGGCGTCCGGAGAGATATTGCCCGGTGAGCGTGCTGCCCTGGCTTACCGAGGCGGGCGTGCCTTGCGCCACCACGCGCCCTCCGGCCACGCCGGCGCCCGGACCGAACTCGACCAGGTGATCCGCGCTGCGCAGAGTCTGGAGATCGTGCTCCACCACCAGCAAAGAGTTGCCGAGGGACTGCAGGCGACGGAGGGCGGCGAGCATCAGGTCGTTGTCGCGAGGATGGACACCGACGGTGGGCTCGTCAAGGACATATAGCAGGCCGGTGAGGCCGCAGCCGAGCTGTCCGGCGAGGTTGACGCGCTGAAGCTCCCCACCGGAAAGCGTGGGGCCGGAGCGGTCGAGGGTCAGGTAGTCGAGGCCGATCTCCATGAGCAACCCCAGCCGCCGCGTGATCTCACCAAAGACATCCTTGGTGCGGGCGATCTCGGCAGGGGTGAGTTGTAGGCCCTGGAAGAAGCGCAGGCTCTCGCCCAGGGGCAGGCGGGACAGAGCGGGGAGCGACAGATCCCGGAACAGGGTGGCTGCCGACGCCGGGTACAGGCGGTCGCCCTGGCAGTCGGGACAGGTATGCGCCTCCTCGCGCGACCAGCCGCCGCCGAGGGTGCCCAGACCATAGCAGCGATCGCACCAGCCCTCGTAGTGGTTGAAGGAGTACTGCCGCGGGCTGAGGCGATCATAGGCGGTCCCGCAGCGTGGGCAGGAGAGGTCCGCGCCGAAGAAGAGCGGCTCCGCCAGGGGGTCCTCGGCCAGGCGGGCCTCCAGCTGCCCCTCGGTCAGGTGGAAAGCCGCCTCCACGCCCTCGGCCAGGCGGGAACGCTCTCGAGGGTCCGGGGTGAGGCGGTCCACGATGACCGCCACCTCGTGATGCCGCCGCCGATCCGGAGCGAAGGGCAGGGGCAGGCGGCGCTGCTCGCCGTCCACCCAGACCCGGGTCCAGCCCTCGCGCTCGGCGAGGGCCAGGCGTCCCTGGTATTCCTCGGAGCCAGTAGGCCGAAGCGGCGCAAGCAGGATGAGCGGTCGCCCGCGGTAGGCTGTAGTTAATCGGTCCACTACCTCGTCCACCGAGGCGGCGCCGAGGGGGACCTGGCAGTCCGGGCAGTGCTGCTGCCCCACGCGCGCATACAGCACCCGGAGGTAGTCATAAATCTGGGTCACCGTGCCCACAGTGGAGCGCGGGGTCACAATGGCATTGCGCGACTCCACGGCCACGGCCGGAGAGAGACCGGTGAGGCTCTCCACCGGGGGCTTGGGCATCTGGTTGATGAACTGCCGAGCGTAGGGGGAGAGGGAGCCCACAAAGCGGCGCTGGCCCTCCGCGTAGATGGTGTCCAGGGCCAGTGAGGTCTTGCCGGAGCCGGAGAGTCCCGCCAGAGCGACCAACTGACGGCGGGGGAGGGAGACGGTGAGATTCTGCAGGTTGTGACGGCGAGCTCCACGGACCGCTAGTGCGGTGGTGCGACTGCGGCTGGAACGACGGCGCTTGCCGACGGCGGGTACCCGATGTCCGCCGCCCAGAACCTCGCGAAGCAGAGCGCCGGTGTGGGAGGTGGGGCAGGCGGCGAGCTCCTCGGGGGTACCGGTGGCGACGATCCGCCCGCCCTCCTCGCCCCCCTCAGGGCCGAGGTCTATCAGATAGTCGGCGGCCTTGATGAGGTCGGGGTGATGCTCGATAACCAGGACCGTATGGCCCTCCTCGACGAAGCGCTGCAGGACCTCCAGCAGGCGGCGGACATCCTCAAAGTGCAAACCCACCGTGGGCTCATCGAGCAGGTAGAGGGAACGCGCGGCTCGGGGCCGGGCCAGTTCGCGGGCGAGCTTGACGCGTTGGGCCTCGCCTCCGCTCAGGGTCGTGGCAGGCTGACCGAGTTTGATGTAGCCCAAGCCGACGTCTATCAGCGTTTGCAGGATGCGGGTGAGGGTGGGATGGGCGGAGAAGTGCTC
>JAAYIR010000037.1 GCA_012523355.1 candidate division WS1 bacterium
GAGGTGGAAGAGGACCCCACCCGCCCGGCTAGCGCCGGGCGACCTCCCCTCAAGGAGGGGAGGTGGAAGAGGACCCCACCCGCCCGGCTAGCGCCGGGCGACCTCCCCTCAAGGAGGGGAGGTGGAAGAGGACCTCACCCGCCCGGTTAGCGCCGGGCGACCTCCCCTCAAAGAGGGGAGGTGGAAGAGGACCCCACCCGCCCGGTTAGCACCGGGCGACCTCCCCTCAAAGAGGGGAGGTGCGGAGGCCTCACCCCCTGGCCCCCTCTCCCGCGCCTGCGGCTGGGGAGAGGGGGAGCGGATTGGGCAGAGCGGGCCGGTCTCGCGGCGGGGATGCCGCCGACCTCCCTTAGATTAGGGGAGGTGGAAGAGGACCCCACCCGCCCGGCTAGCGCCGGGCGACCTCCCCTCAAAGAGGGGAGGTGCGGAGGCTTCACCCCCGGCCCCCTCTCCCGCGCCTGCGGCTGGGGAGAGGGGGAGCGGATTGAGGAACGTGTCTTCAGCGAGACTGGGTGCCGCCGATGACCTGCCCCGTCTCTGCGTCCACGTACACCTGCTTGAAGTCCTGCGGGCTCAGCCCGGTGTAGGTGAACTGCACGATCCAGGCCGGGCGCATCGCCGGCTGCTCGGGGAGGGGCGTGCCTTGCGAGACCGACTCCCAGTAACGGTTGGCCGGCGCCTGGCCGAGCGAGGCTTCCGTCCGGGTCACCTGTTGCGGGTACTCCCCCAGCCCCTTGAGGTACTCGGTGGCGAGGGCCATCGCGCCCTCCCGGGTCAGTGCCCCCACCGGCGGCGCCGCCAGCGTGAGGAGATTCACCAGCTGCTCGGCGGCGTTCCAGATTACCGTGGCTCCCAGCGCTTCCGCCAGGGGGCCGACCGGCCCCACCAGCAGCCCGTTCTCCACCGCCGGGGCAGGGGACAGGTGCAGCGGCTTGCCGTTGGCCTCGGCCTTGGCCACGCCGGGCGTCAGGCGCACGACGAACTCGGCCCGGCGGATCACCACCTGTTGGGCGCGGGCCTCCCAGCCGACTTCGGCCCCCAGGGCCTGGCAGACCGCGCGCAGGGGAGCCACCACCCGGCCGCGCTCCAGGCGCGGTGGCGCGGGCAGGGGGAGGGGTGCGCCATTGACTGCGACGTGCAGTGGGAAGCTAGGCGTAAGCTCCGCGCCCGGCGCTGGGCGGAGGGCGTTGACCGTCATCAGGCCCGTCGCAGGGTCATAAGTCGCGGAGCCTCCCAGTACCGCGAGTAGCGGCTTGACCGGGGCCACGAACTCACCGTGCTCAAAGCGGGGCGCCAGCGGCAGCGCCACGGTCTGCCAGCCGCGCTCGTGGACCTCCATGGAGGCACGACCCAGTTTGAGGCGCAGCAGGGGCGCGGGGCGGCTCACCGTGACCTCCTCAGTGCCGGGAGACCACTGCACCTTGCACCCCAGAGCCTCGCACAAGGGACGTACGGGCGCTACAATCTGGCCGCTCTCATAGGTCGCGGGCATCTGGAAGGAGGTCGCCATCTCGCCCGGTCCGGGAGGCGGCAGGTCCTCGGCCAGCGCAGGCGCCATGAGCATCGCGACAGCCAGAAGGGAAAGGGCGTAACCGAGGCAGGCGGTTCTCATCTTGGTCATCCTCTCGCACAAACTCACAAGTCACAGAAACCGCGTAGATCTTGCCCCCTGCCCCCTCTGAGAGGAGGGGGCAGGGAGGTGGAACTAGACCTCGAGGCTGGTGGTCCGCCCAGCAGCGGGACACTGCCCCCGCCTTTCGCGTACTTACTCTTGCGGCCGTGAGGGCTGCGTGGGCGAGGCCGGCAGGGTAGGTTCGGCTTGTCCCTCTACCGCGCTCACCTTTTGCATGAACTCCACGTCCCGGCCATCCTCGTCCACCGCCGTGCCCGTGAAGATAAAGCACGGTTCGATAGTCCCCGCCCCACGACCGGGGTCTTCCACCCAGTACGCGGCGCGCACGTTCTTGACCTTGATCTCCCTGGGCGGACCGCCGGCCTGCTTGAGCATGTTCCAGTGGCCCTTCTGCTTGAGTTCCTCATAGGCCTGCGCCGCGGTCTTGGTCTGCACCATTCTCGCGGCCTCCACGTCGGGCATAGTGCGGGTGAAGCTGGTCACCGTGCCGCCGTCACCGATCGTCACCATGGCCTTGGATCCGGGTCCCTCCACCTGCTTGCCCCCTAGCTTGAAGCTGTAGGTGACCGCGATCTCTGCGCCGTGGCTGGAGGTGGGACCGTTCTCCTGGTTCTGGCTGCGCGAGGTGACGACTTCGACGCTACGAGAGCTGCCGCCGGGCAGCAGGTTATTGTCGCGGCAGAACTTGTCCGCGGAGGCCCCGGCGGGGCCCGTGTTGGGCAGATTGCTGCCTACCGCCTTGCCGGCGGTGGTGTGGTTGCGGTACATCATGGCCCCGGTGCCCCGCATGAGGCGCAGGGACTTGTCCCCGTCATCCAGCGCCAGCACCTCCTGGCCCACCGCGCGCCCGTTCATGCCAAAGGCCCGGCTGAGATTGTCCAGTCGTCCCTGGCTGACGTCGGGCGGCACGTTCTTGTAGGTGTTGACCTGTTTTTCCATGGAGGGCAGCGTGCCCTCCAGCTTCCAGGCGGGTCCCTGGCCCTGGCCCTGGCCCTGGGCCTCCCCGACCAGCGGCCACAGGAGCTGAACCGTCACAATACCGGCCAGCACTCCAACCAGCAAAAGCACAGCGCTCTTGGTTGTCATGTCTTTCATCGCTGGTCCCTCCTTAGCACGGATAGCGTGTCCACCACAGCGTGCTGGGTGTGTTGGGGTCGGGAATGACCGGGCCGTAGCCGGGCAGATAGTCGTTCCAGGCGTTAGAGGTGCCTTGCTGGGCCCAGAGCATCCCCACGTACTGGCCGGCCGGCAGGGCGTAGTAGCCGGCATAGCGCCAGGCCATCCCCACCGGGAGCTTGGTGCCGTAGGAGGGGTACGCTGAGCTGCCGGTCATGAAACGCACGAAGTAGGTGCCCATGCTGGGGGTATCAGACATGACGGTGTCCATGCCCAAGATCATGTGCAGGCCCTTGAAGACGGGCCAGCCCCAGCGGCTGAAGACGGCACCGGAGTTATAGTTCATGCAGAGACAACTGGAGAGGGCGATCCACTCCGCGTCCTTGTCGCCCAGCCGCAGGTCGGAATACTTGACCTGCCAGTCGGTCTGGTTGGTACCGAAGTAGAAGCCGTCCATGTTCCCGTGGCCGGCGAAGTAGACGAAGTCCACATTGTCGGCGTAGTTGGCGTCGTTACCACCGGTCACAGTGACCGACTTGAAGTCCCTCTCCCAGGCGTTGTTGTCGCCCCAGTTGTATACGCCTGTCCAGCCCACGGCGCGTATGGCGTTGTAGAAACCCACCGCGTCGTCGTCGCAGGCGGACAGATTGGGGGCTTTGCCGTTGTACTGATTGACCCACTCAACGCCGACCTCCCGCAGATTAGCGTCGTCCATGCCGCTAATCGCCGGTTTGAGTAAGGCGACTGCGGCCCCTAATGCCAGGCCTAGCAGCAGATATTGAACTCTCACTTTTATCTACCTCCCTGGTGGTCAGGATGGGGGATATCTCAGACGACATGGATCCCAGTTGGCTGCTGCCCACCTCCTTTCACCTTACCGGACGGCAAGTCACGCATCCGCTCCGACAGAGGACGGCGCCCCCTTGCGGAAACCAGGTTGTGCCTGCTTAATCCCGCACTCCCCTGCGCACACCTGTAACCATAACCATATTCGACACTACCCATAGATTCTCCTATTCAGGTGACACAATTTATGAACTGAGCAGAACCTCTGATATGTGTGATACGGGTCAAAGCTCTGCACAGGGATGCGCGTTTAGCCTTGTCCACCATCTCTGCCCTCCCGGCAACCTCCATTCCTGCTCGAGGGCGGCTGCTGATAGCAGCCACGATTGTCGCAGGCGACAGGCATACCTGAACCGTCCTCCTCCCCGGCCCGAACTGGTGTCTCCGAAAAGGATATCCGTAGAGTGGCGGCCAACCTGTATTAGGTTCCCTGGTCCTGGCTGTTGCCTTGGCTTCTGGGGGATGAGAGGAGGCGTGCGGGGGTGTTGCTGACGGGCGCGGCCTCGGCGAGGCGGCGTCTTGGGAGGTGCTTGCTCATGTCTGTGAGGTTTCTGGCTCTGGCCTATGCTGTGACACTGCTGGTGCTACTAGGTGGGACGGTGTGCTGGTCTGCCCCCTGGCAACTGGAGCTGGACGCGGCCAGCTTTTCCCGCTATCTGCTTATGGATCCCCAGGGCAATGGCCTCCAGCCCCCTGAGGTCCATCTCCTGCCTCGTATCAGGGAGACGCACCGGCTGGGGGGCCAGGGCTGGGTGGAATATGACTTCTCGGTGCCCACCACCGGGTGGTATGAGTTGCGCATTACCAGGGGCGAGTCTCTCAGCGATCATGACTTCTTCATAGACGGGGAAGTGCACGTCTACGGCGGCTTCCAGGGCAAGATCAGTAACGTTTGGCTCACCGAGGGCGACCATGTCCTGCGCGCGCAGCGCTATACCTGGACCGGTCTGGCCGGGATCGCAGGCTTTACGCTGGTCAAGTCCGACGACAGCCTGGCGCAGTCACTGCGGGTGCAGGTGGTCCCCGAC
>JAAYIR010000258.1 GCA_012523355.1 candidate division WS1 bacterium
AGAGCATGAGCGCATCCGGCTGCTGCAGGTCCGTCTCGCGATGCATGAGGCGCGGCCAGAGGAGGCCCTGCGGCTGTTGGACTACGACTTCGCGTACATCAGAGAAGGGGAGACCAGCGTCTGGGACTTGTGGGTGGAGGCCCAGGCTTTGCGCCTGGCACAAGCGGAGGGGGTGGAGGTCAACGACGAGTTGCGGGAGCGCGGTTTGCGGGAGTGCCCCCCGCCCCGGCACCTGGACTTTCGCATGTTCGTGAAGCCCGCGGACCGCTATGTAGCCCCGGACGCGGAGGAGTAGCGCCGCTCCTCACAAGACTCCCCGGCTCCGCGCCGCTAACTGAGGTGATCCGGGGACACCGCCGGCTTGTGCAACCGCTGCTCCGGGGCCGCAAACGCAAGTCTCCGATGAGACTGAGAGTGAGTCCATAAGCTATCCTGTGCGGGGCTGCAGCGCGCTGCTTAGAAAGGACCTACAAATGAGAATCGGTGTGGGTAAGGAGATCAAGCCTGGAGAGACACGCGCGGGGCTCATGCCTGAGCAGGTTGCCAGGTTGGTTCACGAGGGGCATGTCCTCTACGTCGAGATAGGAGCGGGAGTGGGTAGTGGGTTCGCAGATGCGGAGTACGAGGCCGCGGGGGCCAAAGCCGTCCCGAAGAGAGAGCTGTATGAGCGATGCGATCTCATCGTCAAGGTAAAGGCCCCTCTGGACGAGGAAGTGCCCCTGCTTGGCCCGCATCACACGCTGTTTACGTATCTGCATCTGGATGGAAATGCGCCGGTCGAGTATGCGCAGCAGTTGTGCGCAACAGGGGGAGTGGGAATTGCCTACGAGTGGGTCGAGAAGGCCACCGGGGAACTTCCTCTGCTGAGTCCGATGAGTGATATCACCGGGGTGCTCTTCGCCCGGCGCAGCATGGAGCTGCTCATGTCTCACGCCGGGATGCTGGGAGGGGACTACGTGGAAGGGTGTCCACCCGCTCGCGCCCTGGTGATCGGGCTGGGACACATCGGCAAGCACGCCAGCAAAGTCTTCTTGAGGAATGGATTTGACTTGACCGTGGTGGACATAGAGCCTGAGCGCGCATTAGACTCCCTGGCGGAGAGGCTCGGCGACGCGGCCGGCGACGGCTGGCGCAAGCGCATCGAAGTAATCACTTCCTCGGAAGACGACCCCCTCGCGACCCAGCAAGCCATCGCCGCGCGGCTCCCGGCCACGGATATTCTTATCTGCGCAGCCGTGCGGCGGCCTAGCCTGCCGGTATCTCGATGCCGATACCTGGTCACGCGGCAGATGATTGCGCTCATGCAACCCGGGCGGATCGTCTGCGACGCCACGGCCTCCATGCGTGACCTGGTGGAGACCTGTGTCCCCACGGAGATACTGGACGAGACCTACGTGGAAGAAGGTGTCGTACACTACAATCCCGACCACATTCCTGCACTGACACCACGGCCAGCCACGCGACTGCTTACGCAAGCAACCTTTCCTTACTTGCGCGAGTTGGCTGCCAAGGGGTGGCGCGAGGCTTTGACCGACAATCTGGAGCTGCGTGGGGGCCTGATGTACGCCGAAGGCGCCTTTTGGCATCCCGTCACCTGTAAAGCGAAGGGGCTACCGCTGACCTCCTATGAGGTCCTCTTTCCCCCCTCTTGAAGGGCGGGGAGTACCTTGGCATGCAGGGCAGGCAGCTGCTACGGTACCTTCCCAGCAAGTAATTGCGCATTCGCATCCGGAGACGCTGCTGCCCGCGTTAGAACACGGCTACGACAGAAGCGAGAACCTAGAGGAGGCAACAATCGGTGGATAAGGCTACAGGAACCTACTCAGGGACAGTCGCTGTGCTCGGCGCAGGCAATGGCGGGAAGGCGGTGGCTGCCGATCTGGCACTGCAGGGCGCGCGGGTTCGCCTGTTTGAGTGGCAGGATTACCAGGCCAACCTGGCCGCGCTGCTGGAGGAGCCCATCCTGGAGGCGGAGGGGGTGGTCAGTGGTGAAGCGCGGCTGGAGATGGTGAGTACAGATCTGGCCGAGGTAGTGGATGGAGCTGAACTGGTGATCGCTTGCCTCCAGGGGCTGGCGCATGAGCGGCTGGCTCTCGAGCTGGGACCGCATCTTAAGGAGGGAGCCTTCCTTCTTCTGAACCCCGGCTCGACAGGCGGGGCCCTGGAGGTGCGGCGCCTGCTGGCCGAGCAAGGCGTTGCCCGGCGGATAGTGATCGCGGAGACGGGCACACTCACCCATTGCTCCCGCGCTCAAGGCGCCCGTGGAGTGCATATCGGGCTGCGGGTGGAACATGTGGCTTTCGCCGCCTTTCCCGGGGCCGAGACGGAGGCGTGGTGGCACAGGCTACGGCCCGTCTTCCCCGGTCTGAAGCCCAAGGCAGATGTGCTGGAGGTGAGCCTGTGTAATGGTAATCCAGTGATACACCCCGCGATCATGCTGGGCAACCTCGCGGTGATCGAGCGGCAGGGCGAGCAGCATCTCTTCTATGCCGAGGGCGTAACTCCGGCGGTGGCCAAGATCATCGAGGCGGTAGACAAGGAACGAATGGCTCTCGCCAAAGCTCTGGGCTACGACCTCATGTCGGAGCCAGAGATGTGTGTAGCGCAGGGTTACGCATCGTCCACGAGCTACTACGAATGCTATGGCCAGAGCCCTGTGTTCCGGGAACTGAAGTCGCCGAGTGGAGTCGACCACCGCTATCTGCTGGAGGACGTGGGGCTGGGTCTGGTGACCTATGTCTCCCTGGGGAACATGCTGGGGGTGGAGACACCGGCAGCTCGCTCTGTGGTAGCTATTGCTTCGGCCATTACGGGTCGGGATCTCCTGGCACAAGGCCGTCGCACCGTGGAGAAGCTGGGACTGGCGGGGATGGACGAACAGCAGCGCCGGACCTTCCTACATTTGGGAGCCCTGTGAGGCTGCGGTCCCCAGTGCGCACAGTCGCTGGCGGAGGCTGGATGACTGGCTACTGAGCAGCGGAGGCTCCTCCACAGCATTACGGAATGGCTCCGGAGATAGTCAGCGAGGTGTGGTGTGATGGAAGCTGACTCGGGGCTTGCCGGCGCCGGAAGCCCGCGACATAGGTTGGGTTTGGTCGCGGGGCCAGTCCTCGCCAACTGCCCGCGGCAGTTCACCGGCCACACAGGCAGGTCCTCGCATGGATCCCCGTCGAATATCCGGGCAGAACTGTCGTCCAACCGCCACCCGGAAAGGAAGCCGCGCCATGAATAGCCTGCAACACCCGGAAACCTCTCTCGCCCCCGCCGTCCCCTGGGACGCTGGGGCGCCTGAGATCAACGGCCCCGCGACCTATGGGGCCTCGCCAGGGAAGCCCTTCCTCTATCTGATTCCCACGGTCGGCGAGCGGCCGCTGCGGTTCGCGGCGGAGGGGCTGCCTCCCGGACTGACCCTCGAGGCCGCGAGCGGGCAGATCACCGGCCAGGCCTCCACTCCTGGCGAGTACGAGGTCCTGCTTAGGGCGGAGAATCCCCACGGCACGGCCGAGAAGGCGATTACGTTGGTTATCGAACCCGACGCCCTGGCCCTGACGCCGCCACTGGGATGGAATAGCTGGAACTGCTTTCGCCGGGAGATCACCGCGGAGAAGATACTCGGCATCGCACAGGGCCTGGTCAGCTCCGGCCTGGCCGCGCGGGGGTACTCCTACGTAAACCTGGACTCCGGATGGCAATCACCGGAGCGAGGCGGACCCTTCAACTCCATCGTCCCCCACGAGGGCTTCCCGGACATGGCCCGGCTCTGCGCCCAGGTCCATGCCCTGGGGCTGAAGATCGGACTGTACTCCGGGCCGTATGTGGTCCCCTGGGGGACGGAAGGCTACGGGAGCACCTCCGGCCTCATGGACACCCGTTTCCCCGCCATGACCGATTACGACCGGAAGTACATCGGCATGAACAAACATGAGGCCGAGGATGTAGCCCAGTGGGCGGCGTGGGGCTTCGACTACTTCAAGTATGACTGGGCGCAAACCGACATGGAGCTGGCCGCACGGATGAGCCAGGCTCTCCGCAGGTCCCCCCGGGATTTCGTCTTTAGCCTCACCACCAGTGTCCAGCTGGCGGACGCCGCCGAGGCCGCCCGGCTATGCAACCTGTGGCGTGCCAATTCGGACACGGGGCCGGTCTGGGAGTCCGTCGTGCGCAATGGCTTCGGCAACCAGCAGTGGAATCCTTACGTGGGGCCGGGGCACTGGTTTGACCTGGACATGACGGCTCTTCTCCCCCGGGACGGCAAGCAGCTCAGTCCTCCGGAGCATATCGCGATGTTCACCTGCTGGGCCCTGCGCCCCAGCCCGCTGCTGATTGACTGCGTGCCGCAGCAACTGGACGCTTTCACCCTCAGCCTGCTCTGCAACGAGGAGGTGCTCGCGGTCAACCAGGACCCTCTCGGCAAGCCCGCCGCGACCGTCCTCAAGGACGAACGCTTCGAGGTGCAGCTCAAGCCTCTGGCCGACGGCAGCTATGCCGTGGGGTTCTTCAACCTGTCAGAGGAGCCCGGCCCTGCGCCAGAGCTGAACCTCGCCCGCTTCAGCCCCTGGACCGAGGTCCGGGTGCGAGACCTGTGGGCAAAGCAGGACCTGGAGGGGCGGTGGCAGAAGCTGAGCGTGCCGGTGGAGGCGCACTGCGCGAAGCTGTTCCAGGTGAGCCCCTAGCGGACGACCACCGAGCCAACATAGGAGACGCTGCCCGGGCCGTTGATGTACCTGAGGCCGATGGGTTTGACCAGGGCCCGCACCTCAACGCCATGCGAATCGATCGAGGCCATAGCCTTCGCGGAATAGCTGCAGTCCTTGTCGAGGCATCCCTATTCTGGACTGTAGTCGGAGTCGCCCGCCCCCAGGACGAGGACTTCACGCTCGGGAAAGGCACCCTCGGTACGGCGCCGAGGAGAACGATCGTGTCCCTCCAAACCTCCAAGTGGGGACAGCAATCTGGCAGGCATGATCTTGGCACCTTTGACGGTCAGAAGCACGTCAACCAGTTCCTGCGCAGCGTCGTCCGCCGCGCACTCAATTCCCTGTCCGGTCTCTTCAAGTGGGCGGTCCGGTTCCGCCATGCCCAGGCCAACCCCCTCGACCTCATCGAGCGCCGCTGGATACGCGACGCCGGCCTGACCTCTTCCGCCTATACCCTGCACAGCCTCCGCCGCTTCGCCGCGAAGAGTTGGCTCAATAGTGGTCTCAACATCCGCCAGGTGCAGTTGCTCCTCGGCCACGAGGAGCTGCAAACGACGATCCTGTATCTCAACTATGATCTTGACGAGATCGCCCGCAGCGCCAGTGAAGTCAGCTTTGGCTTCACCCCAGCTGACT
>JAAYIR010000259.1 GCA_012523355.1 candidate division WS1 bacterium
ACCGCTACGCTTACCCCCAGATGGGCAGCTCCGCCTATGAGCAGTACACTAATCTCTGGAACTGGGGGAACCGGGCCCCCGCGGAAGCCGCGAAGGTCGAGGAGGTGGAGGCCCTGGCCTATCCTGACCTGGAGGGCAAGTCCCCGCAGGCCAAAGCCGGCATGTTCCAATTATTCATACATCGCATGCGCCTGGGCGGTGAACCTTTCGCCCAAGGCCACGCCTTCTATGGTTACTATGACCGCTTCTGGGAACGGAACCCCCGGAACCCGGAGGTCTTCGAGGGGGCGCGCCCTTTGTGGTTTGCCCAGGGGTATAGCCAGAAGCCCTCACCGATTGTCGCCGAGGACGAGCCGGTCGAGAAGACCTACTACGAGAAGCCGCCTCAGATGTGCTTCACCAACGAGGAGTTCATCCAGCAGGTGCTGGCCGACGCCTCCGCCTACTGGGACAGTGGGGTCAAGAAGCCCGGCAGCGTGGTCGTGGACGGGGACTATCTGTCCGCCGCAGCGATGGACAACAGCCTTTGGTGTAAGTGTCCCATCTGCCAGGCCTTGATCAAGCCCGAGGCCACACGCGGCCAGGGCCAGTTCTCCAATGACCGGGCCAGCGAATACATGTTCTGGTTTGCCAATGAGTTAGCCCGGCGCATCCGCAAGGACTACCCGGACAAATTCGTGACGCAAGCCGCCTATAGTCAGTACGCTTACCCTCCAGAGCGGTTTCCGCTGGAGCCCAATGTGGCTATCGTGCCGTGCCTGCACTCGCGCGCGGTCTATTCGCCGTCGGTGATGGACAACGATCGCGCCATCCTCAAGGCCTGGCGTGAGAAGGCGCCGCAGAACCGCCTCTTCGTCTACCAGTATTACCTTTTCCCTAATTATAGCGCAGTCCTGGGCAAGTTCCACTGTTTCCCCGGCTTTTTTGCCCACGGCATCGCGGAGAACTTCAAGCTCTACCACCAGTATGGAGCCCGCGGGTCATTCTATGAGGGGCTGGGGCAGGATGTAGAGATGTACGTGAGCTGTAAGCTGATGGATGACGCCACGCGGGATATTGACATCCTGCTGGACGAATACTTCACTGGCATGTACGGGGCCGCGGCCCAGCCGATGAAGGACTTCTACCTGCTGGTCGAGCGCACCTACTCCGACCCAGCCAACTACCCGGAGGGTGAGAGCGCGCAAACACCGGAAATCGCCTGGGATCGGCTGGGCACCGAGGAGCGCATGGCGCAACTGGGAGCCTTCATGGCCCAGGCGCATGCCGCCGCCCAGACCGAGCAGGAGAAGGCCCGCGTGGCGCTCTTCGACAAGCAGGTCTGGGAGTACATGACCACCGGGCGACAGCAGTATGTTGAGCGTAAGAGCGCCAAGATACCTTCCGTCACCGTGCCGAAGATCGCGGAGGTGGGAGGCGATCCTGCTAAGGTAGACTGGGAGCAGGCGCCCCGCCTGACCGGGTGGTCCATGCCAGAGGGGGGAGAGGTGCCCAGAAAACTGGAAGGTCGGCTGGCGCACGACGGTAAGTTTCTGTATATGCAGCTGACGGAGCTGGTGGACCCCAAGACGCTAATAACCGACATGGTTTCAGTCTGGAGTGGTGATGACTGGGAGCTCTTCTTCGCCCGCGAGCGAGTGAAGCCCTACCGCCAGGTGGGACTCGGGCCGGGCGGCAATTTCTCAGCCTTGGCGCACGGGGAGGTCGCGGGCCAGCCTATGGCGCCCTGGGACAGTGGCATAACCGTAATTTCCGATACTTCGGCCCCGGATCGTTGGACTGTCCACGTGGTGTTCCCCCTGGACAAGCTCCTGCCCGGTGGCGTCCGGTCGGGCGATAAGGTCTACTTCAACGCTAATCGCATCTGGTGGGCAGGGGGGCGTGGACATCAGATGACCTGGAGCCCGTTGGCCGCCGTGCACCAGCTGGACCGCTTTGGGGAGCTCATTCTTGAGTAGGGCGCCAGACTGCGCCCCCATAGGGAGTTCATCATGGCACGCAAGCCGCAGACTTCAAGCTGGGAGACTCTGCTCAGCGAGTACCCCCGCGTGGTGGAGTTGTACCGCCGCTTTACTCAGCCGGGTCATGAGCACCTCGATGACTGGGATGAAACCGGTCAAGCCTCCGGGACGGTGCGCTTGACGGAAGATTGGTTTCTAGATTTGCCTCCCGCGGCGCCGGAGATGCTGGCGGTGGCGGCGAGGGATCTGCGCCGCTTTCTCAAAGACGCGTTCGGGGTCAAGCTGGCGGGCAAGCGTCAGGGGCAATATCCCCTGCGGGTAATCATTGACCCTGTAGAGGGAAGTGTACAGGGGAAATCGCCGCGAGAGCATGTGCTTGACCTGACGGAGAAAGGCATCACCATCACTGGGGCCTCAGAATGGGGCGCCGCTTGCGGCCTGTATCACCTGCAGCGCTTGCTCAGGCTCCAGGCGGCTCCAGTGCTCTCTCCGGGCTGTCTGCGAGCCTATCCCCGGCTCTCTCCCGCCCTCGCCTATCCGGCGTTCAAGGCGGCTCTTTACGATGATCTGCAGTATCCGGAAGTCTACGACGGCAACTACCTGATCCGTCTGGCCCGGGCGGGATATTCGGGGTTTCATTTCCCGATCAATCTCCGCATGTTCTACTCCTCGCACATACTCCCGGAGTTGAACCATCCTCAAGCGGAGGCTCACCGGCGGACTCTGGCGCAGATCGTCGAGCGGGCCCGCCAGTATGCTCTGGAGGTCTACCTCACGCCGTACCTTAGCCCTCTACCGGAGGACCACCCCCTCTTTCTCCACCGGCCCGAACTCCGGGGCAGTTCGATGATCAAGGCCCCGACTGTGTACTTGCCGTGCAGTAGCCAGGAGCCGGTAGTGGAGTTCTACGGGGAACAGATCAGCGCGCTGTTTCGCGAGGCTCCCGGACTGGCGGGCGTGTTCCTCATTACCGGCTGCGAAGGTTTCCTGCACTGCTACACCGCGCCCTATCGCCGCGGTCCCGGTATGACGAACTGCCCGCAGTGCTCGCAGCGGAACCCCGAGGCCGTCGTCGCCCATCTGTTGAACAGCGTGGCCCGCGCAGTCAAGGCGGTAGACCCCCAGGCCCTGGTGGTTGATTGGTCATATGGCGCGCACGCCTGGACGGAAACCCGAAAGAAACACGGGCTCATCTCCCGACTGTCTCCCGACTGTGCCTTCATGGCCAATCTCGATACTGGCGATCTGGGCGAGCGCGAGGGCGTGCCCTTCATGCACTTCGACTACAACCTGACGGAGGTAGGCCCTTCCAAGCAGTACCTGGCCCAGACTGAGGCTGCCCGGCGGCGAGGCCTGCCAGTCCTGGCCAAGTTGGAAAGCGGGACCCCGGTGGAATTCATGAGTATTCCCGGGGTTCCGGCGCTCACACGCTGGGCACGGAAGTTCGCCGCCGCGCGCACGCATGCCGACGGCGCGATGTTTAACTGGGATTTCTCTGGCTACCTGGAGACCCTGCCGGGCGAACTGGCAGGCTGGATGTCCTGGGAGCCCTGTCCCGACCCGGAGGTCCTACTGCGACAAATGGCTGCCAGGGAATTCGGCGCCGAGAATCAGGGCCAGGTGCTGGCGGCGTGGAAGCAGTTCGATCGAGCGCTAGATTTCGTTCCTTTCTCTGGCCCCGTCATCGGTCATTTCCGAGGCCCGTTCTATATCGGCTTCGCGCAACCGCTCCTGCTCGATCCCCTCGAGGCCTGCAGTCTTCCTGTAGGGTTCCGGTTGCGTGGCGGGCGGAACATGGTAGTCACCGACTTGCGGTGGACACAGCCCTTCGGCGCCGAGGTGATGCTCCGCACGCTGGGCAAGATGGAGCGGCACTGGCGTCGGGGGCATGAGCTACTGCAAGGCACGCAGGCCCCTGCCGGCTCATGCCAGGCTCGCCGCCTCGAAGAGCACCAAGCCCTGTGCGAGGGCCTTCTATGTGTGATCCGCACGGCGATCAACACCGTGCGCTTCTTGCTGAGACGCGAGGAGTTGTTCCGCGCCCCCAGCAATCTCCAGACC
>JAAYIR010000260.1 GCA_012523355.1 candidate division WS1 bacterium
CGCTGGTGGGAGCGGCGGTTGGAGTCATTGCCGGAGGAGGTACTGCAGGCGGCGGTACGTTGGACTGTTCGGGACCCTGTCCTTGGTCGGCCATGGGGGAAACCCTCCCTGGTGCAGCTTAGGCGCTGCGAGTTGGTGTGTGCGGAGACCGCGCTTGCCACCCCGTCACCTGGCTGTCGCCCGCCGGAGCCGTGGCTCTGCCAGTATTATAGATATCCCGGGGGCTTTCGTCAACTCCGCTCTGGCGCTTGCCCGCTTGGCCTGAAGCTGGGTGGGGGGACGCGGTGCGCTCCACCGCAGCGCCTTTGTAGTGTCCGGTCCCGGCCCCCTCTGCTCCCCCTCTCCCCAGCCGCAGGCGCGGGGAGAGGGGGCCAGGGGGTGAGGCCCTCCGACACCTCCCCTCCTTGAGGGGAGGTCGGCGGCGTCTGCGCCGCCGGGTGGGGTCCTCCCTCCGTCGAAGTGGGCAAGTGTTAGAACTCTGCCGGCTTGGCGGCCACTCGGGAGCGGCGTATAATGTGTGCCTCAGCATGTCCAGCGCCCGCTGCCTTCGAGTTAGAGATGACATTCACCGAAGTTCTCAACTGGCTTCTTGAAACTGACCCTTCACGACTGGAGACCTTGTGGGCCGAGGCCGACCGCGTGCGCCGCGAATACGTGGGGGAGGCCGTCCACCTGCGCGGTCTGGTGGAGATCTCCAACCACTGTGTCCGGTTATGCGCCTACTGTGGTCTTCGCGCCGCCAATCACCTGCCGCGCTACCGGATGACCGCGGAGGAGATTCTCGCCTGCGCCCATCAGGCTCTCTCCTACGGCTACGGCACGGTCGTAATGCAGTCGGGTGAGGATTACGGGATCACCCGCGAATGGATGGCCGACGTAATCCGCCGCCTCCAGGCCGACACCCCGCTGGCTGTGACTCTCAGCCTCGGTGAGCGTCCCGACGAGGACCTGGCGGCCTGGCGCGAAGCCGGCGCGGACCGCTACCTCCTGCGCTTCGAGACCTCCGACCGCGAGTTGTACGAGCGCCTCCACCCGCCGCGTCCGGGGCAGGAGCGCTCGGATCGGATCGCTATTCTCCACCGTCTGCGCGAGCTGGGCTACGAGACGGGCAGCGGCGTGATGATCGGGATTCCGGGACAGAGCTACGAGAGCTTGGCGCGGGACCTGTGTCTGTTCGCCGAGTTGGACCTGGACATGGTCGGCGTCGGTCCCTGGATCGCGCACCCGGACACCCCCTTGGGACAGGAAATGCCTCTCGACCTGCCGCAACGCGGCAGCGAGGCCGTCCCTGTCGTTTCCGGCCACCTCCCCTATCCAGGGGAGGTGGCGGCGTCTGCGCCGCCGGTGGGGTCCTCTCAAGTTCCCCCTACCGAGGAGATGACGTACAAGGTCCTGGCCCTCACCCGTCTGCTCTGTCCCCAGGCCAATATCCCCAGCACCACGGCACTGGCCGCGCTGAACCAGGAGACTGGCCGCGAGCTCGGTTTGGCCCGCGGCGCCAACGTCATCATGCCCAACCTCACGCCGCCCCAGTGCCGCGTGCTCTACGAGATCTACCCCGATAAGGCCTGCCTCAGCGAGACCGCCGAGGTCTGCGTGTCGTCCTTGCCCGAGCGGCTACGCGCCCTGGGCCGCGTCCCCGGGCAGGGCCCTGGCGGGCGACAGCGCTAGCACTGTTGCGGTCCCACCTTGGGTGAGTTACCGCTCTCCGCCCCTTGCTAGCGCGGCGGCTGGCAAGCTCCCTCGCACGTCTCCATGGCGCTGCGGCTGCCGGCCAGTACCACCCGGTCGCCGGCCTGGATCACCTCTGCGGCCGTGGGCGCGGTGATCTGTTGCTCTCCCCGCTCGATGCCTATCACGGTCACCCCGATAGTGCGCCGCAGATTCAGCTCCGCCAGCGTTTTACTTACCCACGGGGACCCCTCCGGCACCTGCAGCTCTGAGACCGTGAACTGCTGTGACTCCTGGACGGGTTCGCTGAGCTGCCGCCGCTCCAGGTATTCGACGGCCCGCTCCAGGTTCTCCGGCTCGCCCAGCAACACCAGCCGGTCGCCCGCGTCCAGGCGGAAATCCGGCCCCGGGTCGAAGTAGCTGCGCCCGGCCCGGCTGATGGCGATGATGGAGACCCCTGTCTCTGCTCGCAGCGGGAGCTCCTCGATGGTCTGCCCGGCGAAGGCCGAGCCCGGCCGCAGCCGTACTTCCCGCGCGTCCACCGGCCACGGTGCCTCCCGGGTCAGAGTCTCCATCGCCTCGGTCAATGAATCGGCAGCCTGCTCGGCGGCGTCGGCGAAGGGACATAGCACCAGGTCTGCTCCCGCCTGCTCCAGCACTCGCGCATCGTACTGGCTGCGCGCGCTGAGCACCACCTTGGCGTCAAAGCCGCGCTCCCGCACGGCCTTCAGCAGCGTCAGGTTCGTATCCCGGCCTGGCAAAGCGCTCATCACCCAGCGCGCCCGCTGCAGCGGCAGGTAGTCGAACAGCTCCGGATCCTCGCCGTCACCGTACACCCGCGCCAGGCCCTCTTTCGGGGGCGCCGCCAGCACCTGCGGGTCAAAGTCCACGCCCACCACTTGGCGGCCGTGCTCCAGAAGGTGCTTGGCTACTGCCCCTCCGTAGGTGCCCAGGCCGAACAGGATCACATCGGCCTGAGGCAGGCTCTCCACGCTGCCGCTCCCAGCCTCCCGGTACGGTACGCGCCGCTCGAAGACGGTCAAGAGCCGCGACAGGCGTGAGTACAACTGCCCCGAATAGATGATCATGTAGGTGGACATGCCGATGCTGATCAGTGCAATGACGGTGATCAGCCCCACTATCTCGTCGCCGATGTGCCCCTGGCCCAGGGCCATCCCCACGAAGATCAGGCCGAACTCCGAAAGCGGCGTCATGGCAATGCCGGTCAAAAAGCCGGTGCGCTTGCGGTACCCCATCAGACCCACGACGGCCATCACCGTCAGCGCCTTGCCTGCCAGCAGGAACAGCGCAAACAGCAGTCCGATGCCAATCTGTCCGCCCAACAGCCTGAGATCCAGGCGCAGGCCCAGGTCTATGAAGAAGAATAGCAGCAAGAAATCGCGCAGCGGCACCATCCGCGCACTGATGGTCTCCCGGTACGGCGACCAGCCCAGGGCCAGGCCGGCGACGAACGCGCCCACTTCCTTGCTCAGTCCGATGACCTCGGCCAGTGCCGCCAGCGCCAGGGCCCAGGCGACCGCAAACAGCAGCAACAGTTCAGTCGAGCGGGCCATGTGGGGCAGCAGGCGTGGTAGTACCACCGTCATCATCACCCCCACACCGGCCAGGAACAGCACGCCCCGGCCCGCCGTCAGCAGCATCTGGGTGACGAGGTGGTTGTCAGCCCCCTTTGCGCCGGCCAGCGCCGACAGCCCGATCATGGCCAGAATCACCATCAGGTCCTGCAGCACCGATATCGCTACCGTCAGCCGCCCGTGCAGGGCGTCTATCTCTCGCTTGTCCGAGAGCAGCTTGACGATGATGATGGTGCTGGAAGACACCAGCGCGATGGCGATGACCAGCGAGGGGACGGCGGCGAAGCCAAGCAGGCGGGCCAGGAAGAACCCGGCGATGGCAATGAAGGCGATTTGTGTCACGCCCGCGCCCAGCACGACTGTTCCGAGCGTCCGCACCGCGTGCAGGTCCAGCCTCAGCCCCACCACAAACAGCAGCAGCGCGATGCCTATGCTGGCCAGCAGTTCAACCTGCTCATAATCGGTAACCAGGTTCAATCCCACGGGACCAACCAGGATGCCCACGGCGATGAAGGAGACCACCAGCGGTTGGCGCAGCAGCGTACCGATCAGTCCCACCAGCGCAGCCACGCTGATGATGGCGGTAATTTCGTAGAAGACACTATAGGCTCCGGGATTGTCCATAGAGTTGGCTAGAAGTCACTTCAAAAACCGGGTAGGACAGGCGTCCCGCCTGTCGCGAACTGCGAGAATCGCCTGCACACTCGGTCTCTGCTCAGACCGCACTGGCGATACGTCGGTGCCACCGATCTTGAAATCGCTTCCAGTGTCCTTTCGTGGATTCGATCCGCATCAGTCTGGTCACGCTCTCACGAGCGAGGCCCGCTTATTATAGCAGAGGGGGGTAGTGCTCAGGGGAAAATGTCGGTGAATCGAGGTTGCTTCCGCACGTAGGGGCGGCGGTCACCACCGCCGCCCGCGAGGTGGTCTGTGGTGGCCGCCCCTTGCCGGCCCTTACTCTTCTTCTTCCTCCACCTTCAATATCTGCCCAATCTCCCGCGCCACCGTGGCCACCGCCGAGATCGCCCGCGGATAGCTCATCCGTAGCGGCCCCAGCACCCCTACCGATCCGATCCGCGTCGCCGGCGCGCGATAGGACCCCAGCACCAGGCTGCAATCCAAAAATCGCGTCCGCCCGTGCTCGGAGCCGATTAGTACCCGCAGCCCCTCTCCGTGCGTGGCGCGCAGCAGCGCCCGCGCCATGCCCTCCTGGGCCAGCGCGGCCATCAGCTCCTGCACCCGCTGGTGCGCCATAAATTCGGGGTAGCTCAGCAGATGGGCCGTGCCCTCCACGTACACCCGTTGGGGTCCGGTCTCGGTCAGCGTCTGCAGCAGGTCGCCCACTACTTCCTCCGGCACCTCTGCAACCCCCGCGATCTCCGCGGCTTCCGGGCTGGTGACGCCCTCCTGGCACAGCACGTCCTCCAGCGCCTCGCTCAGCGCGGCAATCTCCTCTCCCCGCAGGGGCTGGGGCGACTCCCAGATCAGCTCCCGCCGTCCGGTCTCCTCTGTCTCATAGGTCACGCGGATGGCGCGCGCGCTGATGGGGGTCAGGCGAAAAGTGGCCCAGGTCTGGGTGGGGGGTCCCGGCTCGCTGGCCAGCGCCGGCTGCCCGGTCAGCTCAGAGAGCAGTCGCGTGGAGGTGCGGAGCAGCGTCGCCAACTCCGCCCCGCACCGGGAGAGCTCCCCATGCACCCAGGTCAGATCGCGTGAGGGCCCCTCGCGCACTGCCTTGAGCCGGTCCACGTAGAAGCGGTAGGCGGGTTGGGTGGGCACTCGTCCCGCCGAGGTATGGGGCTTCTCCAGGTACCCCTGCCGCTCCAGGTCCGCCATCTCATTGCGCACCGTGGCCGAAGAGCAGTTGAGGACGGAGGGACAGACACTTTCTGCCGCAGAAAGTGTCTGTCCCCTCTTCTCGGAGATGGTCTTGGAGCCGACGGGCAGGCCGGTAGCGATGAACTCGCCGACGATAGCGGCCAGAATCACCTGCTGCCGCGCGCTGAGTTCCCCACCCACACTCTCGTGTAACATAAGGGAAGGATAGCAGGGGGGAGAGGCGGCGTCAAGGCGTCTCTCACTCTTGCAGCCACACCGGACTGGACCACGCCTGCGCGCCCGAGGTGCAGGTCACCCGGACGTAGTAGTACGCAAACTGCTTCCCCGCGGCGGACTCAAGCAGACACGGCCCCAGCGGCTCTTCGTCCGTCAGCTCCAGTGTCGCGTGCCAGTCGCGTATCTCCCGCGCATGGAGGACGTCGCCATTGCGGAGGACCTCGATCCGCTCGATGTCGCCCGGCGCGGCGGCGAAGACCGCAATCCCTCGGGGCCGGCCAGGGTCCTGGATTGGCAGCACCTCTCCGCCCGGCGATCCGGCGACCGTCGCCTCGAGGTAGATGCGGTCTCCGCTGGTGGCGTAGCACTGGCGCCGGCGCAGCGCCTGAAAGATCGTCTCGCGGCTCAGCGTCGCCGAGCGCACCGCCGTCATCCCCGGCAGCCCGTCAAGGTGCTCCGCGTGCTCCACGCCCCGCCCCGCGGGCATGGTCGCGTGCGTGTCCGTGCCGCCCATGAATCCGAAGACCATTCCGCGCCGCAGGAAGTCGGCGACGTAGCTCGGGCCGGGGTGCACCTCCCGCAGCGCATTGGGGTTGCCTCGGTATTCGGAAGTGCCCCATTTGGAGTGAATCTCCACCAGCGGCATGCGGTTGGGGCCGGGGTAGATCGCATCGCTGATCTCCCCGTGCTTGCCCGCGCGTGTGGTGTGGTGCGGGACCAGGAAGAACTCCTTCTCCGGCAGCTCCGCCGCGAGCTTCTCTCCGAGACTCTTGAGCGTGCCGCCCTCGTAGTCGTCGAGGAACATCGGCAGCGGCCGGGCGAGATACACGTTGGCGTCGCCCCCCGCGCCGCCCTGCAGCGAGGCCTCATAGCCGTGGAGCGTGGCGAAGGCCGGCGGATCGTCGTGGACGTTGCAGGCGGCTCGTTGCTCCTTCCAGCGCGCGAACTCGCAACGTCCGTTGGAAACGTGATCCGTCGCACAGACCCAATCTAGGCCGGCCAGGTACCGTGCGGCGACGTAGCAGAAGTCTAGCGACCGGCAGCTTTGCGGCCAGCAGTCGCTGAGCACAGTGTGCACGTGGGGGTCGCCCCAGTAGAGGTGCTGCTCGACGTGCGTCAGGCAGCGCGTGGGATTCCCCTTGGCGTAGCCGCCCTCGAACCGTGCAGTGAAGCGGTACAGGCCGGGCTGCGGCAGCGAGATGTTGTCCAATCGCCCTACGGCGGATTCTCCGCGCCGGAAAGCCAGCGCGCAGGTCCCACCGGGCAGTCCCTCCAGGGTGACTTCGCCCTGATACTCGAGGCTGGGGTAGCCGTCGGCGTCCAGCAGAGCGACCTTCAACGCCCCGGGTTCATCCACGGCCAGTACGGAGGGTTGCACCAGGGTAACGGACTGCGGCGGTCCTCCGGGAGCCTCCTGCCTCAGCACCCGGCGAAAGAATTCGGGGGGATATCGGACTACGGGGGAGGTACTCACTGCGGCACAATCGCCCCCTGGTCCCGTAGCAGCGCCCGTATGTCCTCTACCGGCACCTCGCGGGCGGCGACGCCTTGTTTTGCCCCCAGCGCCGCCGCCGCTCCCACGGCCTGCCCCATCGCCATGCAACTGGCCTCCACCCGCAGGGCCGAGTGTGCCAACTTGTCGCTGGAGATGATCCGCCCCGCCGCCAGCACGCGCCGCGCACC
>JAAYIR010000261.1 GCA_012523355.1 candidate division WS1 bacterium
CACTACCGTACAGGTGGACATCAAGGGCATCCGTGTAATCCAGGTTCCCCCGCGCCAGATAGGCGTCAATTCTCTCCAGCGTGACGCCGGTGAAGCCGATGCCGAAGACGATCGCGTCCGGGTCGGCGCGCTTGGCGGCCTGGTAGCCTGCCCGCGCCCAGCGGAAGTGTTTCTCGGCTTCGTCCCCCGTCACCGGGGCCTCACTGAACCCTACCGCCCACACGCGGTTGTAGTCCTGGTAATGGTTCACCACGTCGTACACCCACTGCCCGTAGATCTCCGGGTTGTAGGGCTGCACGGCATGGTTCGGATCCAGCTTTACCCAGGAAGGCAATGACCGTTCCAACATGCTCCAAAAGGCGACGTAGGTGAAATTGATGACGCAGGGCTTGACCACACCCCATCGCACCTCCAGCTCGTCGTACGCCTCCTTGTGCCAGGCGATGCGGCCGCCCTGGGCTGGTTGCGCGCTGGCCCAGGCGAGGATGGGACTGGCGTGGACCCAGTGCAGCCCCAAGGCTTGGCGTAAGGTGGGGCGTGGCTTACCCCAGGGGTGCGGCATAGGGTAGAAGGGGTCCCACTTGGTGGTCTTCTCGTCGTAGAGAAAGCCGGTCATGAACTTCGACTGCTCGGCGCGTGCGGCGCTGACCGGCGAGGCGGGACTTATTATCAGGAAGTTGGTGCAGCCCTGGCCGATGATGTTCTGGCCCTCCGTCACCCGGGCATCGAAGTAGAAGAACCGCCCCACCTCGGCGCTAAGGTCGGGGGAGAGGGTGAGAGTTTTGCGGGTAGCCCTCTCGTAGGTCCTCTTCCACGGGCTCTTCGCGGCGAAGGTCTCTGCCGGTAGCGGCTGGAGGTCCTTCAACGGCAGCGACTTGTGTTCGACCACCGTGTGATAGACATCGTAGACCTCGTACTCCAGCCGCGCCCGCGGGTTCTGGGCCAGTTGCTCCGGGGTATTGACGATCAGCACCTCAAACTGCAGCGGCTCAGTCTCCAGAAAGACGTTCATGAAGACCGGCGTGTAGATGCGCAGGTTCTCATTGTCCCAGACCGGCCAGCGGCTCGGGCCCACCGGTGGGTCGTCATACAGGTTCCGCGCCAGGGTCAGGTCATCCAGCCAGGCCTGGCCGCGGGTGGCATCCGTGAGTGCGCCGTGCCGGAAGCAGAACCTCAGCTTCAGGAAGGCGGTGCCCTCCGGGAACTTCTCCCCGTGCGAGAGGTAGTTCCACTGGTCGGCGGTAGATACCGCTAAAGCGTTGTCAAAGGTGCCGACATAACCGCGCCAGAGGCTGAGAAAGTCGGGGTAGGTTCTGAGCAGCCGGCGTTGAGCGTCATAGCCTTCCACCGTGAGACTCGCATTATAGGTCGGATCGGGGCTGAAGTTGAAGACCCCACGCATGCGGCAGGAGATCCGCAGGTCGGTCTCCGTGACGGGGAGGAAGTCGCTTTCCCAGCTCGGGCTGGGCTGGCCGTCCTTGGTCAGAGACAGGGCCAGGCTGCGCGGCCCGACCGCGCCCTCTCTTTCCGCCCAGGTTGCTCCCGGTCCGCTGGGCGTCCAGCCCTCCGGAGCCTCTTCCGCTGCGTCTTTGATCTCGAAGGCGCTCTGGTAGCAGACCGGGACCTGGTACAACTCCAGATCATCAATCCATACTTCTCCCCCGGGCCTGCCGGCCAGGCAGAACCAGAAGATCACCTGCGCCTGGGTCACCTCGGGATCGGACTCCGGCGTGCGCACCAGCCACTCGTACTGTGTCCAGTCCTGAGATACGGCGGCTGCGGGACGAGGACTGACGTATTCCAATTTCCCCTTGTGCCGCTCTCCGGTCACCAGGAAGTTATCCCCCTCCGGCGAGCATCGGAGCTTGGCCCAGAGCCTGAGGAGGTAGGTCTGGTTGGTCTCGAGGCTATGGGACGCGCCGGCCAGGTTCCGGTAGTTGGTCCGCGTGGGCCAGGTCTCGGTAGTTCCGGGGACGATGCTTAGGCGCAGGCACTGTTTCCCGGAATGGGCCTGGGTAGTGTCAACCCGGCAGTCGGCCCGCTCCTGGCCCCACTTGAAGCCTTCCTCAAACCCGGGGTTCGGCCACAGGTTGGGTGGCAGGGGTCCGGCCGCGCGAGCCAACTGCCCGCTGAGACACCAGAGGGTGAGGCTCAAGGCTACTGCCCAGCGCATGTCGTGCATCGTACTCCCTCCGCTGTACTGCTGGGGTGGGTGGCAGCGGCTGTCCGTCGCAGGAAGGCCCCTGGCTGACGCAGCCGAGGGCGCTGTTGCATGCAGAACCTGCAATCCTGCCCTGGCCTATCACACCCGCCTGGCCCCGTCAAGTACAATTGGTGGCAGGAGCGAGGGAAACCTCCCCGGCCGCTTCCGCCTGCCAGGCGCCGGCCTCCCTCGACTATCCGCCCCTCTCCTGATATAATCTCTTGCCGCGACCTCACGCTGGTTAGCGTGTCCAAGAGAGAGGGAGACCTGCGCTCATGGAGAGCATGGACATTGACGGGATTCTGCAGACCCTTCCGCATCGCTACCCCTTCCTGATGGTAGACCGCATCCTGGAACTGGAGCCAGGGAAGCGTGCGGTCGGCATCAAGAACGTCACCGCCAACGAACCCCAGTTTACGGGGCACTGGCCGGACAACCCGGTCATGCCTGGCGTGCTGATTCTGGAGGCCATGGCGCAGGTGGGGGGCGTCTTCCTGCTCTGCACCTCAGAGAACCGGGGGAAGCTCGCCTACTTTGGCGGAGTGGACCGGGTGCGCTGGCGCCGGGCCGTGCGCCCTGGCGATCAGCTAGTAATCGAGGCGGTAATGATCAAGTGCCGTGGGGCCGTAGGCAAGGTCAAGATCGAGGCGCGGGTTGATGACGAACTGGCCTGTGAGGGCGAGTTCTCCTTTGCCCTGGTCGAGAATCCGCCGGCTCCTCAGGCGGGAGGAGGCAGCGTGTGATGGCCATCCACTCCACGGCGGTCATAGACCCTGGCGCGGATCTGGCCCCGGATGTGGAGGTGGGCGCCTACGCGGTCATCGAGAAGAACGTGCAGGTGTCCGAGGGGTGCCAGGTCGGACCTTTCGCCGTGCTCCGCGAGTACACTATCCTGGGGCCCCGCTGCACGGTGGACGCCGGCGCGGTGCTCGGTGGCCTGCCTCAGGACGCCAAGTTCAAAGGCGAGCGTTCTTACCTGCGCCTGGGCGCGGATAATCAGGTTCGCGAGTTCGTCACGCTGCATCGCGCCAGTGGAGAGGAGGCCAGCACGGTGATTGGCGACAGCTGCATGATCATGGCCTACGCCCACGCTGGCCATAACTGCACCATCGGCGACGAGGTGCTGATCGCCAATTCTGTCGCCCTCAGCGGCCATTGCACCATTGAGGACTACGTTACCATTGGGGGGCTGGCCGCGTTGCACCAGTACACCTCCGTGGGCACTATGGCAATGATCGGGGGCCTCTCGCGCATCGTCCGCGACTGCCCTCCGTACATGATCGTGGAGGGCAATCCCGCCAAGCCGCGTGGAGTGAACCTGCGCGGACTGATGCGCCGTGGCGTCTCGGAAGCCGCGCGCGACAGTCTGCGGCGCGCCTACCGCATGCTCTTCCGCAGTCGGCACAACATCAGCGACGCCATCGCGCAGATCCTGGCCCAGGAGCCCGATCCGGGGCCGGAGCTGCTGCACCTGATTGAGTTCATGCGGGGTATGGACCAGGGCAGCCGTGGACGGCAGAGGAATCCGTAGGGAAGGGCCAACCAGTTGGCAGCGCCGGGGGGGCGCAGGTCGGTGAAGGCCCGCGAGGCCGTGCAGGGTGCGTATGCGAGCCGCGCTCATACCCACCGCCCCGCAGCCCAGGATCCGTGACCCGCGACCCGCAATCCATGACCCGTGACCCACTAGACATCTTCCTCGTGGCTGGAGAACCCTCGGGCGACATGCAGGCGAGCCTGGTAGCCGCGGAGCTGCGGCGGATGGAGCCCGGCATACGGTTGCGCGGCGCTGCTGGCCCACGCATGAGAGCGGCGGGGGTCGTTGCCGAGTACCAGAGCGATGACTGGGGTTCCGTGGGTCTGGTGCCGGCCCTGGCTCGCGTTCCGCGGCTGCATCCGCTGATGCGGGAGATGGCCCTCCGCCTGGCCAAGGCGCCACCCAACCTGCTCTTGTTGGTGGACTTCGGCGCGTTCAATGTGCGCCTGGCGCGGCGCGTGCGCCAAGCCGTGCCAGGGGTGCCGATTTTGTACTACTTCCCGCCCGGCTCCTGGAACCCGGGGCCGCGCGACCGTGGGGGCCTGGCGCCGCTAGTGGAGGCCGTGGCCACGCCCTTTGCGTATTCCGAGCAGCTCTTGCGTCAGGATGGTGTTCCCGCCTGGTGGGTGGGGCATCCGGCGTTGGACCGGCTGGGGCCTCCGGACGATCGGCAGGCCTTTCGCCGGCAGCAGGGGATTGAGGGCAGCCCCGTGATTGGCCTGCTGCCGGGCAGCCGGCAGCGGGAGGAGCGGCGGTTCCTGGCTCCGCAGATGCTCGGTGCTTTATCCTTGCTGCAGCAGCGTCTTCCGGAGGCCACCTTCCTGTGGTCGGTCATGCCGGGTGTGCCGCTGGGGGTCGCAGATCGCCGCGCCGCGGAACACGAGAGAGTACGAGTTGTGGATGATAGCACGCTGATTCTCAAGTCTGCTGACCTGGTGCTGACGGCCATGGGCACTGCGACCCTGGAAGCCGCCGTCACCGGCTGCCTGCCCATCTGCGCCTATCGCGGCAACCTGGCCATGTGGTTGCAGTGGCGGGCGCTGGGCGTCGGTACGGATCTGTATGCCATGCCCAACATCATGCTGCGTCAACGGGTCTTTCCGGAGCTTCTTCAGAGCCAGGCAAGCGCCGCGGGGTTGGCCGCGGAGGCGCTGGAACTCTGGCACAGCCCGGCGCGCCAGGCGGAGCTGCACGCGGCTCTGGGCCAGGTGCGTGCGCAGTTGGGCGTGCCCGGCGCCTCGCGGCGGGTGGCGCGCATGGCCCTGCGCGTGGCGCGGGGTGAGAAGCTCAGCCTGGAGGAGAGCTTTGCCACCGACCCTGTGGAGGCCGGGGTGACCTCATGAGCGGCCTGTGGGCTCTCCGCTACTACGCGAAGCGCTATTGGAAGGGCCTGCTGTTTGCCTTGCTGCTCATGGGCGCGTCGGGTGCGCTGAACGTCACCGTCTTTGCCAAGTTGCGGGCGGTGCTGGTCAGCCTGATCGAGGCCCTGGGGGGCGCGGACGTAATCAGCCGGGGGGAAGCCTTCCATTCGCTGCTCTGGGTGCTGTTCCTGTTCGGCGCGGCCCTCTTCGGAGCGGCGCTGGCCCAGGGCGGTGCCCTGTACATGGGCGACTGGCTGGGGCAGAACGTACTCTTCTCCCTGCGTACCGATGTCTTCAATCACCTGCAGAGGCTCTCCATGCGCTTCTACGAGAACCGGCGCACGGGGGAGCTGATCTCGCGGCTGAACAACGATACCACCGTGCTGCAATCGGTGCTGGGCTCGAGCCTGGCAGATCTGGTGGTGGCGCCCCTCACCGTATTGCTCTTCCTGGGCTACATGGCTTGGGGCATCTCCTGGGAGCTTACCCTGGTGATGGTGTTCGTCGCCCCCACCGTGGCCTTGCTCACCCAGCAGCTCGGCATCCGCCTGCGGCGCTACTCGCACCAGGTCCAGGCCAACCTGGCCCACATGACTGCGGATGTGGACGAGGCCTTCTATCTGACCCGCGTGATCAAGATGTTCGGCCTGGAGAAGACCATGATCCAGCGCTTCCAGGAGGACGCGCGGGAGGTCTACCGGTCCGAGATGCGCAGCTCGCGCATGCGCGCCCTCAACTCCGGGGTGGTGGGGCTGTTCATGGCGCTCGCCATCTGCGGAGTGTTGCTCGTCGGGGCCTACCAGATCATGGCGGGACGCCTGATCGCCGCGGACCTCATCTCCTTCATGTTTGGCATGTTCCTGGTGGGCGACGCCGTGAACCGCTTTGCGCGCACGGTCATGTCGCTGCTGCGCGCGGAGGCCTCCGCCGCGCGCACTCTCGACCTGCTCTCCGAGGTGCCGGAGGTCCAGGATGCCCCCGACGCCCTGAAGCTGGACAAACTGGAGGGGGATATTCGTTTCGAGGGCGTGAGCTTCTCCTACGAGCCGGGTCGGGAGGTGCTGAGCGAGATCCATCTGCACATCCAGCCGGGCGAGGTGGTGGCCTTTGTGGGTCCCAGCGGCGCCGGGAAGACCACGTTGGTCGGTCTGGTCCCCCGGCTGTATGACGTCCAGGAAGGCCAGGTGCTGGTGGACGGGCAGAACGTGCGAGCCCTTCAGCAGGAGTCGTTGCGCTCCTTCATGGGCTTCGTGCCTCAGGAGACCATGCTCTTTGCCGGCAGCATCCGCGAGAACATCGCTTTCGCGCGGCCTGAGGCCAGCTTCGAGGAGATTCGCGCCGCCGCTACCGCGGCCAACGCCGCGGACTTCATCGAGGCCCTCCCCGAAGGGTACGATACGCAGGTGGGGGAAATGGGGGTCAAGCTCTCCGGCGGCCAGCAGCAGCGGGTGGCCATCGCCCGCGCGCTCCTGCGCGATCCTGCCATTCTCATCCTGGATGAGGCGACCTCCTCGCTGGACCGCGAGTCAGAGCGCATCGTCCACCAGGCTCTGAGCACGCTGCTCCGTGGCCGGACGGCGCTGATCATCGCCCATCGTCTCTCGACCATCCAGAGCGCCGACCGCATCCTCGTAATTGAGGCCGGGCGCATCGTCGAGGAGGGGACGCACGAGGAGTTGCTGGCGCAGGGGGGCGTCTATTGGCGGCTGTACGAGGCGCGGCTGGCGGAGGGGGAGGTGGATACGGAATCCACTTAGCCCCTTTCCCAGGGCGCGCTGGGTTGTGATCTCTGCAGCTATGGCCTCTGAACAGCCAAATCAACGTCGGCATGTTCTGCCCCCTGACTGGCGCAAGGTGGCCTGGGACGCCCTGCTGATTCTGCTCAGCCCGCTGCTGCTCATCTACCTGCTGGGTCGCCTGGTCCGTGGCAAATCGCTGCAGGGCCTGCGGGAGCGTCTGGGCTTCGTGCCACTGGCGGCGCGCAACCTGGACCGGCCTGACGAGCCGTTGATCTGGATTCATGCCTGCTCCGCGGGCGAGGTGGGAGCCACCGAGCCCATCATCCGGGAGCTGCACCAGGCCGAGCCGCACGCGCACGTGGTCCTCTCCACCATCACCCCCACAGGGCGACAGGTGGCGCAGACGCGCAAGCTGGAGGTGGAGGCCCTGCTCTACTTCCCCCTGGACTTTCCGGGGATCAGTGAGCGCGTGCTGGACGCCCTCCGCCCGCGCGTGGTAGTAGTCGCCGAGACTGAGCTTTGGCCCAACTTTTTTGCCGCCGCCGCCCAGCGCGGCATTCCGGTGTGTACCGTAAACGGCCGGCTCTCCGACCAGTCCTTTCCCCGCTATCGTCTGTTCCGCCGGCTGACCCGCTGGATTCTCGGACATCTGGAGTTCATCTGCGTGCAGTCCGAGCTGGACGCCCAGCGCTTCCTGGCCCTGGGGGCGGACCCGGATCAAGTCAATATCGTGGGCAACTCCAAGTTTGACGAAAGTTTTCCGCACGTCCCGCCGGAGGGAGCGGCCAAGTGGCGCCAGGACCTGGGCTTTACCCAGGAGCAGCCGATCCTGGTGGCCGCCAGCACTCATCCCCGGGAGGAGGAGCTGGTTCTGGCCTGCTATGAGCGGCTGCGGGCCACACATCCCGATCTGGGGCTGCTCATTGCTCCCCGGCACCCCGAGCGCGGTGACGCTATAGCGACGCTGATCGGCGAGTACGGATATGGTTGCCGCCGCCGCAGCACGCAAGCGGCTGGCGGTGAGCCAGCTGTGGCGGCTCCGGACGCCCGGGTGCAGGTGGCGCTGCTGGATACCATCGGGGAGCTTGGCGAGGTCTACTCGATCGCCACCGTGGTGTTCATGGGCGGCAGCCTGGTCAACATCGGCGGCCATAACTTCCTGCAGCCCATGGCGCTACACAGGCCGGTGATCTTCGGTCCACACATGCACAACTTCCGGGACCTGACCGGGATGGCCTTGCGGGAGGGAGCGGCGCTCCAGGTAGCCAATCCCGAGGAGCTATGCGAGACCGTGGATCGTCTGCTCAACTTCGAAGCGGACCGCCAACTCCTGGCGGTGAAGGCGGAGGCACTGCTGGCCCGCAACACCGGCGCGGCCAGGAAGATGGTGGACCGCATCGTGGATCTGCTGGAGCGCACGCTCTGACACCGAGGCGCCCTCGCCGCCGGGCTTACCCCCCGCAGTCTGGCGCGAGCTGGTTCCCCCGGGGCTGGGGCGAGCTCGATCTGGTTCCGGCGGCTTCTAGCTATGCCCTACAGTCTCGAAACCTGGTGGGAGGAGGTCACCACTCGGCGTGGTGGCCTGGCCCGTGCGGGCCTGATTGCTGCCTCCTGGCCTTACCGTTTAGGGCTGGAGGCAAATCTCGCTCTGTACCGCTGGCGCCTCAAGCCCCGGACGCGCCCCGCCTTGCCGGTCATCAGTGTCGGCAACCTCTCCCTCGGAGGGGCGGGCAAGTCCACTACCGTAGTGTACTTGGCCCGCCGTCTCCAGGCCCTGGGCCTGCGTCCAGCGGTCGTGACCCGGGGCTACCGTGGGCAAGCCACCGCCGGGGCGGTCCTCATCAGCACCGGGGAGGAGTTGCTGGCTGGTCCTGAGACGGGGGATGAGGCGGTCATGTTGGCGCGCCTGCTGCCCGGGGTGCCGGTGGCAGTGGGGAAGCGTCGCGAGGCGGTGATCACGGTGCTGGCCGCGCGCACTCCGGCCCAGGTTGTTCTGCTTGACGACGGGTTCCAGTACTTCCGCATGCAGCGTCTGCTGGACCTGGTCCTGATTGACGCCAGTCGCGCGAGCCCGCGGGAGCGTCTCTTCCCCGCTGGCCGGCTGCGCGAGCCCTGGGATCACCTGGCCCGTGCGGATAGCGTCTGGCTCACCCATGTGGATCAGACCGCGCCCGAGGCGCTGGCGGCGCTAGAAGCTCTGATCCGGCGCTATGCGCCTCTCGCACCCCCGATCCACACCCGCCATCGGCTGAGCGCTCTGCGCGGTCCTGGTGGCGAACGGCTGAGTCCGGACCGCCTGGATGGGCGGCGTGTGCTGGCTCTCTCCGGCCTGGGCAATCCCCAGTCCTTTGAGCTCTCCCTGGCCCAGATGGGGGCCGAGGTAATCCCTTGCCGCTTCCTCGACCATCACCCCTACTCCCCGGGCGACCTCTTGACAATAAATGACCGAATCGAGGACAATCAGCCACACTTGGTGGTGACTACCGAGAAAGACGCGGTCAAGCTGG
>JAAYIR010000038.1 GCA_012523355.1 candidate division WS1 bacterium
CAGTATGGTTTCCGTGATGTGCTGGCTCAGGAGGACATTGCCTTCCGCGCTGAAGTGCACGCCATCGCGATGCAGGTCAATGTGCTCCACCATTAGCCCGTACAGGTCGTCCACCTGAATCGCCAGCTCCTGCATGAGGGCCCTGGCCAGCTCATTGCGCGCCATCACGTTCTTGTTCTTCTCGGAGAGCTGGGCTACGCCCTCCACCTTCTGGGACACGGGCGTGCTGGTGGCAAAGACAAGCTTGGCGCTGTGGCTATTGTCCTTTAGGTACTGGGTCAGCACGCGGAGGCCGGAGGCATACTGCTCGGGCGTTTGGTGCCCGCCGTGCAGACCGTTGTTGAAGTAGATGAGTGTGTACCGGTGCTCCTGCAGGAAGGAGTAGATCTGCGTCTGCAGGACAGGGTCATTGACGCTCCGGGAAGTGCCCAGATTATCCACGTGGTACTTTCCCTTGAGCCCCTCGCGCACCCCGCCCGCATAGTTCACACTGATGGAGTCGCCAATCAGCAGAACGCGTGGCGTCTTCGCGTCGGCGCTGAGTGGGCAGTTGATCTGAGCCCATTCCGTGCTTTCGCGCACCACCGGGTTGCCGTCCGTACCGACTACCGGCAGGTTCGGCCCCGCCTCGACCGCCGCTTCCTCTGCCGCCGCCGCAGGAAGGCTGCACAGAAACGCCGTGCCTAGGATTGCTGACATCAGAACCATGTAGCTGGTCATAGGGTACGCCTCCGTTTCAAGTATGCTGCACGCGGGGACACCGCTCCCCTCCCTGGGGAGTGTGTCGCCGATGCGCCGGGCTCAGTTATGGCTCGGCCCCTGTTCGCGACCCAGCGCGAGGAAGTGCTGCACGCGATGCAGCGGCGTGGAGGGGGTCAAAGGACTGGCGGTGCTGAGGATGAACCCTCGCGCCCGCCGACCGCCCTCGGCCTGCCGTGTGATCTCCGCCTCCAGTTCCCTGTCACTGCCGTTCTGTATGACACGCACCGGGTCAATATTGCTGAACAACGTCATCCGGTCCCCGATCCGCTCGGCGATATCTGCCGTGTCGTTGACGTAGCCCTTCATGCTCGCCTCGTAGGACAGCCCCTCCGCCCCCGTGGCCACGATCTGCTCCAGGCGATCGGCAACGCCACCAAAATAGATGAGTATGGCCTGGTGCCCCAGGCGATGAATCTCCTCCACCATCTCCCGTATGTAGGGCAGACAGAAACGCTCGTACATGGCCACGGAGATCATGTCACTGGTGGCGGTGGCATCGTCAATGTAGACCGCATCCCCCCCGGCGGCTGCGAAACGACGAATAGTCTCCAGGTTCCTCTCCAGAATTCGTTGCGAGAGATACTCTATCAGCTCCGGAGCCTCCACCAGCATCGCGAACAGGTTAGTCAACCCGACGTACTGCTGACAGGAATAGAGCGTGCCGATGACTCCCCCGGAGAGAATGTACTCCTCCGCGCCGAAGCGGGCCACCATCGCCTCGATGTAGTCGTTGGCCCCGTCCGCAAGCTGCCGCTCGGCAGGGACCACCTGCACGCGAGCGTTCACGTCGGCGCGGTCGAAGACATACTGGGTCTCATTGGCATGGTAGTCGCTCGCATGGCCGCTGGCGGTAGGCACCTCCAGGGGTACGAGTTCGCCCGTCTCCCGGTCGTGCAGGAAGGGACGTTCGTCCCGCATGACCAGCTCCTGACGCTCACGCCAGGCCCGAGGAGGAGCGGTATGCTGGGGCTGGAGCAGCTCGAAGGGAGCCTGCGCATGCATCTGGGCGTAGAGCTCGACCTCCTCCTCGGGAGGAGCCAGCCGCCAGAGACCCCTGCGCCATTGCGGCAGGCCGGTCAACTCGGCGAAGTGATCCGCGTAGTACAGGTCATGATACAGCGAGGTCACTGGATAGCGGTCTACCGGAGCCCCCGAGAGAGCGGCCCGAACGCGCTGCTTGCTGGTCATGGCTCCACCCTCCCGTCACCGTCTCACGCCTTCTCGCAGTCGGTACTCCTGTAGGGCTCCAGCTTAACCGGGAGCGTACCCGTCGCGGCCAGCTTCCCGGCCAGAACCTCGGCCAGCGCCCGGAAAGCAAAGGTGCTGAGTCCGAACTGGCAGATCACCGCGGCCACCTCCTCGGGCAGATGCATCGCCGCTGCGGGTGAGTTGGTGATGCTAACGATTACCGGCTTGCCCAAAGCGACCAGTTCCTCCAGGAGTTTCCGGTACGCTTCGCTCAGCCCGGCGGAGTAGACCCCCGCGACGATGACCTCCGCGTTCTTCGCCCGTCCCACCGCCTCGTAGGCCTGCGGTACCGTGGGCTCCACCTCCACCAACACGGTATCTACCTGCGGATAGAACTGCCGCAAGCCGGTGGGCAGCATCTCGTGCGAGAGCACCGGGTCGTTGGACAGCACCACGTTGAGGTCGCGCTGCGCGACAGTGAGCAGCGCAGGAGCACCGCTTAGGGGAACTTCCCCCCTGTTCTTGACCAGCACCATTGCGCGGTTGGCCGCTTCTTGTGCGACAGCCATATGCTCGGGGCAACCCACCGTGGCCAGGACACGTTCCGCCGAGAACGGCGCCGGCTCGAACAGCCCCCGCGCCTGTTTCAGGCGCAGGATGCGCTGCACCGACTGTGCCAGGCGCTCCTCGGTCAGCCGCCCGGCGCGGAGGGACTCCTTGATAGCTTCAATCGTCGGCGCGTACCGCTCCGGCACCTTGGTGAACACCATGTCCGCGCCGGCCTCCAGGCACATGGCCGCGGCCTGAGGCATGCCAAAGTTGTCGGAGATCGCAAACATGCTCAGATCGTCGGGGATCACCAGCCCGTCGAAGCCCAGTTCCTCCCGCAGCAAGCCGGTCAGGATCCGCGGGGAGAGCGAGGCAGGCAGGCGCTCCGGCTCCAGGGCGGGGTACAGCGTATGGGCCATCATCACCGAGTCCGCCCCTGCCGCCAGCGCCCGCCGGAAAGGCAGCAGCGCACACCTCTCCAGTTGTTCGCGAGAGAGCGGGATACTCTCCAGCTCGCGATGGGCATCGCTGGCCCCCGCCCCGCGCCCGGGGAAGTGCTTGATGTTGCTGATCATCCCCTCCGCGGCGTAGGCGCGCACCACCTGCTCCCCCATGATCGCCACAACCTCTGGGTCCTGGCTGAAGGAGCGCGCCCCGATCTCGGGATTCTCCGTATTGGTCTGCACATCCAGGCACGGCCCATAGACCATGTCCAGGCCCAGGACCTTGACCTCCCGCGCGGAGACCTGAGCGCACCGGTAGGCAAGTTCCGGGTCGCCGGCGGCCCCCAGGCCCATCTGGCTGGGCATGATCGCCACCTGCCGCCGCCGGAAGATGCTATTGGAGATACTCCCCTCCTGGTCTCCGGCCATCAGCACCGGCAAGCCCGTGATCTCCCGCCCCACCCGCTTGACCTCGTCCAGGAACGCCGCCACCTCCTCCAGCGGCGCATTGCGGCACACCCCACAAGGCAGATAATCCCCGCCCCGTACAAAGATCTCGAACACCCCGGAGAACTGCAGGGCCCCGAAGTGGTAGCGCTCAAAGTTGTGGGCAGCGAACTCCACACTCTCCCCGCCGGAGATGTTGCCCATGAACATCTGCCCAATCATCTGCTCGAGCGAGAGCTTGGATACTAGAGCATCGAGGTCGGTGGTCGGCATCAGATCTCCTCGGCCGCAGACGTTGTAAGGGCGGAGAGAGAGCCTCTACGCCCCTCTCCGCCCGCGTATGACATTGGTCAGATAACTGGCGAGAGGCCGTTCCTACTCGCCCAGGCTGTAGTCTATTTCCATCTTCGGGCTATCTTCGAGAGCGGATTGCTCCGCGGCCAGGCAGGCCACGTGTGTGCGCCAGGCATCCTCGGTGCTCTGGTGATGCGCGGTGCCCGTGGCCACCGCCTTGAGAAAGGCCATATGGTTCGCTGTAATGTCGTGCGCGAAGGCCGGCACCGTCGAGTAATCCTCCAGCCGGACGAACTCCACGCGCTTGCCCATCGGCAGGTCGGGGTGGTATTCACCATAGCGCATGACCAGAATCTTGTCGCGGATGCACTCGATGCGCAGTGCACCCTCGCTGCCCGTGATGATCATGTACATGTCATGGCCCAGGTCGGCGTAAGTCTCGATGCCGCCGGGGTTCCAGGTGCTGGAGGTATGGCTCGCGAGAATGGTGCCGCGCCGGCCTCCCTCAAACCAGAGATGCGTGACCACATTGTCCGGCATCCCCCGATACTGCGGCAGCAGGTTGGGGTGGCTGAAGCTCTGCACGTGTGTGATCTCCCCCATGAGCTGCCGATAGATGTCCACCTCGTGGCAGATCTCCATGAAGAACAGGCCGCCGGAGATCGTGGGGTCCGTACGCCAGGCGCAGTTGCCCCGCGCAATCCAGCCCCCGCGGTGGTGCACAAACTCAATACCCCGCGGCTCCCCAATTTCACCCGCTGCGATAAGTTCCCGAATGCGCGCGAAGGAGGGGGACACCCGCAGCTCAAAGTCAATGGCGCAGATCTTTCCCGTCTCCTGCTGCACGCGCACCACGGAATCAATCTCCTGCTTGTTGACTCCCATGGGCTTTTCCAGGAAGACGTCCAGGCCCGCCCTCATGCAGAACTCAGCCATCTCCCGGTGCAGCCAGTTAGGCGTCGAAATGACCACGGCATCCAGACCGGCCTCCGTGGCCATCTGCTTGTAGTCCGTGTAGGTCTCCACCTCCGGGTGCTCGGCCTTGAACTGGGCCAGCTTGGCCTCGTTAACGTCGCAAGCGGCGGTGGTCACCGCGTACTCGTTATCCCAGTGGAACAGCCACCCAACGACTCCAATCTTCGCTTGTTTGGACATGGTGAGGACTCCCTTGTTGATGAGTTTGCGGGGGCGGATTTCTGCGGGCCACCGCAGACACCCGCCCTCACACTGCCAACGACGACCGCTCCTTCCCCGCAGTCCATAGAGACGAAGGAGCTATTTCACGACCAGATTCTCCCCGGCGGTGAGACCCGAGGTGCGCTCGACCGCCGCGATCTTCCAGTTGCCCGCGTTCTCATTCAGCGCGGGGCAGAACGGGACGCTCGCCTGACCGTTCTCCATGCGATACCAACCCGACTCATCACGCTCCTCCCCCTTCGGGTCGGTGAGCGTGACCTGCAGAAGCTGGCGTCCGGTCACAGGCTTGCCTGCGTCATCCGTCAGCGAGACCTTCAGCGTAGTCGGCGTCCCCCGGGTCAACGGCCCCGGATTCTCGACACTGAGCTTCGAGATAGCCGCCGGATATACGCATAGAATTCGCCCCCCGGCCGGAGGCAGGTCCAGCGTCACCACCAGACGACCGTCCCGGTATTCAGTCGGGAGCTTCTTGGAGGTGATGAATTCATACACCACGCTGCCCTGCGGGGCCAGAATGCTTACCTGCGCCTGCTGCGCCTTACCGTAGGGCATCCAGGTGGGCCGCTTCATCCATTCCGTGTACGGCCCCGGCTGGCGGTTGTTGTTCACCACCACGACGTACTTGATGCCGTCCCTCTCACGGGTATCCACGAAGACCTCGCCCTCGCTGCCCTGGGCGAGCGCCGGCTGGGGCGGCTCGAGCCGCTCCTTGAGCTGCGCGAGCAGCGCGCGGGCCTCCGCCAGGTACTCATCAGTCTTACTGGTGTAGGCTCCCCAGTCGTACTTCATTTCCAGCTTCGTCATATTGGGATAATGCTGGCCGCAGTACGAGTCCACGATAACCTGTGTGCCCGCGTTGGCCGCCGCCGTCA
>JAAYIR010000262.1 GCA_012523355.1 candidate division WS1 bacterium
GCCCGGTCGAGCACCAGCATGCGGGAGGCTGAGCGCTGAGGCAGGGGCGCCTGAGCGATCAGTTCGGGCGGCAGGTGATAGTCGAAATCGGAGACCAGCATAGGCGGACACGGCCCAAGTCAGGAGGGTGTGCGTATCCGGCACGGCCCCTTCTTGGCCTGTGCTCAAGTTGATGGACATAACGCAGCCGGCGCGACCGAGGGGACCGCGCCGTCACTATGATCGAGTGTTCTCCCTCCGTCTATCAGGGCGTAGCCGGGCCGGAGTCAGGGGTGGGGGCAGAACCAATGTACAGGGGCCCGCCCTCCGGATGGCGCACGTTCAGGTTGAAAGCACGGTTCAGCATCCCCAGCGGGACATATACCAGGCCCCGCTGCCAGCGGGCGGGAACCGGGATGCGCTGATTGAAGCCGTCTACCGTGGCCGTGTATGACCCCAGCCGCGTGCGGACCGTATGGCCCTTGCCGGAGATGACGATGGTCACCATGTCGTCCGGGCTGAGCGTGCCGGTCAGACCCAGGCGAGGCAATGCCCGCAGCGGGATGAGGTAATAGCCCGCGCCGACCCGCAGCATGTCCTGGGAGAGATCGCTGGGCCGGCCATTGAGGATGACCTGTAGCCAGTAGACATCGGGGGAGCGCAGGGGGTTGGGGGTCCAGTTCCAGGTCTCCAGCGACCAGGTGGTGCGCACTCCCGGTACCGCGGCGGGATCCGGCGTCCATTCCAGCAGGCAGGAGTCCGGCCAGGGCCCACCCCAGGACCAGGAGGGCGCTGCTCCAGCCACGCCCAAGCTCCCCAACAGGCAGACGACTACCAGCAACGCTGTGGTGGTTCTCATCTTCCTTGCCCCTCCCGAAGAACGGTAGTGCGAACGAGTATGCGGTGAACCGGGCGGAATTATGGGCCAAAGCGGGGGGGAAAGTCAAGTTCGACTGCACCTGAACACGAAGCCCGCTCGATAAGTCAAAAGGGTAAGGTCAGGGTAGGTAACTGCGAGTGCCCCAAGGAGATCTGCTTGCCGCAGAGGTTGCGGGCAGCTATAATACAGGTCTGTTACCTGTATCGGGTTCCGCAGGAGGGGAGATCAATGCCGCAGCCTCTTCGTTTCTCGGAGCAGCGTCCGCCGCGCGCTATCTGGACCATTCGCCGGGTGGGAGTGGGGCCAGCGCAGCCACTGCGTGGCCAACGCGCCGCGTTTGAGCCGCCTACCGACGTATACGAAACGCCGGAGGCGTACGTGGTGCGCATGGAGATCGCCGGGCTGCGGCCCGAGGGGTTGGAGGTGCACCTGACGCGGGACGGGCGCCTGCTTGCCATCGCAGGGCATCGCGACGACCCCGGCGCCGGAAGCCCCCGCAAGTACTACACCATGGAGATTGAGTGCGGGGAGTTCGCGCGTTCCTTTCCTCTCCGCCAGCCGGTAGATGCGGAAGCGGTCTCCGCCAGCTATGCCGAGGGTTTCTTGGAGATTACGCTGCCGAAGCTGCCCCCAAGAACTCCGCGGCGGGTGCCGATAGAGTAAGGAGTCGCGCGCTGGGACGGGCGCTTGGCCCGTCGAGGCTTACCGAAGCCGGATTGAGAGGGTACATGTAGGCCATGGCTGAGGACCAGGACGCTGAACTGGAAATAACCATCCCCCCGACCTTGCCAGTTCTGCCGGTGAATGCGGTTGTTTTCCCCTACATGCTGGTGCCGCTGGCGACGGAGGCGGAGGACGCCGCCTTGGTGGATGCCGTGGTCTCGCAGGATCGCCTGCTGGCCCTGGCGGCGCGCCGGCTAACCGAGGACCCTCTGTCCCAGGAGGGCCTGGGAGTGTACCAGATCGGGTGCGCGGCGCGCGTTCAGCGCATGTTGCAGATGCCCGACGGCACGCACCGCCTGCTGGTGCGCGGTCTCAGCCGCGTGCGCCTGGTCGAGACCACGCAGACTGAACCCTACACCCGCTCCAAGGTGGAACCCCTGCCGGAGATGGAGGAGAAGTCAGACGAGATTGACGGTCTGGCGCAAGCGTTGCTGCAGAACTTCGAGCAGATCGTTAACCTCTCGACGGCCCTGCCGGATGAGGCCTACCTGCAAGCCCTGAACATGCCCACGCGGGGCGGGCTGTGCGATCTGGTGGCGGCGGCGCTCAACACTCCGGTGCCTGACAAGCAGAGGATACTGGAAGCCGTGAGCCTGCACGAACGGCTGCATCTGGTTAACGAGGCGGCCTACCAGGAGTTGACGCGGTTGCAGATCGCCGATCAGGCTTCCACCGAGTTCCGGCAGGAGATGGAGAGCACGCAGCGCGAGCACTTTCTGCGTCAGCAGCTGCAGGCCATCCAGCGAGAGCTGGGCGAGGCGGAGGAAAGCGACGAGATTCAGGAGCTGCGGCAGCGACTGGAAAGTGCGGAGATGAGCGAGCCGGCGCGAGAGGCGGCCGAGCATGAGTTGGGACGGCTGGCGCGGATGAACCCGGCGGCGGCGGAGTACAGCGTCATTCGTACCTACCTGGACTGGCTGCTGGAGCTGCCCTGGCTGAAGTGCTCCGCTGAGCACATTGAGGTGGCGGAGGCCCAGGAGGTTCTGGATACCGATCACTACGACCTCACGGACGTCAAGGACCGGATTGTGGAGTATCTGGCGGTGCGCAAGATCAAGCCAGACATCAAGGGGCCGATCCTGTGCTTCGTGGGGCCTCCGGGGGTGGGCAAGACCTCCCTGGGGCGGAGCATCGCCCGGGCCATGGGTCGGGAGTTCGTGCGGGTCTCGCTGGGCGGCATCCGTGACGAGGCGGAGATTCGGGGTCACCGGCGCACCTATGTGGGTGCCCTGCCTGGCCGGATCATCCAGGGCATCCGCAACGCGGGGACCTGCAATCCGGTATTCATGCTGGATGAAATTGACAAGGTGGGGGCCGACTTCCGCGGCGATCCCACCAGCGCGTTGCTGGAAGTACTGGACCCGGAGCAGAACGACACCTTCTCGGACCATTACCTGGAGGTGCCCTTCGATCTGTCGCGGGTGGTCTTCGTCACTACCGCCAATGTGCTGGCCACCATCCCGCCACCGCTGCTGGACCGGATGGAGGTCCTGCACCTGCCCGGGTATACCGACGAGGAGAAGATGGAAATTGCGCGACGGTATCTGATCCCCCGGCAGGCGGAGGAACATGGCCTGAAGAGGTCGCAGGTGAAAGTCTCCGACGCGGCGTTGCGCCTGATCATCCGGGGCTACACGCGGGAGGCCGGGGTGCGGAATCTGGAACGGAACCTAGCCACGCTGTGTCGAAAGCAGGCGCGGCGTCTGGCCGGAGGAGAGACGCGCCTGCCCGGGGTTACCGTCAAGAACCTGGAGGAGTTCCTGGGGCCTCGCCCCTTCTACTCGGAGGTCGCGGAGCGGATCAATACGCCGGGGGTGGTCTGTGGGCTGGCCTGGACGCAGGCCGGCGGGGAGATCCTGTTCGTGGAGGCCACCAAGATGCCCGGCCGAGAGAGCCTGGTGCTGACGGGCCAGCTCGGGGAGGTCATGCAGGAGTCAGCGCGGGCCGCGCTGAGCTGGGTGCGCAGCAATGCGGAGAAGCTGGGGCTGGCGCCCGACTTCTTCAGCGGCACGGACGTGCACCTGCACGTCCCCGCCGGGGCGACGCCCAAGGACGGCCCTTCGGCGGGGTCAGCCATGGCCATGGCGCTGACCAGCCTGCTTACCGGGCGGCTGGCGCGCAGCGACGTGGCGATGACGGGGGAGATTACCCTGCGCGGCAAGGTCCTGCGCATCGGGGGAGTCAAGGAGAAGGTGCTGGCCGCCAAACGCGCCGGTATCACCACCGTCATCCTTCCTCGCGACAACCAGAGCGACGTGCGGGAGATGGAAGAGCCGATGGTGGAGGGGATGAAGTTCGTATATGTGGATACCGTGGACCAAGTCATCGAGCAGGCCCTGGAGCCGAAGAAGGCGTCCGGGCAGGGTTCGGGTCGGCAGTCCAAGAAGTAGGGGCAGCCATGCTGGGATGCGTTGTCTGTGAGGCCTTTCCGGGCCATCGGGGTCCGCACCGGTCGGGTCGGGAACTCTCCACCCTCCTGTTTGCAGCCAAGCGGCGGCGGACGGGGCCCGCGGGTGGTTCATGGTTCGCGCTGCCCGGGAGCGCCACGCGCTCCGGGGAGCCCATCCTCGCCTCCCTGCAATTCACTGATCTCCCCGAGGCTCGGCTGGTAGAGGGCATCTGGCTGCGACCGGATCGGGGCTCACTGGCTAGCGAGCGTTCCTCGCTGCCGCCGACCCCCACGACGTACTCTGCCCCCGCCGAGCGTGCCAGCGAGGAGGAAATCGAAGCTGCGCGCAAGGTTTTCCTGTCGGACCCCCTGGCCATGGCGCTGCTGGATGCCTTGCCGGATATGGCGCTGGTTCTGAATGTCCAGCGGCAGATCGTGGCCGTGAATCAGGCCGTGCGGGAGGTGCTGGGACCGGATGCGGAAGGGCAGCTGCTGGGCCTGCGTCCGGGAGAGGTAGTGGGATGCATGGCTACCATGGACGACGCTCCGGGCGGCTGTGGGACCGGGCGGCAGTGTCTGGAGTGCGGCGCGCTCAATGCCATCCTCGGCTCTCTGGAGTCCCGCGGGACGGTCTCGCACGAATGCCGGCTGCGCACCTGCCGGGAGGCCGATGGCGGGGCGTTGGAGCTGGAGGTACTGGCCACCTTCGCGGGGGTGCAGGGGGGCGACTTCGTGGTGCTCTGCCTGCGCGACATCAGCGCTGAGAAGCGTCGGCAGGTCCTGGAGCAGGTGTTCTTCCACGACGTGCTCAACACGGCCATGGAGATCTTTGCGCTGGCCAGGCTGATGCGGAACGGGCTTGACGGGGATCAGCGGAGACTCTACGAGAACGACCTGGAGCACCTCAGCCGGCAGATCATGGAGGAATTAGCGACACACCGTGATCTCCTATCCGCGGAGCGGGGAGAGTTGAGCGTGGCGGCGAGCGAGGTGCCGGTCAGCGCGGTGGTGGAGGAGGTACTGGCCATGTACCGTCACCATGTGCTGGCCGAAGGACGGGAGCTACGACACGAGGCGCCGCCGAAGACTGTCTTGCGGACCGACCCCACGCTGCTGCGGCGCGTGCTGGGCAATCTGGTCAAGAACGGGCTGGAGGCGGTGCCGGCGGGCAGCGCCGTGTCGCTGTGCGCGGAAGAGCAGGATAGTCAGGTGGTCTTCTCGGTGCAGAATCCGGGAGTGATCGCCGAAACGGTGCAGCGCCAGATCTTCCAGCGTTCCTTCAGCACCAAGGAGGGACGCGGGCGGGGCATCGGCACCCACAGCGCCAAACTGCTGACCGAGCGCTACCTGGGGGGGCGGCTGGAGTTTCGCAGCTCGGAGGCGGAGGGAACCGTGTTCACCGTGGCCCTCCCCCTCGCAGGCCCGCCGACAGGGTAGGCTGTCGTCCGCAGCCTGGGCCCTCAAGCGTCAGACTGTGCCTTACGTACCCCGCTTACCGCCTCCCGCGCCTTCAGTGACCCAGGAACCGCCGGGCTAGCCTCGCTGCCCGGCGGAGAGAACGTACAGAGGCATCTCCACCTCGGTGAGCTTGAGCGTCGTCTTGACCTGGACCGGGTCGAAGGCGCCCATCGGCACGCCCACCAGACCCAGAGCCACCTCCTCCAGCAGGACGTTCTGCGCCGAGTGCCCGGCCTCCAGGCAGGCCCATTGCAAGCCGCGATCCGCGGGAAACCGGGCGAAGACCGTGGTGTCGTAGGCATACACCAGGAGCGCGGGAGCGGTGGTCATCTGCGGCTGACTACCGATACTGGCGCGGGGGTCCCCCTCCGTTACCAGCTCGAGCTGGTGTCCTTGCGGGAGGTATCTGTACGCTCCGGCGGGCAGGTTACTCACCTGCGCGGCGACCAGATACAGGCGCAGCGGGTACCGGGCTATGGCCGAGGGCGCCGTGCGGAAGCCCTTGGTCGGCTCGGTGATGCCTTGCGCGGCCCAGAGCAGGTTGGAGGCCTGCTGCAGGGTGATCGGCGCAGCGGCATACTGGCGGACGGAGCGGCGCTCCTGGAGCGCCTGCTCCAGGGTGGTGGGGTGGCTGAGGTCGGGCGCGGGTAGACTAAGGACGGTTGGCTCAGCAGGCGCGGCGGCCTCCTGGGCGTGGCCGCGCAGGGCGCAGCAGACGCCGACGGTGAACAAGGCAAGGACCAACACGATCACAAGCCGCTGGTTCATTTACTCTCGCCTCCAGCATCGTTTTCCTGCAGAGCAGGCGGGACGGTAGCTAACCCGGCTGGACGATCTCCAGGAAGTCGGCCAGGCGGAGGAAGGTGGCGTCCAGGTGGGCCATCAGGGCCAGACGGTTGAGGCGCAGCTTCTCGTCCTCCACCATGACCATGACCTCTTCGAAGAACTCATGCACCAGCTTAGCGAGAGGGAGCAACGCCTGTACTGCCGAGGCATAGTCCGGCTCGTCCTGGTCCAGGGCCCGCGCCACCTGTTTTTCCACCGTCTGCGCCAGCTCCCAGAGCCGGCCCTCCAGGGGGTGCTCAAACAGCTTCGGGTTGACGGGCGCCTCGTCCGGGACGCCGGCGGGCCGTCGGATGCGCGCCGGGCGCTCGGCCAGAGTTACGAGCTGCGCGAAGGTTTCCGGGTCCTCCTGGCGCAGGCTCACGAGGAAGGCGACGCGCGCGGAGGCCTCAGCCACCTCCTGCCAGGGTGCGGAGAGGAGGGCGCGAGCGATATCGTAGGGGATCTGCTCGGCAATCCATGCAGCCTCCAGGCGCTGGGCGAGGAAGGCCTGAAGACTGGCGGGGCCAGGGGTGGAGGTCGAGTCCGTCGGTTCCGGGAGCCGGGAGAAGACCTGGGGAAGAAGTTGCTGCAGCGGCAGTCTCCAGCCAAGCTCGCGGAGAATTCGGATCACGCCGGTAGCCTGCCGGCGGAGGGCCAGGGGATCGGCGGAGCCGGTGGGTTCCTGGCCCAGGAGGAAGGCCGCGGCGAGGTTATCCAGCTTGTCGGCCAGGCTGACCAGCGCGCCAGGGACGGTGGCTGGAAGCGGCCCCTCCGCTGAGAGCGGGAGGTAGTGCTCGCTGATGGCCGCGGCAACGGCCTCGGGTTCGCCGCTATGGCGCGCGTAGTAGCCGCCGACGATTCCCTGCAGCTCCCCCAGCTTGCTATCGCCGATCATCATGGTGATGAGGTCGCACTTGCAGAGCTCGGCGGCGCGCTGGGCCGCCTCGTGGTCCCGCGGGGCAATATCCAGGCGCTCGGAGAGCCAATGCACGTGCTCTTGCAGGCGATCGGTCTTGTCGCGCAGTGTGCCCAGGCCGCCGAGAAAGGTCACCTGCTCCAGACCCTCCAGCCGGTCGGCCAGGGGACGCTTCATGTCCTCGTCAAGATAGAAACGGGCGTCCTCCAGTCGTGGGCGCAGGACCCGCTCGTTGCCGGCCAGCACCGCCGGGTGGGCCTCGGGGCCGGAGTTGCTAACCACCAAAAAATGCGGGAGGAGCTGGCCGTTCTCCCCGCGCACGGGGAAGTACTTCTGGTGTCCCTCCATGACCGTCATGACCACCTCGGGAGGCAGGGCCAGGTAAGCTGGATCGAAGCTGCCAACGAGGACGGTGGGCCACTCGACGAGGAAGTTCACTTCAGTGAGGGTCTGCTCCTCGAGAACCGGAGTGCCGCCGAGGTCCCGGGCCTTGAGCAGGGCCTCGGCACGGATCATCTGCTCGCGCGCCCGATGATCAGCGATGATGCCGTTGGCACGCAGGGTCTCCAGGTAGGCGGCGGGTGAGGGGACCGGGACCTCGCGCTGGCCCAGCACCCGGTGCCCGCTGGTGAAATTCCCGGCGCGCACACCGCCAATCTCCAGGTCCAGGACCTGAGCGTCCAGCAGGGCGACAATCCAGCGCACAGGCCGTACGAAGCGGAACTCGCCCTCCCCCCAGCGCATGGTCTTGGGGAAGGTGAGACTGGTAGTAAGACGCTGCAAGAGCTCGGGCAGGAGCTCAGCAGCCGCGCGGCCCTGCTGGGAGACAACGGCAAAGAGGAAATCGCCCTTGGCAGTAGGGCGCACCTCCAGCGCGGAGGGCTCTACGCCCTGCTTGCGGGCGAAGCCCAGGGCGGCTTTGGTGGGCTGGCCCTGTTCATCGAGTCCCTGGGCAGCGGGCGGCCCCTTGACCTCGACGGTGCGGTTCTCCTGGCGCTCCTGAAGCTCGTGGATCAGCACCGCGAGGCGGCGAGGCGTCCCGTAGGTCAGGATCTCGCCGTGGCTCAAGCGCAGATCCTCCAGGCTGCGGCGCAGGCCCTCCTCCAACTGGTCCAGGGCGGGCAGAACGGCCCCGGCGGGGATTTCCTCGACACCAATTTCGTAGAGCAGATCAGAGGGCATTAGCTAGGTTCCTTCCGACAACAAGTCCAAATAATCGCCATAGGCAAACACGCGGTTGCGGGCGCCAGTGTTGATCTGTCGCAGCAGCCCCAGATCGACGAAGCGGGAGACCAGGGTGTTGGCGTAGGGATTTGTCACCTGGAGTATCTGTTGTACGCCCTTCACCATGAGGACGGGACTGGCGTATAGCGCATCCAACAGGACCAGGCTCTTGGCCAAGGGAGCTTCGCTGTCCTGGATGAGGTTGCGGTGACGTTCTCGCAGCGCGCTGACACGTCGAGCGGTGTCGGTCGCTTCCCGCGATACCTCCAGCACTCCCTGCAGGAAGAACCGCAGCCACTCCTCCCATTGCCCCCGGAGGCGGATGGCCATCAAGCGGTCATAGTACTCCTGCCGGTTGCGCTTGAGATAGTGACTAAGGTAGAGAAGCGGGCGCTGCAAGGCGCCTCTCTCACACAGTAGAAACGTGATAAGCAGCCTCCCAAGCCTGCCATTGCCGTCTACGAAGGGATGGATCGTCTCGAACTGTGCGTGAATCAGCCCGATCTTGAGCAGAATGGGCATGGGCGTCTGATCGTGGATGAAGCGCTCAAGGTCGCTCATCGCCGACACGACCTCGTGGGGAGGCGGCGGAACGTAGACGGCCTGCGACAAGGGGCAGCCCTTGGGGCCCACCCAGTTCTGTGAGGTCCGGAACTCCCCCGGGTTCCTCTCCTCGCCACGAACCCCGCGCAGCAGCAAGGCGTGCATTTCGCGAATCAGACGGAGGGAAACCGGAATGTCAGACAACAACGCCAGGCCCTGGTTCATCGCGTGGACGTGGTTGAGCACTTCTCCGACATCCGGCGGGAGTCTCCGCGCAGTCTGTTCGGCTTCGTACTCCAACAAGTCCACGAGCGAAGACTGGGTTCCCTCGATCTGCGAGCTGAGCACTGCTTCTTTGCGGACGTACATGGCAACGAACAGGTCCGGGTTCGGCAGTCGCTCGGTAACAATGTCCAGCCGCCCCAGCGCCTGATCCGCCTCGGAAAGCAGTTGGAGGAGCGCCATGTCCGTGCGTAGTGGTGGGGCCGGCGGAAGTGGCTTCGGGATGAAGGCCTGGTAGCGAAGGTCACCGGCGAGCTGGTTCACCAGCGTTCCGGCTCTTAGTTGGAGTTCGTCACGGGCCATAGTAAACCACTCGTGAACTTCTCGCGAGCTGTGGCGAAGAGTAATAAACAAAACTGCGCGATTTATTTATTATTATACAGCATCACGTAGCCATACAAAACAATCCGGTAATGACAGCGGTACGCGCCTCAGCTCGACAGACCACCGTCGCCGGCGGGAGTCGCTTCGCGCAGGAGCGGGAAGCCCAACTGCTCGCGGCGTTCCAGGTACTCGCGGGCCACCTCGAAGGCCAGGCGGCGGATGCGCCCAATGATCGCGGCTCGCTGGCTCACGCTCACCGCCCCGCGGCTGTCGAGCAGGTTAAAGGTGTGAGAACACTTGAGTACGTAGTCGTAGGCCGGGAGCGGGAGGTGTTGCTCCAGAACCGCACGAGCCTCCCTCTCGTATTGCTCGAACATCTGCCAGAGCAGGGGCACGTCAGCGGTTTCGAAGTTGTAGGCAGAGAACTGACGCTCCTCCTCATAGCGAATTTCGCCATAGGTCACGTGGGCGGCCCACTGCAGGTCGCGGTAATCGGAGACACCCTGCAGGTACATGGCGAGGCGCTCGGGGCCATAGGTGAGCTCGACCGCGACAGGGGAGCAGGGCTTGCCGCCTACCTGCTGGAAGTAGGTGAACTGGGTGATCTCCATGCCGTCCAGCCAGACCTCCCAGCCCACGCCGGCGGCGCCCAGGCTGGGGGACTCCCAGTCGTCCTCGACGAAGCGGACGTCGTGCTCGCGCAGGGGGATGCCCAGGTACTCCAAGCTGTCCAGGTAGCGCTGCTGGATGTCGTCCGGGGAGGGCTTCATGAGGACCTGGTACTGGAAATAGCGCTGCATGCGATATGGGTTCTCGCCGTAGCGGCCATCCGTGGGCCGGCGCGAGGGCTGAACATAGGCCACGTTCCAGGGCTCTGGCCCCAGGGAGCGGAGGAAGGTATCAGGGGACATCGTGCCCGCGCCCATTTCCAGGTCATAGGGCTGGCTGATATGGCAGCCTTGCGAGGCCCAGTAATCGCCAAGTTTGAGGAGGAGAGATTGAAAGGTAATCATGGTGTAAAGTGGATGCTGTTCTTGACGTAGGGGCGGCGGTGGTTACCGCCGCCCGTGTCCTGAGAAGTCATCTTACCACCGTCAGGGTTCCTCGGACAAGCAGGCCTGGCTTCACTCACGCAGAAGGCGGGCCAGAGGGGCCCGCCTTCCATAAAGCTCGGAAGTGGCGCGGCACGGGTCCGCGCCCTACCGCTACTGCGTGGGTTCCGCGTACAGGCCGCTCTGGGCCAGGTAGGGCATGACCTGCGGCAGCTTGCGCCGAATGCGCGACAGCGCGTTGTCAATGGACTTGATCTTGCAGGTCAGGCCGGTTGCCATCTCCTTGTAGGACTTGCCCAGCCGATATTCGGTCAGGACTTGCCACTCAAAGGGTGAGAGCTGTTCCCGCAGCGACTGCTGCAGGATGCGCTCACCCTCGATGCCCATGACCAGGGTCTCAGGGTCGGCCTCGGCGTGGGCGGCGACGATCTCCAACAGGCTGGAGTCCTCGTCGTCCTCGCCGTTGGGGGGGGCCTCCAGCGAGACGGAGGAATTAAGCGGGGCCTGTTTCTGGCGGGTAGCGGCCTTGATCGCCGAGATCATCTGCCGCTGGATGCAGACCTTGGCAAAGCAGGCGAAGGAGGTGTGCCGATCAGCCCGGAAGTCGCTGATGGCCTCCCACAGGCCGATCATGCCAATCTGGATCAGGTCCTCGCGCTCCGCGCCGACCAGGAAATAGGATTTGACCTTGGCTTTGACCAGGTTCTTGTACTTGTTCAGCAGGTATTCGCAGGCTTCTCTGTCGCCGTCGTCCTGGGCACGCCGCACTAACTCCTCGTCCGACACCATGTCCAGAACTGTGGGGTTCTGGAAGGGGTCAGCCTCTCGAATGAGTTCTGCTGCGCTTACCATTTCGCACCTCGGGCTTGGGTTGGAGTCTGTCCGCAAGAGTCCGTATGCTCTTCACCCGGAAGCTTTGTGCTTCCCGGGGAAGTCCTACTTGCCATGATTCACACTTGAACGACCAGTTGCCAGTGGGACACCGGGTCCCGGACGGTTCCTCCTTCCACAACACCGGGTTGTTCCTGGCGGCTAGACTCCCAAGGACGAAAAAGCAGGGCCGCCTCAGCGGGCCCTGCCAGTGGGTTGCATTGGATTTTTCGTGCGGCGCCACGCACCGAGGGCACGGCAGAGCGCCGGGACCTGCGAATGCGTGGGAGACCAAGCCAGCCCAAATTGTGCGAGAGATAGGCTGTTGTTGGACATTAGGCCGTCGAGCACTTCAAAAATGTGGCAGTCCGCCAGGATGCCAGTGAGCGGCATTATATAACATCAGACCGTCCGGGTCAACACCGATTCGACAACAATTAGTGAACGCGCAGGGAAGGGTCCACGGTTCCGGCGGTTCGGGCCCAACTCGCTCCGGGGATATCTCAGGTTCCCTCGGGAGCGGTAGTCTCCGGAGACGCCGACTCGGCCTCCGGCCAGAGGGTCAGGGGGTCAGCAAGGAGCTTGGGGATGAAGCCGGACCTCACGAAGGCCTCGGCGTAGCGCACCCCGACCAGCGAGCCATAGGCGCGGGCCTTGGCTTCGAGCTGGTCCAGGATGCCGGCCACGACCTCATGTTGCGAGTGGTAGGCCTGCATGGCCTGGAGCTTGGTCTCGAAGGTGGAGGTGATGTCCACCAGATGAGAGGGTTTAGAGACCAGCTCGAGCACGGGAAACTGGTATAGCTCTGACACCGGCCAGGGCTCGCCCAGCTCCAGGGAGCACTGCCAGCCGGCTTGCCAGAGGGCCTCGGGCGCTATCTGGGCCAGGGTGCGATGGGCCAGGTAGTCGGCGGGGAGGTGGGTGAACACCACCTGGGGACGCACCTGCCGAACCGCCCGCATGATCTGGCGGTAGACGTCCTCGCTCTGCAGGTCCTCGAAGTCGTGATAGGCGTAGTAGATGCAGTCCGCGGTACCGAGCAGGCGCTGCGCCTCCTGGCGTTCCGCCTGCCGGCGGGCCACGATGGTATCACGATGCTCCAGCCGTAGATAGCCTTCGTTGCCCTCCGCGAAGATCAGGCTAGTGATCTGGACTCCAGCATTGGCGAGCAGACGGATGGTCCCGCCGGGGCCAAGGACCTCGTCGTCGTCATGCGCGCAGATCACCAGTGCGCGGCGGTTAGTGTCCATCACTGCACCCCCTGAGCACACAGCTCGCGAATGAGTGGGGTCAGGGATTCCGGCCCCTCTGGGCCGATCACGAATCCCTCCTCAAGGCGGTTGGAGCCCGCTGGATGTCCGAAGAGACTGAGGTCGGAGTTCACGCACATGCCGTTGCGCAGGGGGTAGTCCGCCTCGGCGTCAGGATAGGGGGACTCGGCCTCGGCCAGGCCGATGCCGTGCAGCGGCGGGTAGACGTCGTACTGCGCATAGCCTGCGCGCGCAAAAACCTGTTTGACCGCGCGGACCATCTCGCCGGCATGTGCGCCGTCGCGAAGGTAGCCGAGCTGGGTGTTGGCAGCCTCGAACAGGACCTGGAGGAAGGCTTTCTGCTCAGGCGAGGCGGGGCCGGCGACAAAGGGGAACTCGACGGTGGCCACGTAGCCCTGGTACTGCACGGCGAAGGCGGCCATGATCATGTCGCCCTCCTGGATGATGCGGTCGGTGGCGCGGCCGATGATGGTGGCGGTGCGTGGGCCACTGCCGAAGACCATGAAGTTGATATCCTCAGCTCCGGCGCTGCGGGCGGCACCCTCGGCCGCCCCAGCCGCCTGCAACTCGGTGCTGCCAGGAACCGCCGCCGCCATCAGCTCGGCATAGCCCAGGCAGGCCAGGCGTCCGGCCTCGCGCAGGCAGGCCACCTCCGCCGGCGTCTTGATCAAGCGCATCTCCTGTAGCAGCGAGGCGGCTTCGGTGATTTCCAGGCCCGGGACGGCGGCGTGGATGCGCTCCAGGACAGGCGCTGGGAGGTCCCACTGGCCCACTAGCCCCAGGCGCCGGCCCCCGGCCAGGACCTCCCCCAGGATCTCGCGCAAGGAGGAGAAGGTGGCCAGCGGGTAGTCAATCTCCTCGGGGACGGAGACGCAAGCGAATTCCTTGATGTTCCGCACGTCCTCCCAGACACTCATCTCGCGGGCGTACTGTTCACCCTCCGGAGCTCCGGCGAGAATCGGCTCCCCCTGGCGGGGGATAAAGCAAGCCCCGCGCTCAAAGATAGGCCAGAAGTTGCTGACGTAGCGGAGGTTCTCCTTGCGGTACTCGTCACCGTAGACCATCAGGGCGTCGAGACCTTCGCGTTCGAGGTCCTCCTGCAGGTGGGAGATGCGTTCGCGGAACTCACTAGCGGGGATCGTGGGCATGATGTGGGCCTCCTCGCACGGGATTGTAGGCTGCGGTCGGGGAGGGCGTCAAGCACAGGGAGCCTGCCAGAAGGCAGATCGCGAGATCGCCGGGAGGTCTACACCTACGGGGGGAAGAAGCTCGGAGTACGAGCATCCAATTTCTCTTGGGAGGTGGGGCCCCATGTCTCTCGCAAGACGATGTGTTGCGGAGTTGATTGGGACGTCCTGGCTAGTCCTTGGTGGCTGCGGGGCAGCGGTGTTGGCGACGAAGTTCCCGGAGGTCGGTATCGGTCTGGTTGGCGTGGCTCTCGCCTTTGGCTTGACCGTACTCACCATGGCCTACGCCATCGGCCACATCTCCGGCTGCCATCTGAACCCGGCGGTCACGCTCGGTCTCTGGGCCGGTAAGCGCATACCGGGCCGGGATGTGCTCCCGTACATCGTGGCTCAGGTGATCGGGGGAGCCGCCGGGGCGGGCGTGCTGTACCTGATCGCGAGCGGCAGCATGGATTTCAGTGTGGCCGGGGGGTTTGCGGCTAACGGCTACGGAGAACATTCCCCCGGTGGATATGACCTGGTCGCGTGTCTGGTCTGCGAGATGGTGATGACGGGGGCCTTCCTGTTCATCATCATGGGCGCCACCGACAAGCGGGCCCCGGCGGGGTTCGCTCCCCTGGCCATCGGCCTGGGGCTGACGTTGATTCATCTCATCAGCATTCCGGTGACCAACACCTCCGTCAACCCGGCGCGGAGCACAGGCCCGGCGCTATTTGCGCCCCCCTGGGCCATGGAGCAGTTGTGGCTCTTCTGGGTCGCGCCGCTGGTCGGCGCTGTCCTCGCCGCGCTTCTCTACCGTCTGGTAGCAGCCGAGCGGCAGGATTGACCTTGCGGTTGGTGGAGCTGACGCCACGTGGTGGCAGGGAGCCATCGTGCCTGTTGCGGTGGCGCCTTACGTGACTGCAGCGGGTATCTCTGGCGCTCCGTGGCGTGTTCCCTGCGAGCCGGGGGCGCGGATGGCTGGCGCCCGGCGCGGATCCCGTTCCTGATACGCCTCTGGCCACCTTCTACGCTCCTTTACCCCGGCCCTCCACTCCTGTACAATGCGCTAACTGATGATCAAGCAGGAGCTGATTCGCAATTTTTGCATCGTGGCGCATATTGACCACGGTAAGTCCACGCTGGCTGACCGGTTGATTGAGGTCTGTGGTGCCATTAGCCAGCGGGAGATGAAGGACCAGGTGTTGGATAGCCTGGACCTGGAGCGCGAGCGTGGCATCACCATCAAGGCCTCTGCCGTCACCCTGTCCTATCCCGCCGAGGAGGGGCAGGTGTACATGCTGAACTTGATTGACACGCCGGGGCATGTAGATTTCGCCTATGAGGTCTCGCGTGCGCTGCACGCCTGTGAGGGCGCGGTGCTGCTGGCGGATATCTCGCAGGGCGTGGAAGCACAGACCGTCGCCAATGCCTACCTGGCTGTGGATCAGGGCCTGGAGCTGATCCCGGTCATCTCGAAGGTGGACCTGGTAGATACCTACGACCGCCGGCACGCGGCGCAGGAGCTGGAGGACACCTTCGGCTTTGTGGACAGCGACCTCATCTACACCTCCGGCAAGACGGGCGAGGGGGTGCATGAGCTGCTGGAGGCGATCGTCAAGCGCGTCCCACCGCCGCGGGGGGAGGTGGAGGCGCCGCTGCAAGCGCTGATCTTCGACGCCAGTTTCGACCCCCACCGGGGAGTAATTGTCTACCTGCGCGTGTTCGAGGGCTCAGTCAAGCCGGGTGACCGGATCATGATGATGTCCTCAGGCAAGACCTTCCAGGTGCAGGAAGTGGGGCTGCTGCATCCGGGGATGCGCCCGACCGAGGGCCTCTCCGCGGGCCAGGTGGGCTACCTGACCGCGACGATGAAGGGGGTGACCGACTCGCGCGCGGGCGATACCATCACGCACGCCAAACGTCCGGCGAAGCAGGCGCTGCCGGGGTACCGCGAGGTGCTGCCCATGGTCTTCGCGGGGCTATACCCGGCCGACAGTGCGGACTATGGAGACCTGAAAGACGCGCTTGACCGTTACGCCCTCAACGATCCCTCCTTCAGCTTCGAGCCGGAGACCTCCACGGCGCTGGGGTTCGGGTTCCGCTGCGGGTTCCTGGGGCTGCTGCATATGGAAATCGTGCAGGAGCGGCTGGAGCGCGAGTACGACCTGGACCTGGTCACCACTGCGCCCTCGGTGCGCTATCGCCTGACGCTGACTGACGGGCAGGTGTTGGTGGTCGAGAACCCTGCGAAGTTCCCGGAGGCGCAGGTGGTGGAGAGGATTGAGGAGCCGATCATCGCTGCAGAGATCACCGTGCCCCATCGCTTCGTGGGGCCGTGCATGGAGCTGGCCGAGCAGCGGCGGGGACAATTCATAGAGACCGAGTACCTGGACGGCGAGCGGGCCCGGTTGTACTACCGTTTGCCCCTGGCCGAGGTGATTGTGGACTTCTTCGATGACCTCAAGTCCGTGAGCCGGGGTTATGCGGTGCTGGATTACGAGCCCGCAGGCTACCAGGAGGCGGACCTGGTGAAGGTGGACGTGTTCATCAACCTGGAAGTGGTGGATGCCTTATCCTTCATCAGCCACCGGTCGCTGGCGGAGCGTCGGGGCCGGGTGGTGCTGCAGAAGCTGCGGCGAGAGATTCCCAAGCAGCTTTTTGAAGTGCGCCTGCAGGCGGGGATCGGGAGGCGGATCGTGGCCTCGGAGAAGATCGCGCCACTGCGCAAGGACGTGCTGGAGAAATGCTATGGCGGGGATGTCACTCGCAAACGCAAGCTCCTGGAAAAGCAGAAGGAAGGCAAGAAGCGGATGAAGCAGATTGGCCGGGTGGAGGTCCCCCAGGAGGCCTTCATGGCCGTGTTGAAGCGAGACTGACCATCGGCCGGAGGTGTTGAGGATGCCCCTGCAGATCGAGGTAGACCGTGACAAGATCGCCGAGTTCTGCCGCAAACATCACATCAGACGGCTGGCGTTCTTCGGCTCCGTGCTGCGTGAGGACTTCGGGCCCGACAGTGATGTGGACGTGCTGGTCGAGTTCGCCCCCGAGCAGGTGCCGGGGCTGTTCCGCCTCGTGACCATGGAGTCGGAGCTCAGTGACATACTGGGCCGGAAGGCTGACCTGAGAACCGCCGGAGACTTGAGCCGCTACTTCCGGGACGAAGTTGTGGCCGCCGCCGAGGTGCAGTATGCTGCCTGAGAAGGACCGCGTCCGACTTCAACACATGCTGGATTCGGCCCGAGAGGCCGTAGACTCGGCGGAGGGGCGCGAGGTCGGAGATCTGCTCACCGACCGACCCTTGTGGCATACATGTGTTCACTGTCTGGAGATCATTGGGGGGGCCGCCAGCCAGGTCACTCAGCCTACCCGTGCCCAGAGGCCCGACCTGCCCCGGGAACAGATGACCGGCATGCGCAACCGCCTGATTCATGCCTACTTCGACGTCGAACCCACAGTCATCTGGCGGACCGTCACCGAGGACCTGCCGCCTCTGATCGCCGCGTTGGAGGCCGTGCTCCCCGAGAACCAGCTCTGAGGCGCAGATCCGCTAGCACTGTCCGCTGATCCGAGTGTGCCAGGCGCTTCGCTGCGCGGGGAGGACCTGGCCGGAAGCGAAGCGAACAACTCAGATATTCACACCTAGGCTTGAGGAGCGGAAGTCTTGAGCAATCTGCTCTACCATCCTGACTGGGAGGAGGCCCGGGCTCGGGCCAACCACTGGTGGAGGGGCGGCGACCTGGGCCGTGCGGCTATGCAGGTCTATGCTCCGCAGGACCCGCCTTGGGAGATCCTATCCCCGCTGCCCAAGCCGGAGAGCTGGGTCACCGATTACTCCACTGGCGACCTGGCGTACCATGTCTACGTCCGACTGCGGAACGCCTCCGCGACCGCCTGCTTCGGAGAGGTGGCCCCCTGTGTCAATCCTGGTGATCTGGCGCCAAACTGTCTGGCCTTATACCTGGGCTGCCAGGGCGTTGAATCCCCCGGCACTGTCTGGTGCGAGCCGTTCCTCAACGAACCACTTCCGCCGGAGTTTTGCCACGATCCGGAGAACTTCTACTGGCGCTTCACCTTGGAGGCGATTGAACAGACCCTTGAGCAGGCACGGGGCAAGGTGCTCATACAGTTCCCCGACCTGATCGAGGGTCTGGATACGCTGGCGGCGATGCGCGGCACGGAGCAGCTGCTGTGCGATTTGGTGGAAAGACCGGAATGGGTCCAGGCCTGCCTGCGACAGATCACTGACCGGTACTTCCACTACTATGATATCCTCTACGACCTGATCCGCGATGAGGTGGGGGGCAGTGTCTTCTGGGCCTGGGCGCCGGGACGCATGGCCAAATTCCAGTGTGATGTGTCAGCCATGATCTCGCCGGGGATGTTCCGCGAGTTCATGGTCCCCGTGCTGGAAGAGATGACGGAGCGGGTCTCGTACTGCATGTACCACTGGGACGGACCGGGGGCCATCCCGCATCTGGAAACGTTGCTCTCCATTCCCCAGTTGGACATGATCCAATGGACCCCGGGGGCAAATATCGAACCATGCGCTCATCCCCGCTGGTGGCCCCTGTTCCACCAGGTGCTCGACGCGGGGAAGAAACTCCTGCTGATAGGGGTCGGGAAGGATGAACTGTCTACCCTGAAGAAGGAGTTTGGGGTGCAGAGCAAACAGATGCTACTGAACGTCTACGTGCCTCACCAGTCGGAGGGTGAAGAAGTCCTTCGGATGATGGAGCTGGATTGAGCCGGAGCGAGGAATACTGACATACCACGGAAATCACACGGGAGGTGTGTCTATCATGCGCACTGGAGCTTCTCGGACGGGCATTGGGGTCTTGACGTTAGTGGCTTTCTTGGCGCAGATGGTGGGGGCGGCTGAGGTGGCAGTGAAGATGCAGCCTCTGCCC
>JAAYIR010000263.1 GCA_012523355.1 candidate division WS1 bacterium
ACCCCCCGGCCCCCTCTCCCCGCGTCCTCGCCGCGCTCGTCCTGGGGAGAGGGGGAGTGGATTCGCGGAATTGGGCCGGCCTCCTGACGCGCAGGGCGCGTCAGTCGTGCGGCCCCTCCAGTGGGGAAGGTGGCACAAGGGAGGTAGTAGGCAAGGTGGGTGAGCGGGCGGCAATTCGGCGCGGACGCCGAAAAGCCGCCCCTACGAGAAAGAGTAGGGGTGCAGGAGGACTCCACCCGGCGGCGCGGTACAAGCCCGCGCTCTACAGCAGCCAGCACCGGGGTTACTGTCTGATTTCGGCTCTAGCCAGAACCCGCCCCTACCTTGCCCCTTGGCCCCACAGTGGACAGGTCAAACGGTTTGAACCCCAGTGCCAGGGCCGGCGAGTCGTCTGGTAGAGTGAAGTCCCCCGCACCGGGATGGGCAGACCCCGGATCCGCGATGACCGAGTCCTGATCCAGTCCTTGCTTTTGCCACTCTTCGAACGATAGCCCACCGAAGCGCAGGGGCCGGCCGTCAGCATCCCAGTACAGGTTGCGACGAAAATGGTACTCGCCGTGCTCGTAGTTGCCACCGACCGCTGGACAGCCCTGAGTATAGAGTATGTTCCCTTCCAGGGTTACAGAGGCGTCTTCATCAGGGCAGGCGTGGCCGATCACTCCCAGCTCCCCGCCCAGGGCTAAGAGGTTGTTGCGGGCTACGTTCCCATGCCCGTGCTGGAAGTTGATGCACTCGCTGTCGCAGCGGTAGACCACGTTGTACTCGTCGAGCACGTTACTGCACCAGGCGTCGTGGTAAATGCCGCGTCCACCAAATTCCCCATGCCGGACGTGATGGATCAGATTGTAGCGGAGCACAGTGCCCGGCGAGTCTCCCAGGGTATAGACACCGCCCATGTCTGAAAGCCACCCCTGGCCGATGTCGTGGATATGGTTGTACTCCAGGACGTTGTCATGCGAGCCGGTGGGATCCAGGTTCCAGCACCAGCCCACGGACACGCCTGAGTAGTGGAGGTGGTTGATCTCATTGTGAGCGATCAGATTGTGGCCACTCTGCCCGATCCAGAGGCCCACCGCGCTGTGATGAAACAGCCCTCCGTCGTGGATATGACAATCGGCGATGGTGTTGTGGCCGCTGATCTCGGTGTCCTCCATTGAGACCGTGCCCAGCTTGACGCCCCCCGCTCCCAGATCGAACAGGTCGCAGTGGCTGACCTCGTTCTCCTTGCAGCCGCGCCCAAGCTGTATGCCGTAGGTACCCACATGGGCCATGGTGCAGTGGCTGAGGCGGCTGTGCCGCATCCCCACCGCCTCGAAAGCGCCGGGCACGCTCACCGCGGCCTGCCCGTCCACCGACTGGTTCCCCTTGAATCCCCACCAGGGCTGGCCCTCAGGCTTGTGCCACTCGTTGTGCGCCAGCGTCAGGCCCTGGAAGTGCAGGTACTCCAAGTAGTTGTCCGCGTCCGGGTCTCCGGCAACCAGGATCACGTACGGGAAGCGCGGGGCCACGACCTCCGTCGTCTCCAACGTCTCCTCCGGGTAGGGGAGATAGTAGAGCTTGCTTTCCTGCTGGTCGAGGTACCACCCGCCTGGTTCCAGCAACGCCTCGAAGACGTTGTCAAGATAGAATCGCTCCCACTCGCGCGATTCCCAGTGCTTGGCGGGGAGAAAGGGCGCTCCTGTGACCGTATCCACCAGCCCGGTCTCCCGGTCCACCGCCTGGATGGGCATGCGGCACTCCAGCCAACGCATCACCATCACGAATTCCACTTGGCCTGGGTGGCGCCACTCGCCCAGGATTTCCGGGTCTACTCGATACTGGGTGAAGCACCCCGAAAACTCTCCCCTTGGTTTGGCCCCCGGCGGGAGACCGGTCGTCTTGTACAGTCCCCGGTGTGGCAAGCGGGGCCGGTAGCGCCGTCCCCCGTTCACCCAGAGCTGCCGGAAGGCCGGGCCCTCCATCTGCGTCACCCACGCCCGCCGGGGGATCTCTGGCTCGTCCTCCCAGTTGTCCGGCGGCTTGCAGATCAGCTCCGTCTCCTCCCAGCCGCCGACACGTTGCCCGGCGCTGAGGACGGGCAGCTCGCCCGGGTACGCCGCCCAGGTAATCGGCGCGTCGGCGGTGCCGGAGTCTGCCGGCTCGAAGCGCAAGGGTTCCTCCAGGAAATAGGTTCCTCCGCGCAATAGCACAGTCATCGGAGCGCTGCGGTCTTCGCGTGCGCGTACCGCGTCGCGGGCTTTTGCTGGCGTGGCGAAAGGTCCATCGCTACCCGTGGCGTTCGGCTCGGGTAAAGCCCCCGACCAACGGTCATCGCCTTGAGGCGATACATAGTAGGTGGCTCCTGGATATTGACTCATCGGTCTTCCTCCCCAAACTGCGGTAGTCGGCGTGAATTCGCCGTACGGGCGTGAAGACCTTCCTGGGTCAAAGCAGAGAGGAATCACCTGCTTTAGCGGTGAAATCATGATCCGTCGGTTGTTTGCTGCAAGGGAGGAACTCATCATGATCCAGGGCCTG
>JAAYIR010000264.1 GCA_012523355.1 candidate division WS1 bacterium
ACTGGACGACCCCGTCGGCGAGGAGCTGCAGGCCGCCGGCGTCAGTGACTGGGAAGAGGTCAAGAAGTGGTGTACCACGGCCATGCGGCAGCGCGAGTACCGGCTGTTGTCGAAAGCCCCCCAGGGGGGGGGCACGGGACTGGACAAATCCTGCCCGCTGGCCGCAGCCGGCCGCGGTCCGTGGAACATTCTGCGCTCTATCCACCAGGAACCAGAAGTGTCCATGTTCATCACCATCTTCCCGGACCGGCAGGACCAGTTTGACTCTGAGCCGCGAGAACTGAATCCTGACGGCATGTGGACGCCCTTGCCAGCAGCCTACCTGGACAAGCTCTACAAGAGCCAACTCTTCCGCCAGGCCTACGAGCCGGATGGGATGCGGGTGGAGGAATTTGACGCCTATCTCCCCGCCGCGCGTACCCTGACCCAGTTCTGTGAGAGCTACCAGGAGTTTCTTGCCTGGCTGGCAGAGTAGTCCGTCACCTGCAGCCGCGGAGGGGACCGGGCCTGCCTACCCCTCTGCGGCTACTCCGGCCCGTCAGTTTGCAGGGAGGTATCCCGATCCTTGCCCTCCACTCGCTGGTACGTCTGGGCCATCCTGGTGCTCTTCTTGTCCCTGTCGGTATGGCTGACCGTCCGCATACCTGTCGGCTGCCCTCCCGATGAACTCCAGCACCTCGACCAGGTGGAGCGCTTCTACCACGGTGTGTGGGCTGACTTCCGCCAGCTTCCCCCCCGCAACGAGGGGATTCAGCCGCCTTTGTACCACGCCCTGGCCGCGGGGCTCTGGCGCCTGGTCGGCCCCACCGTCACCGGCGCCCGCCTGATCTGCACGCTCTGCGGCCTGCTCATGGTCTGGCTCACCTGGAAGCTGGCCTGCGAGTTGCTGCCCCACGCCCCTCCGACGATTCCTCTCTGCGCGGCCGCCCTGGTGGCCTTCGTGCCCATGAACCTGTACATGTGCTCGGTAGTCAACAATGACGCCCTGGCCAATCTCCTGGTTACCCTCGGCCTCTTGCTCCTGTGGCAGGCCCTTGCCCGTGGCCCGACTCCGGCCCGCCTCCTGACGCTCGGCGCCGTCTGCGGCCTGGCGCTCATGTCCAAGTCCACTGCCCTGTGTTTGCTCGTCATGGTTCTCCTCGCCCTGGCTCTACGCCCCACACGCTGGCCGCTCAAGCTCAGGTGGATCGCTCTCGCGCTGGGAGGCCTGCTGCTGGTAGCGGGCTGGTGGCTAGTGCACAACCAGCTCCTCTATGGCGACCCGCTGGCCATCCGCGCCATCGGCGAGACCACGCTCTCCTATTCCCCCTGGCGCGCGCCCGCCTCAAACTGGGCGCGAGTGGTTCTGGCCCTGCGATCGCACTACCTGCGAGACAGCTTCTGGGGTGTATTCAATTCGATGGTCAGTGAGAAGGACTTTCTCCCCTGGTGGGTCTATCAGGTCTGCAACGCGGGCTTGCTCTTCGGACTCCTGGGCCTGGTTCTGTCCAGAAAGCGCCTCGCCATGGGTCCTGAGCGCCGTGTCTTCTTGCTGGCGCTGCTTGCCGGACTCGCGGTTCTCATTGCCTCCTACCTGAGCTTCAACCTGGTAGCTTTCTCCGCCCAGGGCCGCTACTTCTTCCCCTTCCTGGCGGTGATTGCGATTGGAGCGTGCCGCGGCCTCTCCCGGCTCCTCCCCGGGCGCTATGGTCAGGTCTTGCCGGTCCTATTTGTCCTGTTCCTGTTGCTAGTCTCCTTCTACGCGCTGCCCAACCACATGGTCTGACCACCTCCCCTCCTGCAGGAGAGATCACCCTGCCGTTTCCCCTGGAGGGGCCGCACGACTGACGCGCTCTGCGCGTCAGGAGGCCGGCCCACACTCCCCATCCTATCCCCCTCTCCTCGGCGGATTCGGCACGAATCCGACAGGGAGAGGGGGACCGGCGGCCGCCTCGTGGCCGCCCAGGGGGTGAGGCCCTCCCCCCTCCTCAACTCCCGATTGACAGCACGGCCGTTGGAGCGTAGGATTCCATACGTCTGGGCGTATCTCCCCGTGCTATCCAGGAGACTTTCTTGCCTTCCGACGTAATCACAATCCGTGGTGCCCGTGAGCACAACCTCCAGGGCCTGAATCTCACGCTCCCCAAGCATCGACTCCTCGTCTTCACCGGTCTTAGCGGCTCGGGGAAGTCCTCGCTAGCCTTCGACACGCTCTATGCGGAGGGGCAGCGGCTTTATGTCGAGTCCCTCTCGCCCTACGCGCGGCAGTTCATGCCCCAACTCCCCCGTCCGCGTCTGGACGCCGTGGAGGGCCTCTGCCCGGCCATCGCCATCCAGCAAGGCGTGGCCAGCCACAACCCCCGCTCCACCGTCGGCACCATTACCGAGATCTACGACTACCTGCGTGTGCTGTACGCCACCCTGGGTGAACCCCATTGCCCCGAATGCGGACGCCCGCTGGGCGCTCAGAGTCGCCAGTCCATCCTGGATCAGATCCGCACTCTCAACCAGAACGGTTCGTTGCAGATTCTCGCTCCATTGGTGAGCGGCCGGCGCGGTCAGTTCAAGGACCTCTTCGCCGACCTCCACCGTCGCGGCTTCGCCCATGCCCGCGTGGACGGGGAGCCGATTCGTCTGGAGAATCCGCCGCTTCTCGACCGCTACCGTCGGCATGACGTCGAGCTGGTGATTGACCGCCTCCCGGCCCGCACCCAGGAGCCTGGACGCCTGGCGGAGACCGTAGACACTGCCCTGGAGTGGGGCGAGGGCAACCTCCTGGTGCTGCCGCTCTCGGGCGAGGAGATCCGTTTCAGCCGCGACTCCTCCTGCCCGGAATGTCTGATCAGTCTTCCGGAGATGTATCCCGCGAGCTTCTCTTTCAACAACCCCCGCGGCATGTGTCATACCTGCGAGGGCCTGGGCGTCTGCAAGCGGCTTGACCCCGCTCTGCTTGTCGAGCACCCGCAGAAATCTTTACGTCAGGGTGCCCTGCCGACCCTCAACAAGCTCATCCGCCGTATCGAGTGGCATTGGCTCGAGGGCGTCGGGAACCACTTCGGCTTCTCCCTGGACACGCCCTGGCAGGACCTCACCCCCGAGCAGCGCCAGGTACTCCTCCAGGGCACCCCGGAGCGGATTCGGTACCTGTTCAGAAACCCCCGTACCGGCTGGGAGTGGCGCCATGCCGGCCCCTGGGAAGGCCTGCTCCAGTGGTTCATGCACCGCTACAAACGCACCGCCGGGGGACCCTGGCGCATGATGCTGGACAAGGTGATTCGCGAGAGCCCCTGCCCCGACTGCGGCGGTCAGCGCCTGTGTCGCGAGTCCCTGGCTGTCAAGCTGGGCGGCAAGTCCATCGCCGAGCTGTTGGCCATGACCGTGACTGAGGCCCAGGTCTTCTTCGAAACCCTGGAACTCACCGGGGCGCGTGGCCAGATCGCCGAGGAGCCGCTCAAAGAACTCCGCCAGCGGCTACGCTTCCTCCAGCACGTCGGTCTGCACTACCTGACCCTCGATCGCACCGCGCCGACGCTCTCCGGCGGGGAGGCCCAGCGCCTGCGCCTCGCCGGTCAGATCGGCTCCGGTCTCACCGATTGCCTCTATGTCCTGGACGAGCCCAGTATCGGGCTGCATCACCGGGACCAGGCGCGCCTCATTGAAGCTCTCCAGGCCTTGCGCGATCAGGACAACACCATCCTGGTCGTCGAGCATGATGAGCAGACCGTCTTGAGCGCGGACTGGGTGGTGGACTTCGGCCCCGGAGCAGGGGAGCGCGGTGGCCAGATCGTCGCTCAGGGCACGCCGGCACAGATCCGGCGCTCGCGCAGTCTCACCGGTAAGTACCTCTCCGGACGGCGTTCGCTCCCGGTACCGGAACAGCGCCGCAACGGCAACGGGAAACGCCTCGTCCTCAGCGGCGCGCGTGCTAACAACCTCCGCGACCTGACAGTAGAATTCCCGCTGGGGACTTACATCTGTGTCACCGGCGTCTCCGGGTCCGGGAAGAGCTCGCTCGTGACGGACACTCTATTCCCGGCCCTGGCTCAGCGGCTCAATCGCGCCCAGACCCCTCCCGGACCCTTCGACAACCTGACCGGCGCCGAGCACCTCGACAAGGCGGTGCTGATTGACCAGTCTCCTATCGGGCGCACCCCGCGCAGCAACCCTGCCACCTACACCGGCGTCTTCACCCACATTCGCGAGCTCTTCACGAAGGTTCCCGAGGCGCGCGCCCGTGGCTACAAGCCCGGCCGCTTCAGCTTCAACGTCGCCGAGGGCCGCTGCCCGGAATGCGAGGGACATGGCGCCGTCCGCCTGGAGGCCGACTTCCTGGCCGAGGTCTGGGTCCCCTGCGAGAAGTGCCGAGGCCTGCGCTTTGACCGCGAGACACTGGAGATCACCTATCGCGGTGCCAACATCGCCGAGGTGCTGGAGATGGAGATCACGGAGGCTCGTGAGCACTTCTCCGCCCATCCCACCCTCACCCGCATCCTGCAAACGCTGATAGACGTCGGCTTGGGCTACATCAAACTCGGTCAGCCTGCCACGACCCTGAGCGGAGGCGA
>JAAYIR010000265.1 GCA_012523355.1 candidate division WS1 bacterium
AAGGCCGCCAGGACGGTCTCCGCGTTGAGCAGGGTTATGGACAGGAAGGTGAAGGGGCCATTGATCTGGCCCAGATAGAAGTTGCGACGTGAGGGAGCAGTCGGTGGGGAGGGAGCGGACATCATCAACCCCTGGGTGGTCGCCGAAGGGCGCAGACTCTGCCGTCGCTGAGGCCGACTACGACCAGGTCGGCGGTGAGATGCAGTGAGCCAGCGGCCGGTGCCGGCAGGCGTCTGCGCCAGACTTGCCGTCCGTCGGACAGGCGCAGGGCCAGGATCTCCCCCCGCGCCGTCCCCAGATAGACAGCCTCCTCACTCGCTGCCAGGCCAGCGGTGATCGGTCCGCGCACGCGACGCGACCACAAGGTGCTACCTTCGAGACCAAAGGCCATCACCTGCCCGGCGCAATCCGTGGCCACGACGCGGTCCGGTAGCGCCACCGGCCGGCAGCGCAGCAATCCGGTAAACTCCGTGCGCGATTGCACCTTACCTGTGGCCGCCTCCAGCAGGTAGAACAGCCCCTCATCGGTTCCTAGCGCAACCAAACGTCCCTCGGCGAAAGCCACTGTCGGACACAACACCGGCGCCTCGGTGGGCACTCGCCACTGGACGGTAGCTCGGGCCTCCCCGGAGGTCTCTGCTTGAGAGGAGGTCAGCGCCCCGCCACCGCCTACGCCCACAATCCCACCGCCCACTGTCCCCACCGCCACCCGGGAGGGAGTACAGGGAGCGGCCTCGGCGCCTATCTTACCGCCGCAGTGGACCCGCCATCGCACCTGTCCGGTTCCCTCCTGCAGGCAATACAGATAGCCGTCGTCCGAGCCGACCAGCACCAGGTCTCCGACCCGTGCCGGGCGTGCCCGCACCGCCCCGCCGGTGACCGTCTCCCAGGCCACTTCCCCGGTGGCCAGGTTCAACTCCCGCACCCGCCCATCATCACTCCCCAGCACGGCTCTGCCCTGAAATACCACCGGCTCGGAAAGCAGCGGGAAGACAGATTGCAGTCGGCTCTGGGCAAGGGGCTGGCCGGTATCGGCGTCCAGGATCGCTACCTGTCCGGTGCTCCAGACCGCCACCAGCTCCTCGCCGTCGGTCCCGAAATGTACCAGGCCCGGCTGCTGCGGTGCGAGGCTCCAGGCCAGGCCTGATCGTCCGCGCAGCCAGAAGGGGGCCAGGGCCAGTAGTGCGACCAGGCACACCGCCAGGCCCCAGAGCAGTCGTTTGCGGGCCTTGCGCAGCCGAGTTTGCTGCCATCTCCGCCGGTAGTCCATCTGCGGTCACGTCTGTACGCCAAACGAGGCGCATTATATCACGAGAGAACGGGCAGGGACATAGCGGTTCCCCAGAGCGGAGAGCGGGCAGGGGAAGCGCGTCCGACAAGGCTCGTACGTGCATGGGGACGCTGCCCTGGATCGCCGTTAGTGACTCTCGCTAGTCGATCAGCTCAAACTGACGCCACTTGCTGGGCTGAGCGTCCACGTTGACGTTGAAGCCACTGAAGACCAGCCAGGAGAACTCACCCCAGTTCACCTTGGGCACCTGATGCTGGTCTATGAGGGTCAATGACAAACGGAACCGTCCCCCCTTTTCCAGGCGCAGCGGGTATACGCTGGCCCGGGGGTACGCCCACTCGTAGACGTATCCCTGATCAGTGCGTTTGACCGCGATCTCAGCGCCCTCGGGGGTTGAGGGGCCGCTGGGGACGTGGCCAATGCGCAGGAAACTTGCGCCTCCACCGGCAAGGGGCCCCAGGTGTTCACGATAGTAGCCAGTATTGAGCGGCTCGCCCATGTGCCAGCCCCAGGGATACAGCCCGAGCATTATGTTGTCGTCGGTCCAGTCTACCTGCTCCTCGCCGGTAACTACGCTGATCGGGTCGTGGATGACCGCAGCGAAGTAGAGCTTGTTGGCATCCCAGCGCGAGTAGAAGACACCCTCCAGTTCCCCGGCCTTGTCGCGGTTGAACCAGCGCTCGAAGGGGATGGGGTGTAGGCTGGGCAGGTCCCAGTCCCCCAGATCGCCGTCAATCTTGATGGGTCCCGTGGCCTTTTCGCAAGCCTGGAAGGAGATATCGTCCTCGCGCGTCAGGGTGAAGCCGCCGGCGTCTCTCAAGGTCGCGGATATGGTGTAGCTGGCGGCCAGGTTGCCCTGCCCCGTAGGCACGGGGAAGGAGACCGTGACCTGGCCGCGCGCTGCTACGCGGTAAGGTTGTACCATCTCGGTGGGCAGCGAGTCCTCGCCGAAGTGGCGATTGTCCAGCCGGATAGTGCCGGACATGGGCTGGCTCGCCAGGTTGCGGATCGTCGCCGTGATCGCCGGAGCCTGGCGCCTGGTGAGCGGGACCGAACCCAACTCCAGTTCCAGAATCTCGCTGATCTGGAGAGGGGTTTTCAGGACCGAGACCTGCTTGTTCCCCTCCAGCAAACGAGTGGTGAAGGTGTAGCTGCCCGGGGGTGTGTCCTGGGCCACAGTGACGGGCAGGGATACGCTTACCGGTTCCTGGGGGGAGCACTGCACAGTGCGCGGCTCGGTCTTCGGCCAGCGGCCGTCTACCGTGGCAGTGACGGTGGCCTGGAAAGCTCTGGCGAACACCGGCGGGAGGATGACCTCCACCGTCCCGGTCGCGCCACGCGCGAGCACGGGAGTATTAATGCCGCCGGAGACGGGCTTGAGGACTGAACCGGCAGTGGCAGGGTCGTAGAGCGCCGGCACCTCGCGGTCAAACCGGAGCTGGAGGGGGTCCAGGGTAGCGACCACCAGGGAAGCGCTGGTAGGAGTGACGCGGTCGGTGCGGCCGAAGAGGTCCTGCAGGGTGTAGGGCACGTCACCGGTGAGGGCCAGAGTGGCTGGAGCAGTGGGCTCGCTAAGGACCAGGTACATGATCGTCTGGCCTTCGCGAGCGTACACATAGGCGACCGAGGTAGGCGTGGGTTTGAAGGTGGTCTTGAGGTCCGCCACCTCCACGGCCTGGACGAAGTTGTAGAAGGCCAGACACTGGAGCATGGGCATGAGCGAGGCGCCGCGTTCGTCGCCCCCATAGGAGCCGCGGCCCCAGGAAGTGCCGGAGATAGCGGCGGATACCCGCGGACGATCCACGTACTGCATCCAGGCAAAGCCATCGCCCGGGAAGCTGCCTCGGAGGATGGGATCACGCAGTGGCGGCTCGCCAGGGTTCCCCAGGTACATGTTGTAGTAGTTCACCTGGTACATGCCGTGGGCGTGAGCGTCGAGCATGGAGGTGATCGTGTCGCGAGCCCGCTGCAGTTGGTCCGTGCCGCCGACGCGGGAGAACTCGGTGGAGATGAGAGGCCGGTCCAGACCCAGCTTCTGCAGCTCGGCGCGCAGCCGGTTCACCTGGGTCCAGTCTATGGCCGAGACATACATGTGATCATCGAAGAAGTCGGCCACCTCGTAGAGCTTCTCCTTCAGCACCAGGTCTACCCCGCGTGGGTCGGTGAGCCCGTAGATCATCATTCCCACCGGCAAGTCGGGGAACTCCCGTTTGAGCGCGGTGTAGGCCTTGCGCTGCAGCTCTAGAGTGCGAGCGTCCACGGTGCGCTCCAGACCGGAGGGCACGACGGAGAGGACGGCCTCGCGGTTGGTGCGGACGTAGGCCACGATATACGCAACGTAGCCGTCTATGTCGAAGGTCTTGCAGCCGGGACGGAAGGGATCGTCAAACGTGGCCCAGCTCGGAGCCATGGTGGAGATATCGCCCCAGGGATGCCCCGGCTTGCGTCCCCGCATCTGCTCCAGGTTCGGGCAGTAGACCACCTTGGGGAAGGCGGAGCGGACAGCAGGCTTGATCGGGTCCCCGGCGTTGGGCTGCGCCGTCCTCCAGCCGTGATAGTCCCAGTCATGGACCACGGAGACACCCATCTTGTCGCGGAGAGACTGCTCAGGGTGCGCGGACTCTGTGCTCTGGAAACCACCGCCGCTGGAGAAGCCAATGAAACGACATCTCTGGTAATCGCGGGGGTCGGTACGGCGGGGGTTGACAACGCCGTAGGTGAGGGTGTCCTCGGCGATTACCCGCTTGCCGTCCACCAGCCGGGCGTGGAGGAAGAACTCCCGCCCCACTTGCCGCGCAGCCGGGTCTGTAAGTACCACGGACTTATGCAGGTTGACGGAGCGATCGCGCTTGGGGTCCTTGACGCCGACGGCAACCTGGGCCGCGCCGGCGAAGGGGATCGTTCCCGAGGCCACATAGAAGTACTCATAATCGGTGATCTCGTACTCGATCACCGGCTGGGTGAAGGTCTCGATGGGCTTGCCGTCGAGAGGATACAGCAAGAACTCGAGGCGCAGCGGGTCATCGGCATAGAAGAGGTTGGCATTAGCGGGGGTGCTGATCTCCAGGGCGTAGCGTGAGTCGGCGCGGGGGGTACCGGCCGGAGCAGGCGGGCGAGGCTCCGAGGGCGCAAGCGCCACGCGCACGTCGGTCAGATAACACTCGCCGCGGGCGAGAGCTTTCGGCCAGGTGAAGCGCAGGCGGAAGTGACCAGGAGCCGGATGGAAGTCCATCGAGTAGAACTTCCAGAGCAGGCCAGCGGTGGTGAGAGGGCCCCAGTATTGCGACTGCTTGCGGGTGTCGTCCCAGGGAAAGTGACGCCAATTGCCACCCGCAGAGGTCAACTGCCCCTGCGCGTCGCAGGGGAGTAGCTCGATGGCGGCTGCGTAGGAAAAATCGTTCTGCACCGTGTAGTTGTCGGCAACCCAGCATGTGACCCGCAAGGGATGACCGGGACCAGGCAGGACGGGGCTGAGCCAGGCGCTATCCTGTTCCTCATCAGTGCTCTGGCGGATCGCGAGGCTCTTGGTGCCGGGCCGGCGGGAGACCTCGGAGACCCGGGCCTGGTTGGTAGGCGTCCAGCCCTGGGCGCCATCGGCGAAGGTCCAGTGGGCTAACTCCTGGGCCCCAGCGAATCCCAGGCTGGTCAGAATGAGGACAGCAGCTAGAATCAGAGAGAATCCAGAAGCGTGAGGGTGCATGTGCATCGCTCCTTTCGTGTCTCCACGAGTAAGTGTATCTTCGCCACGACGGCGGTCAGCGCCTGTTGGGCACGCCCTGGCTCGGAACTAACCCAAGAGCGCGTGCTTGCGCTCGAGGTAGTAGAGCCAATTGTCGTAGGAGATGTCTGGTGAGACCGCATGGTCCAGGATCGGGATGAAGCCGCCCTGCTCCAGCAGCGGCGCGATTTTGGTTTCCAGTTCGTAGTCAATCGCCGCGTGGTCCGTGAACAACGCCCGCTTATCCACCGCGCCCATGAAGGCCAGGTCGCGGCCATACTCCCGGCGGAGCTGCAGCGGATTCCTGTGGTCAGCGGCCTGCTCCAGCGGCCAGATGACATTGACCCCAGCCTCGATCAGCAGCGGAAAGAGCGGCTCCGAATTGCCGTCGGTGTCCACCGAGATGAGCTGGACGCCGTGCTTACGCAGCAGCTCACAGACGCGGCAGTAATGCGGGAAGATGAACTCGCGGAAGGTCGCCGGAGAGAGCAGCGGCGCGGTCTTGTAGGCCATATCCTCGAAGAAGTTGAAGACATCCACCTCGACGCCACTGGCAAGTACGCGCTCGAGGAGGGCAGTGATGAAGTACTCCAGGTGATCCATGAGGGCATGGACCAGGGAGGGCTGTTCATGGAAAGCAATGGAAAGGCCCTCAGTGTCCATCATGGTGCGGGCATGGGAGTAGAAACCGAAGGCGCCGTTGGTGAGAAGCTGCAGGGAGCAGTCGCGGGCATTCCACTCGCGGGCGCGGGAGGCGAGGTAGCGGGGGTAGCGCGCGGGGGAGTCGGGGTTGAGGCGAGACTGGTAGTCGCGGAAGGTCTCTAGATCTGTTACCGGGGCGCGCAGGTGCTGATCCATGCACTCCCGGGTGCCGCTGGCAACGCCAGTCTTGAGGGCCTTGGTGACTCCGCCGTGGTCATGGCAGGCGATGACATAGCGGTCAGTCTCCTCCAGAACCTGGTAGCCATAGCCGGGGAGCAGTCCGGTGCGCACCGGTATGTAGTCCCGGCGGTCGAGACCAAAGAACTCGGAGCCGGGAAAGAAGTCGGTATCGGGGAGGGCGTCGGAGGGCAGGCCCTCCTCCAACCAGCGTCGGTACGTCTGGCCCCATAGACAGAGCTCCAGGCGGGGGACGCGGTCTACAGACTGGAAGGTCAGCGCGCGCACGAATCTCTCGCGATCGGTCATAGGAGGCCACCTCCGGCCTCAGGATAGGGTGCAGGGCCTACCGCGGCACCTGCAGTTCCTCCCCGGTGTCAAGGTCCCACCAGTGGGGCTCGCCGTCGAGCAGGGCCGCGCAGGTACGCCGACGTAGAGCCGGTTCCGGGCTGAGCGGGAAGGTCGTCGTTCCCGGGTTCACGTGCAGAGTGCTCCCCACACGGCGCTGCGCCGGAACGTGGGTATGGCCGGTGAGAACGAAGTCCAGGTTCCACAGTTGGCCACGCTCCAGAAGTTCTTCTGGAGAAAACAGATGCCCGTGTGAGACCAGCAGGCGTATCCCCTCGACCTGGGCGAAGGCATACGGCGATTGGGCGGGGATGTCAAGCACCAGTTGGTCCACTTCGGAGTCAGCGTTGCCCCGGACCAGGATAAGGGGCACCGGGCAGGCGTTGAGGGCCTGGGCCAGAGCGCCGGCCTCGTAGCCCTCGCCGGGTTTGAACTTGGGGCCGTGGTAGAGCGCGTCGCCACAGTGGAAGATAAGGCTGCAATCGTGCAGGACCAGGTCCCAGGCAAGCTCCCAGGCGGCGAGGTTGCCGTGTGTATCGGAGATGACTCCCAGCTTCATGTCGCACTCCTTCCTCGGAGGGTTAGCACGTACCTGCCGGATGTGCGCCCAGCGTCGGCGGTGGACCCACCCGGGATTTCACATGGGAGGAGTGATAGGCAGAGGCCCGTCAAGCTTGACAAGGGGAGAGGCAAGCAGATATCATTGAGATAGAGCAGGTGCCCCGCACAGGGATGGCCGGGCCCAAGGAACGTAAATGGGCAGCGGGTTTGACAGCCCCGTAGGACTAATACTCCTCGGGGTCTTTTTTGTTTGCGGGAGAAGCAGGGACCCCAGCCGGGCCGAGCGTGAGGAAGCCAGCTTGGAGAGGGAACCCGCCCGCGGGAGCCAGGAGTCAGGAACGTGGATCAGCAGCGCCGGGAACAGAACGTGGCTCTGGTGTCAGTGGGCTCGAATCTGACGCTGGTAATCGCCAAGGGCACGGTAGGGCTGGCGATCGGTTCGGTGTCGGTGCTGTCGGAGGCGCTGCACTCGGGCATGGACCTGGTCGCGGCGCTGATAGCGCTGTTCGCGGTGCGGAGTTCTGGAAGGCCAGCGGACGAGGAGCATCCCTTTGGGCATGGGAAGGTGGAGAACGTCTCGGGGATGATAGAGGCGTTGCTCATCTTCGGCGCGGCGATATGGATCATCCTGGAGGCGGCCAAGAAGCTGCTGAACCCAGAACCGCCGGAGAGGCTGGGTTTGGGCGTAATACTGATGCTGGCCTCGGTGGTGATCAACTACTTCGTCTCGGGTCTGCTCTTTCGCGAGGCGGAGCGGTCGGAGTCTCCCGCGCTGGAAGCCGATGGCTGGCACCTGCGCACGGACGTGTGGACCTCGGCGGGGGTCATGGCCGGACTGGGGGTCATCTGGCTGGGCGAGCGGTGGCTGCCGAGGCTCGACCTGGGCTGGGTGGATCCAGTGGTGGCGCTGATGGTGGCCTTGTTGATTATGCGTGCAGCCTGGCAATTGACCGCACGTGCGGGCCGGGACCTGCTGGACGCTGGACTGCCGGAGACGGAGCGATGGGTAGCCGAGTGCCTGGCCAAGCAGGGACCGCCGGTGCGGGGGTTCCACCACCTGCGAACGCGCCGGGCCGGGTCAACGAGATTTGTGGAGTTGCACCTGTGGGTAGATGGGCAGATGAGTGTGGAGGACTCGCACCAGTTGGGGGACAATATCGTAAGAGAGATCAAGGGACAATTCCCGAACTCGCACGTGGTCATTCATACGGAACCGTACCACGGAGAGGAGGGGCCGGAGGAAGAGTCGAGGCAGGGGAACGAGTAGCAGGTGGGAAGCTAGAGGAGAACGCACCAGAGACTGGACACCAAGGAGAGGTTGTAGGATGAAGATCACTACTGACTGGCACATACACTCACGGAACTCGTGCGATCAGGCGTGCATGACGCTCGCTGATCTGGTGAAGGGCGCCGGGGAGCAGGGGATTGTCGACTATGGGCTAACCGATCATATCCACACCCCCTACAACTTACCTGATCTGTACGCGGCGCGGGCCGAGTTTGACGAGGTCGTGAACTCGCCGCGTGTGCATTTTGGGGTGGAGGTCAGCGTCGTGTCACAGTGGGAACTGGACGAGTAAGCCAGAACTGAGTATCCGGGCGAGCCGGTATACGGCATTCGGAAGGGAGGACCGGAGGGGGCCGCGCCAGCCATCGGTTTAGCGGAAGAGGAAATGAGGGCGTTGGGAATTGAGTACGTGGTGGGAGGCGTGCATTGGCCGCTGTATGTGCCGATCGAGCGGGAGGCAGTCATCCGGGACTACCATCGGCAGAACATGTTCCTGGCCACGCACCCGCTGGTGACAATCGTCGCGCATCCGTGGTGGTGGATGGGGGCGTGGAGGGATGCGGACGGCATGTACCGGTCGGAGCCCTGGCTGGACGACTTTGGACACATACCACAGTCCATGCATGAGGAGTTTGCCGCGGCCGCACGGGAACACGGGGCGGTCGTGGAGTTCAACCTGGGAGCAACGGTGTTCAACAGGAGCTATCCGGAGGGCTTCAAGCGGCAGTATGTGGAGTACGTGGCATGGCTGCAGGGCGAAGGCGTGACGCTGTCCATAGGCAGTGACTGTCATGACGAGCAGTACCATCCAGATTTCGAGCGGGCGGCGGAGATCCTGGAGGCGGCGGGGATTGAGGAGAGCAGGCTGTGGCGGCTGGGCTGATTATGGGCGCCAAGACCGGTTGAACGTGAGGCTACCGGTGCAGGGGTTCTAGCATCCGCGGACGTTCTGCGCGGGGTCAACGAGGTTCGAGAATGAAGATCACCAGTGACTGGCATATTCACTCGCGGAACTCATATGATGGGGCGTGTATGACGCTCGCCGATCTGGTGAAGGAGGCCGAGGCGCAGGGGATCCTGGACTACGGGGTGACCGATCACCTGAATACGCCCTACAACTTGCCGGATCTGTACGCGTCACGAAGTGAGTTTGACGAGGTCATCACCTCGCCGCGTGCGCATTTCAGTGTGGAAATCAGCGTGATGTCACGATGGGAGCTCGAGGAGCTGGAGCGGACGGGGTATGCCGGTAACCCGGTATGGGGAATCCGGGAGGGAGGGCCGGAAGGAGCAGAACCGGCTCTGGGCTTGCCAGAGGAGGAGATAAGGGCGCTGGGAATTGAGTATGTGGTGGGAGGCGTGCATTGGCCGCTGTATGTGCCGGTCGAGCGGGAGGCAATCATCCGGGACTACCATCGGCAGAACATGTTTCTGGCTACGCACCCCCTGGTAA
>JAAYIR010000266.1 GCA_012523355.1 candidate division WS1 bacterium
GGCAGGAAACCGTCGCGCGCCATGAACGCCGACAGACGAGGGAAGCCGGAGAAGCTGGTGTTGGCGGCAAAGATCAGGATCAGCGCCGTGAGGGTCTGCAGAACATAATACATCGCGTGGCGGCCAAAGACTTTGGCGCCCACCTGGGACAGCACGGTCTCCGTCTCCCGGGGCACGACGTTGAGCTGGTGAGCGAGGATGGCCACTCCGACCACGGTGGCGGCGAGAATCACTGCGAGATAGACCATCACCGCTGCTGCATTCCTACCGCGCGGCTCGCGAAAGGCCTGAACGCCGTTGGCCACGGCCTCAATCCCGGTCAGAGACACGCAGCCCGAAGAGAAAGCACGCAATACCAGGAACATGGTGAGCGGTTGGAGTACGGGCAAGGCGGTGAGTGGGGCGTCGGGCGTCATCGAGCCGCGTGCCAACTGCCAGAGGCCAGCGAGAATGGTGATCACAGCGCAAACGACGAAGCCATAGACCGGCAGGGCGAAGGCCGCCGCCGACTCGCGCAATCCACGCAGATTGCCCAGAGCGATGAGCGCGACGCAGATGCCGGCAATGAGCACGCGATGGTGGTAGAGAGCGGGGACCGCCGAAGTGATAGCTGCTATTCCAGCGGCCACGCTGACAGCCACGGTGAGGACGTAGTCAATGAGCAAGGCGGCGCCGGCGATGTGGGAAGCGAGCGGACCGAGGTTCTCACGGGCCACCACATACGCGCCACCGCCCGAAGGGTACTCGATGACCGTCTGGCGGTAAGAGGTGGCAACAATGCCGATAAGCACGGCTATGGCCACGCAGACCAGTACGTTCAGGCGCATCCCGGCGGCACCCGCGACGAGCAATACCAGCAAGACCTCCTCGGGGCCGTAAGCCACCGAGGACATGGGATCGGCGGCGAAGATGGCCATGCCTCCAGCCTTGCCGAGCTTCTCGTGTTCGATGCGATCGGTGGCCAGCGGGTGGCCGATCAGGATACGCCGCAGGAGACTCAACATATGGTTACCTCGGGAATGAATCTTTCGGGCCATTGTACCACTCCGCAAGGAATTTGTTCCCTTTTCCCGCCGGTTGCGGTAATATCGCGGCAATCGGCCCGGGGGGCGGCGCGGACGAGCGGTCAGGCGCGGCTAACCCAAGGGAGGTGAACGGCATGGGCAAGGTCTGCAAGTACTGCGGCATGCAGAGCGACCGCGACCAGGTCTGCACCTGGTGCGGCAAGAGCCTGTCGGAGGGGGCAACGGACCCCGCAGCGGCGACCGCCGCTGAAGAGAGCCAAGCCCCGGCGGCAGCGCATCACCCGATGGTGGACTCGGCTCCGAAGGTGGACTCTATGGGGGATGAGGAGGGGCCGGAGGAGATCGAGCGGTTGGGGCCGCCGGTGCCCGGCCAGGGTTCCGCCGGGCCAACCGGTGCTAAGAAGAAGCCAGGGGAAGCGCCCAGCCGGTATGAGGGCGCAGCCCGGGCGATGTTTGAGGTGGAGAGGGTTCGGCGAGAGGTTCCCGCGTGGCGGGTCTATGGCATTTCCGCCGCCGTGCTGGCGGCCTTAGTCGTGGTCGCGCAGGTTACGGCCTTTGTCGTGGCCACCAGGCCCCCGGCGGAGCCGAAGGACTGGAAGGATTACGCCACGCAGAACAATCTCTTCCGGATGAAGGGGCCGGGGAACTGGTTCTATGCCACCTCGGGGTCGCTGGGCAGCTTTGAGTCTGCACGGTTTAAGCCCGGTGGCCTGTATGTGGTAAGCATGAAGGGCACCATGGTGGCAGGGACGGTGGCAGATATCGCCGGTGCTGCCTCCCGTCTGGGGGCCAGTTACGGCGGCACCACAGAGAGCGCTCTGCCTCTCGAACGCCGTAAGGAAGGCTCGACACACCTCTTCCTGGGTGACCGGGCCGCCAAGGAAGACCCTACCTTCAAAGAGGAGGGGCAGATGCAGGCCATGACCGTAGCGAACCTGCCCGCGGCCTGGTCCTACTTCACCTGCACCCGACGGACGGGGCTGATGTCGGTGCCCATGAAGGGCCTGCGCATCACCATGCCTGCGACGGACCTGTGCTACGACCTCCGGGTGCTGGCCCCGGTTTCGCACTGGGACGAGTTTGAGAAGACGGCGATGCAGATTATCAACAGCCTGCAGCAGGGCACGGGGAAATAGGCGAGACGCTTCCTCCTGCGTGCCCGCGCTCGCTGTGTGAACCGAAGTGAACTAGGAGTCTTGCGTATATTGAAGAAACTGGTATAATGTTACTAGTGCCCGACAGTGGTTAGTGATAGCTTGCTCCTGTTCAGGGCGCGACGTTGTAGTTACTCTCTGCGCCACAGAGGCGCCCAAGGAGCATTGTGCATGCGTATCTACGTCGGGAATCTGTCGTACACAACCACGGAGGAAGCCCTCCGGGAAACCTTCGAGCAGTTTGGGCAGGTGGACGAGGTCAGCATCATTACTGACCGCGACACGGGGCGGCCGCGCGGCTTCGCTTTCGTGGAGATGGGCGATGATGATGAGGCTTCCAAGGCTGTCGGTGCCCTCAACGGGACCGACCTGGACGGCCGCAAGCTAGCGGTCAATGAGGCCCGGCCGCAACGGTCCGGTGGCGGCGGCGGTGGTGGTGGCTTTGGCGGCGGCGGTCGCTTCGGCGGTGGCGGCGGTGGCCGCGACCGGCGGGGCGGCGGGCGCGACTGGTAGCCTTCAACCCCAGACGCCACCTAACCGATAGATTGACTCGGATACCTGAGCCAGGTCCCTGTTTTGGGGCCTGGCTTCTCTGCCACCGCTAGGGGCGTGGAGAAGACGCCTAGAGGCAGCCAGACTGAAAGGCCGGGGTAGGGGACGTCTTCAAGCGGCGGGGAGAGCGCGAGGGTAGCAGATGGATAATGAGCGCACACAACGCCTGGCGCAGATTGCGCTGGTCTGGTACGGGGGCCTCGGGCCGATAGGCTACCGCCGCGTGGTGGGGCACTTCGGGGGGGCCCAGGAGGCGCTACGCGCTACGCCCGAAGAACTCAGCGTCCCGTCCCTGCGCCTCGATCCGGAGCGAGTTAACGGGGTCAGCCAGGCGCACAGGCATCTGGAGGACGTCGCTGCGGAGACGAAGGAGCTGGCGCAGCAGAACATCCGAGTCCTGTGCGACGTCGACGAAGCGTACCCGTGCCTCTTGAAGCGTATGCGGGACCGCCCTCCGGTACTGTGCGTGGCCGGCAGGCTCGATGAAGAGGCGGAACCATCAGTGGCAATCGTGGGAACGCGTTCGCCCACCCGAGAGGGGAAGGAGCAGGCACGGCTACTGGCCAGGGCCTGCGTGGCTGAGAGACTGACGGTAGTGAGCGGCCTGGCCCTCGGCTGCGACACCTGGGCGCACCGGGGAGCCCTGGAAGTCGAGGGGCGGACGGTGGCGGTGCTGGGGTCGGGAATCCGGCTACTCACACCCAAAGAGAACGCCGAACTGGGACGGAGAATTGCGGAAACCGGGGCCGTGGTCTCCGAGTTACCGCCCTGGGTGGGGCCCTCGTCCTCCCGGCTGCTGGCCCGCAACCGGCTGCAGGTCGCCCTCAGCCAGGTGGTCATTGTAGTACAAGCCGGGCCCAGTGGGGGGGCCATGAGTACGGCCGAGCGGGCCTTCAGGACTGGACGCCCTGTCTGCGTCGTGACCTGGCCGGTCGATCTGGAGAAAACCGAGGGTAATGAAAAGCTGTTGCAGGCTGGAGGGCATCCTCTGACGGGGCCGGAGGAGATCCCGGAGTTGGCGCGGATGGTCCGCGAGAACCTGGAGCGTGTCCTGCGCGAGGAGCCGGGAGAAGGGTCGCAGAAGACACTCTTTGCAGACCAGGATCAGACAGAGGAGTAAATCACAATAATATGGTGCCTCAGCTCCAAAACGCCTTGCACAAAGGCGAAGCGCTGAGCGTACCGGAACAGGGAGGAACAAGATGCCAGATTTCACCGATCCTTTCAGACAGATTGTACCTGGACGCAAGCTTACCCTGCGGGAATTGACCCGTGCCATTCGACTGACCCTGGCGGCGGAGGAGGATGCCACCAGCCTGTATGAAGCCATCGCTGACGCGACCGACAACGAACTGGTCAAGAAGGTAATGCAGGATGTGGCCGACGAGGAGCGAGTTCACGTAGGGGAGTTCCAGCGGCTGCTTGGCATCCTGCTGCCCGACGAGGACGAGTTGCTCGCCGAGGGAGTCGAAGAGGTGGATGAGATGGCTGCTGAGACGCCGGGCGATGCCGGCTAGAGCAGCGGCTCCCACGGCACGAGGATAGAGCCAAGACCCTATCGGCCGGGCGACCGGTTCGCGTCGGACAGCTAGCTGTACTTCTGGGTGCAAGCGGATCAGTTGTGCTGATGCCGGACCGGGAGGCATCTCCCCGGTTGGGATAAGAGAGGCCGGACAGGGGCCGCCCGCTTGTTACGCGCGGCCCCTGTCCGGCCTCTCTTGGTTTGACGGAGGAGATGGTGGCTGAGGTAGCGAATGACCGAGCAGGCCAGTTTGCGGGAGGGATTCTCGATGTCTGATCTAGCGCTGGTGTTTGATTGCGGGGCCACCAACGTCCGCGCGGTAGTAGTTGACGTGTCCGGGGAGATTCTGGCCGCCGCCAGCCAGCCGAATGCTCCCGTGTCTCAGCCGGACGGTTCCGGACTCATCTGGGACATGGAGGAGATCTGGGGCAAGCTCTGCGCCTGCTGCCGGGAGGTCTGCAGCCAGGTCCCGACTGAGGACCTGCGAGCGGTTACGGTAACCACCTTCGGTGCCGATGGCGCACCCGTGGACAGCAAGGGGGAACAGACCTACCCGGTCATTTCCTGGGCCGACAACGCGCGCACTGCCGATTTGGCGAAGCGTCTGGGGGAGGACCCCGGCGGCTGGCCCTTGTTTGAGCGGACCGGCTACCAGATCATCACTTTCGATACCTTGCTGCGGCTGATCTGGCTGCGGGAGAACGCGCCTCAGGCGTTGGAGGAGGCGGAGAGCTTCCTCATGACGCCCGGCCTGCTGAGTCTACGGCTATGTGGCGAGAAGTCTATCGATCCCACCATTGCCGGTACCTCAATGGCCGTGGATATGGCGCAGCGCGACTGGGCGCCGGAGCTCCTGGCTATGGCCGGCCTCACTCCCGACTTCTTCCCTCGCTGGGTGGAACCGGGAGAGGTAATTGGGCAGGTCTTGCCCCAGGCTGCGGCAGATACTGGCCTGCCGGAGGGGATTCCGGTGGTGGCCGCCGGGCATGACACCCAGTTTGCCCCCTTTGGGGCCGGAGCCACCAAGTACGAAGCCATCCTCAGCAGCGGGACCTGGGAGATCGCCATGTTGCGCTCGCCGGAGTACCGGGCCACGAAAGAAGGCTATGAGCGGGCACTGATGATCGAGGCTGACGCGCTGCCCGGGTTCTGGAATCCACAGCTCCTGATGATGGGTAGCGGCGTGCTGGAGTGGGTACGGGCCAACTTTTTCCCCGGTGCGACCGGTGACGAGGGCTACGATACCATGATCGCGGCGGCGCGGGAGGTCCCACCGGGCAGCGACGGCGTGACGTTGTTGCCCAGCTTTGTGGCCGACAGCGGCCCCACGCGGAAGTACAACGTCGCCGGCGCGTTGGTGGGGCTGGGTCTGCAGAGCGACTCCGGGCACATCTACCGCGCGGCGCTGGAGGGCCTGTGCTTCCAGATGCGCTGGGCGCTGGAGATTCTGCGCGACTGCGTGGGTTTTGAGGCCCAGGCGATCCGCGTGGTCGGCGGGGGATCGCGCAATGCCTTGTGGAACCAGCTACGCGCTGACGTCAGCGGCTTGCCGGTAACGGTGATTGCGCAGAAGGAGGCGACCGTGCTGGGAGCCTCGCGATTTGCGTTGGTGGGGGCAGGTGTGTTCAGCGACGTAGCCGAGGCCCAGGCCGCGCTCAAGCTGGACGAGACCGTCTACCAGCCCGGGGACCAGAAGAACGTGTACGAGAGGCTGTATGCGACCTTCCGGGAGCTACCCGTCAAGCTGGCGGGCTGGGGGCAATAAACCCTGGACTCCACGCCTTCCCCACAGGGGGGAGACTGGATCAGATGCGCTTCGGCTTCATGCTGGCCTGATGGACGAGGAAGGCCGCGATTCGGTACACGATAAAGGCCAGGATGTACAGCAGGGTCAGTACATAGCCCCAGCGCAAGCGGCGCGAGGTGGCCGTAATCTCGTACTGATCGTGCTCTGCCGTCAGCGTGAAGAACGCTGTGGCGCCCAGGACCTCGGGCCTCACCGAACCCGCCATCGCGGGAGTAGGCTCGAGCGCCGGCGCGGAAGGCACCTCCGCGGGAGCCGCCACTGGTGGTACCTCGGTGGGTGCGGGGGGGATAGTGGCTTCCGGGCCTGCCAGGGCCGGCGGTGCGGGTTCGGCCGGGGGCTCTAACGGCGCACCCGGGACCTCCGTAGCGGGCCCGGGGGGCGTCTCAGGGAGCCAGGCTTCCGGGGGGGGAGCCTCCGACGCGGGCACGGCAGATGCAGGGGTCGCACTGGGTGCGGGTTCCAATGGCGCTGCCTGCGCCACCGCCTTGGCCTCCAGGATCTTGCCCGGCATGACCAGCTTATACTTGAACTCAGCTTGTACGCGCCCGGCCTTCTCGATGGCTGTAGCAGTATCGGCGGGCACCTTCAGGGTCTCTTTCCAGGTATAGATCGTGAACAGGCTGAGTGGAGTCTCCACGATATTGCGGAAATCCACGGAGGCACCGTCTATGTCCTCCGCCTTGGCCAGGATGACGCTGCGAGTGGCCCGCTGGACGTCGGCCACGCGAGTGCTGCCTTCACGGTCGGCGATAGGCAGTGCGCTCTTAAGCTCGGGCAGAACATTGCGGCGGCGGTCCTCCAGGAAATCGGCCTGCAACTCGCGCCGTACGGAGCCATCCAGATATACGGTGGTATGCACGGAGACGGCACGCGAAGAGGAAAGCAGCAAAAAGGGCAACAGGGAGAAAACGACCAGTGGATTGCGGTGAGGGCTCACAGGCGTTCTCTCCTCACTCAGCTTCTGATTGGGCGGCCTCTGCGGCAGCCTCAGCTTCAGCCCGGCGTGCGGCACGCTGGGCCAGGAAGATCTGCCAGCCGCGCAGCAACAGAGCACCCAGGATCACATTGAACAGAAAGAGCACAGTCTTGGGAGCGTCGAAGTCCCAGATCAGCACCTTGACCCGCGCCGGCGGCCAGTTCTCCAGCAGGAACCAGAGCACCAGGATGATCCCCAGCAGCTGGAGGAAGGTGCGCAGGTTCCACTCCGGGAGCTTGAGCCGGGTCAGAGGGGCCCTGACCTTACTAGTCAGCTTTTGCAGGGGACCGGGCTTGTGCGCGCTCAGGACCCTGGGTGTGGGAGCAGCAGCTTTCTCTGCGGCCTTGGTAGCCGGTTGCGAGGTGCTCTCGGGAGCAGGTTGCGGCTCCTCCGTCTCGCCGGCCAAGGCTTCCACGTCAATATCGAATTCGTCAGGCACAGGGCAGTCCTCCCCGGGTGAGGTCCGACTTGCGTAGATTATACGGCAGGAAAGGCGAAAGGGTCAAGGTGCAAAGAGCATACGAGAGTGCCGAAATACGAGGTGGCGGGGAGGGTGATGGCCCGAGGATGACGCATAGACAGGTCAATAGCGGTATTGAGAGGCAGTTATGAGGCCACAGCCAAATGACTGCAGAGGGGACGCTGGCGCGCAAAGAAACGAACAAAAATGGTAGTCCGAAAGACGCTCGTGAGTTGACGCTGACTCAGAAAATGGTATAATAATATCTGGAATGTGCGCGCCGTGCCATAGCGCGCTGTCAGAGGTCTCACCCCGAGGTGCCACCAGTTGTGACCCTGGCTGAAGCGATCGAGGTTCTTCAGGCTGAAACGGTAGTTCCGGCGCCGGAAGGCGACAGGGAACTAGCGGCTGGTTTTGCCTCGGACTTGATGAGTGATGTGCTGGCCTTTGCGCGGCAGGATACGTTGCTGCTGACCGGTTTGGCTACGGATCAGACCATTCGCACGGCGGCAGTAAGGCATTTGGCCGCCGTAGTAGTAGTCGCAGACAAGGAGGTCAGCAGCGACATGCTGGAGGCCGCTCGCGAAGAGGACATCCCGCTGTGCCGGACGGCGATGTCTAAGTTTGCGGCCTGTGGAAGGCTCTGGGAGAAGGGGCTGTCAGCGGTGGAGAACGGGAAGCCGCGCGATGCATGAGCGGCAGGCAATGGTTCTCGTCTTCTGTCCGGGGAGCAGGGGCGGCTCAAACAACCCATGGACGAGGCGCCGGTGGTACATTACGAGTTCCCCATCCTGGGAAGAGCTTATTTCCTGGGGGGTAGGGCCTCGACCTCGGTCAAGCGCGTTCTCACGCAAGCGGGAGTGGATCGCGAGACGGTGCAGCGGGTCAGCGTAGCCTGCTACGAGGCGGAGATGAATGTTGTGCTGCACGCGCGCGCTGGCCACGTGGCGCTGGATATCTACACTGACCGGGTCATGCTGCACGTGTATGATCGGGGGCCGGGTATCGCCGATGTGAAGCTGGCGATGACCTGCGGCTGGTCCGCGGCCTCGGAGGAGGCGCGGGCGCTGGGGTTCGGGGCGGGTATGGGCCTGCCCAACATCCAGAACCAAGCCGATGATATGCAGCTCACCAGCACGGTGGGCGAGGGTGTGCGGCTGGAGCTTACCTTCTATCGGAGGGGAGCGGGCGATGAGTGAGCGAATCACCGTAGCGCACGCCGTACAAGTCCTGGGGCTGGGCGTGGCCGCAGGGGAGGACGTCCTGGAGACGGAGGTCACCGGCGCGCAGGTCAGCGACCTGCTGAGCCATGTTATGGCCCAAGGCAAGGCCGGCCAGCTCTGGATCACCATCCAGACGCACCCTAACATTGTGGCAGTGGCCGCCTTGCATGGGCTTTCGGCAGTGTTGATCGCTGGGGGCTTTGCCCCGGAGGAAGAGACCATCGCCCGGGCCGAGGAGGAAGGAATCGCGCTCCTGACCTCCTCCGAGGGGGCTTATGCCCTGGCGGGGCAGTTGTACGAGCTTGGGGTGCGGTAGGTGGGGCCGAGCATGGCGCCCCGCGTGCCGATTGACCTACACATACATACGGCGCTGTCGCCCTGCGCGGCAGCAGAGATGAAGCCGGCTGAGATCCTGCTCACCGCCGAGCGAGCCGGTTTGGCCGTGGTAGGGCTGGTGGATCACGGCTCGGCAGGAAATGCGGGTGCGGCCTTGCGGGCTGCCCCAGCTTTTGAGCCGCGGGTGCTGGTGGGGATAGAGGCGGAAAGTACCGAGGGAGTGCACCTGTTGGCGCTCTTTGACACACTGGAAGCGGTCGCGGACCTGGAGACCGTGCTTGCCGCGCACATGCCGGATTTGCCCAATCGTCCGAAGGTACTGGGTGAACAGCAGCTTGTGGACGAATGGGGGGAGGTAAGGGGGGTGGAGGATCGGCTGCTGGTGACGGCGACGGATCTGGGCGTGGAGGAGATTGCGGACCTGACCCGCGCACGAGGTGGATTGTGCATCCCCGCGCACATTGACCGGTCCGTTAACGGCTTACTCCCCCTGCTGGGATTTCTGCCGCCTCGCCTGGAAGTGGACCTGCTGGAGGTCTCTTCGGCCCTGACTCCAGAGCAAGCGCGGGAGCGGTGGCCGGAGTTGGCCGGACGGGCCCTGGTCACCGGCTCTGACGCGCATTGCCTGCAAGATGTGGGCCGGGCGGTCACCTGGATACCGCCGGAGTTCGCTCAGGCTGATCTGGAGCCGAAAAAGTGGGGCGAGGCGGTGGCGAGGGAGCTCTTGCGGGCATGAGGCAGATTGCCGACCATATCCTGGATCTGGTGAGGAATGCCGTGGAGGCGGGGACCAGAGAGCTGGAGTTGATGGTCGCGGAGGATTCTCAGGCCGACCGGCTGGAGATCACCGTCCGAGACAAGGGCCAGGGCATGGATGCGCAGACCCTGGCGCGCGTCACCGATGCTTTCTTCACCAGCCGCACGAC
>JAAYIR010000267.1 GCA_012523355.1 candidate division WS1 bacterium
TCTCTCCGGTGTGATGGGCTGGTTGATATCCGGAATTGTGACCAGTTCCAATACACGCCAGCAGTCGGGATTGAGCAGCCGCGCCACCATCTCCCAGTCCACTACCCCGCACCCCGGCGGCTGGTGATCGGGCCAGGGATAGATGACATCATGCAGATGCGCACCTATCGCCTCCGCGCCAAAGCGCTCCAGGAGTCTTTGGTGATTGCTGAACCCCTCGATCTCCAGCTCCTGAGCGTGACCGCTATCGTGCCAGTAACCGATTCCCGCCTCGCCAAAGCGCTCGAAGAGCATCTCGTATTCGTCCTCAAAGGGCAACTCCATGTAGTGCAGTCGTGTCTCCACGCCCACGCGAATGCCGCGGCGTACGGCATGTTCGGCTACCTGCTCCATGGCCACGAGCAGACCGGGGTACTGATCGGGGACATTGTCCTCGCGCAGCCAGCGCATCTCGCTGATCGTCTCCGCCACGGGCGGATCGGTAGTCTTCAGGCCGTCCCGCAGAGATCCCTGCACCTGCAACAAGCGTTTGACTGATTCCTCCCAGGCCGGGGACTGCAGGCGGCCCACATGCAGCACGACAGCTCCGGCGCCGAAGCGCTCGGCCTGGTCAAGGGTGTCGCACATCAGCCGCACGGCGAACTCCCGCTCGGCAGGGTCCATAGCCGAGAGCCAGGGCTCGCGAACCTCCCCGCGCAGGATCTCCTCCGGCCGGGGGACCGGACAATGCAAGCTGCTGACCGCGATCTGGCCCGCCTCGACCAGCCGGGCCAGCTCCTCCACACGCGAGGGCGACAGGGAGCTACCCAGCTCCACATGGGTGAAGCCCATGGCGGCGATCTCGGCCACTGCCGCAGCAGTAGACTCGTGCCGGGGGAAGTTCCAGGAGGTGGACAGGGAATATGGGGGACTTATCGCCATAGCCGCACCAACCATTCTCCCGCTCCCGCCATGTGCAGCCCGAAGATGACGATCACCACGCCGAAGATCCGCTTCAGCAGTTCGCTGGGAACATGCTCCGCCAGGGGCGCGCCCAGCAGATAGGCCCCGCCTACGGCTCCGGCCGCCAGAACCACCGCAGCCTGCCAGTCCACGTTACCATAGGCAGAATGGCGCACGGAGCCGGCCAGCGCGGTAGGGATCATGGCCGCCAGCGACGTGCCCACGGCGGTCTGCATGTCGTGCTTCCACAAGTAGAGCAGGGCGGGGACCATCAGAACGCCTCCACCAATCCCCAGCAGGCCGGAGAGGAAACCGACTAGCACGCCCACATCCAGTCCCGGAAGCAGTGCGATAATCTTGGTCATGAGGAGTCCTTTCGTGGCCACCGTTGGTGGCCCCTCATCCCTTTGGGGGTGCTGTGGAGCGAGGGCTTGTCCCTCGCCCGTAGGGTTACTTCCGAGGACTCATCCCTCGGAGCTTACCACTCGTCTAGGGTTCCTGGAGCTTGATGAGTGCGTACAGCTCACGTGCCTTGGCGCCCCACAGGCTGTCGTACTCCGGGGTTCCCGGTTGTGCCTTCTCGAACCGCTCCAGGAGCTTGAGAGCATTCCCGTTGTTTTCCAGCGCTACCTCGGCGACCGCCTCAAAATAGACGGCCTCCAGCAGACGGGAATGCTTCGGATTGCGCTTCTGCCAGTCTTGCAGTGCCCGCTTGCCCGCCGCCGTATCCTCCGGCAGAGCGAGGATCATCTGGTCCAGATGCACGCCCGGGATCACCCCGGTCTGATTCTCGGGGTCCAGCTCCAGGGCCCGGTCCAGGTGCTTGCGCGCTTCGGGGAATACCTGCAGTTGCGTGTACAGGTGCCCGAGGTTGGCCTCGGCCAGAGCCGAGTCAGGCTCCTGGCGCAGCAAGTCCCACTGCCGGGCCAACTCCTGCACCTGAGCCAGCATATGCCCGAAGACCTTGCCCGCGACGTAGCCGTACACCCGAAAGATCTCCCGGCCCTGCGAGTCCAGGAACAGACTGGTGGGCCAGCGCGCCACCCCCTGAGCCGGGATGAAATCCCCCTGTGGCGGGGGCGGGGGCGGCGCTTGATCCAACGGCGCCAGCTTTACATACGGGACCTGGTACTGGTCCATGAAGGGGAAGCTCTTGCGGTTGGTGGCGTCCATCGCCAGACGCTCAAAACTCGGCAGGTGGGCCGCCACCTCATCGTAGAGCAGCGTCTCTTCGGACATGCGAATGCAATCGTTGTCATACCTGGCCCAGAGGTAGACATAGATCGGCTTGCCGCTCTGCTTGGCCGCGCTCAGCACTTCCTCGGACTTGGTGCTCCA
>JAAYIR010000268.1 GCA_012523355.1 candidate division WS1 bacterium
AGGAGATGAACCGAGGCATGGCGCATTGAGGGCCAGAGGAGTGTGTTCTGAAAGCTCATGCGAGCCACCGCGGCAGATTCCACACTGGTCATAGATGACGTTCGGATGCTCTCGCCGGAGAGGGGCTTTGTGCCGGGGCGTGTCGTGACTCGCGACGGTGTGATCGTCGGCGCGGGCCCGGAGGCACAGATCCCTGACCAGGCGCAAGTGGGAGCGGGAGGGGGGCGGAGACTGACGCCCGGACTGATTGACCTGCACGTACACGGGCTGGAGCACTTCGCGCTTGACCTCGGGCCGGAGCACCTGCTGGAGGCGGCTCGGCGCTGGCCGAGGTATGGAACCACCAGCGCGCTGCCCACGCTGGTGCCGCAGGACCCCAGGCGGGCGCCGGAGAACCTAGCGGCGATCGCGGCGGCACTGGACCAGGCGGAGGGGGTGCATCTTCCGGGGCTGCACCTGGAGGGTCCGTTCATGGCCGTCTCCGGGGCGGGCTGTCTGGTAATTCCCGGGGATCTGGGACTACTGGAGGACCTGCTGGCGGCAAGCGGGAACCGGGTGCGCGTGATGTCGCTCAGCCCGGATACCCCCAATATCCTGCCCGTGATCGAGCGTCTGCAGGAGCGCGGGGTAGTACCTTTCGTCACGCATACCGGCGCCAGCCTGGAGCAGACTCAAGCGGCGATTCGAGCCGGGGCGCGGCATGCGACGCATTTCTATGATGTTTTCCCTGCGCCGCCGGAGTATGAGCCCGGGGTGCGGACCGCGGGGGCGGTGGAGGCGTTCCTTACCGAGCCGGGGACTAGCGTGGACTTCATCGCGGACGGGGTACACGTGGATCCGGTGGTCATCCGCCTGGCCGTACGGGTACTGGGCAGCCGGAATGTGGCGCTCATCACCGATGGGCAGGTGGGCGCGGGGTTGCCGCCGGGCGAGTATGACTCGCCGCACGGCTTTCGGGTGCGTGTCGAGCCGGGGAACGGCGCGCGCATCGCCACCCTCGGGCACAAGTTTGAGGGCGCACTGGCGGGAAGCGCGCTGACCATGAACGAGGGAATCCGGAATCTCTTGGGCTGGCTGGACCTGCCGGAGGAGGAAGTCTGGGCTATGGGTACGGCCAACCCTGCGCGTATCGCCGAGCTGGAAGATGTGGGAACACTGGCAGCAGGGAACCGCGCGGATATGGTGTTATGGGAAGAGGACTTCACTCCGGCGCGGGTGTGGGTCGGCGGAAGAGAGCAGAAAGTGGAGACTGAATAGCGGAGTGTGAATAGAGACGACGGGGGAGGCGCCCCCGTTCCAGAGCATCGGAGAGAAGCCGGTGCCACCAGGAGGGACAGACAATGGCGAAAGAATGGTCGTTCAAGCCGGCGGAGTTCATCCCCTTCCGGGATGTGGCCGCCATCAAGAAGGTCATCAGAATCAAGGCCAAGGACATTGCCAAGCACTGGAACCCGGACTTCAAGATTCATGTGGTCCCGGCCGCGGAGATGGAGTTCCTGTGGTTGATAGACATGTTCTGGCGCATCAAGAGCGCCGCTGATGAGGGGCGCACGTGTGTGATGATCACTCCTAACCCTTGGCCCAGATACACCCGAGTGGCGTACCTGCTCAACAAGTTCAAGGTCAGCTGCAAGCACCTGTGGACCTTCAACATGGATGAGTACGCAAACGAGAAGGGTGAGATTGCGCCGGAGACGTGGGAGTTTGGGTTCATGCACGCCTTCAAGAAGTACTTCTACGCGAACCTGGACCCGAAGCTGCGACCGCCGGAGAAGCAGATTCAGGGGCCGACCGACAAGAACATCAAGGTCTACGGAAAGATGATTGCCGACCTGGGCAACGCGGACATCTGCTACAGCGGCCCGGGCTGGACGGGGCACATCGCTTTCGTCGAGCCGGATGCGCCGGAGTTCGCCGCCGCCAGCCTGGAGGAATGGAAACAGATGGGGCCGCGGGTCTGCACGCTGAGTCCCTTCACCATTGCGCAGAACTCCCTGCACGGGAGCTTCGGGGCGAGCGGGAATCTGTGCGCGGTGCCGCCCAAGGCGGCGACCATTGGCCCGGCAGAGGTCATCGCGGCGAAGAACCGCATCGGCCAGTACGGCATCATGGTGGGGGGATCAGCGTTCACCTCCTGGCAGCGGCTGACTGCACGGCTGTGCCTGCACGGGCCGGTCACGCCGCTGGTGCCGGATTCCATCATCCAGACGCTGAAGGCGGACGTTTTCGTGTCGGAGGAGATCGCGGCGGACATTGAGCCGAGGTGGGATTTGGGGTACTAGCCAAAGGGCTGCGTATCGAGTGGCTGGCACCGGCGGATGGCCGGTGCCAGCCACTTACAGTTCTATCTGCAGCGTTCGGTTCTCTGTTGCCGACTGGCAGATGAGCTCCCAGGCACGGACGGCGCGGCGGCCCTCCTCGCCCGAGACCGGCAGCGGGCCGCCCTCGCGAATCGCCGCATATAGCATGTCGTAGAAGTCCGGGATCGCCAGCCTGGCCTCTACCAGGGGCAGGTCCCCCATGGGCTGGCACTTGTCGGTGCTGTGCTGTGAGTACATCTTGGCGAAGGCGTCCTCGGGGCGCTGGCACCAGTCCTCGAAGAAGACGCCCCCGGTCCCCACGGCCATGAAGCGGACCGGCGCGCGGCCGGGACGATGGGCGTTGCCCGCAAAGGTAGGTAACATCCCGATATCGTGCAGCACGCCCTCCTCAGTGCGCAAACGGGCGGTGAAGAACCCCTCGCTCGCCAGTGGATCGGCGAGGTTGGGCTGGCAGAAGGTTGCAGAGAGCTCCACGAAGCGTTTGCCCAGGCTGAGAGCCATGCTCTGGTCGATGATGTGAATGCCCCAGTCGTAGACTGAGCCCCGAAAGCCCCCGACGTACTCATTGCGTACCAGCCGCAACTCGCCCAGGCAGCCGGAGGTAAGGGCCTGCCGGGCGGCGAGGAAGTCCACGTCCCAGCGGCGGTTGTGGTGCACCGCCAGGAGACGATCGGCGGCCTGGGCGGCGGCAACCATTTCCGCGCACTCAGCGTCGGAGTTGGCCATGGGCTTCTCGACGACGACGTGTTTTCCCGCAGTGAGAGCCGGGACCGCGACGTCACGGTGGGTGGTCGGCGGTTTGGTGACTACGACCACCAGCTCAATCTCTGGCTGAGCAATCAACTCCTCCACGCTCAGAGCGCGGAGGCCGAAGTCCGCGGCAAGCTGCTGGGCTGCCTCGGGCACGGCGTCCGCGCAGGCGACGACGTTGTACAGGTGAGCGTGCTCGCCGAGCAGACGCATGTGAATGCCCCGGCCGGCTCGACCGCAACCGACCAGGCCGACGGTAATCTTCTCCGCGCTCATACGGGCATCACTCTCTCCTCGGAAGCCTCCAGGGCGCGCAGGTAGGCGAGGCCCTGGCCGACCTTCTCCTCGGGTGTGGGGCCGCGGCGGAGGTCCTCAATGCTCAGGAAGCCCTGGAAGTCCAGGTCCTTGAGGGCGGTCATGATCTCGGGGTAGTCGGCAATCCCCTCGGAGAGGCTGGCCTGGGCCTTGACCCATGTCCCGTCCTCGCGGAGCCACTGGCAGTTCTTGCAGTGGATGTAATCGAGGTACTCTCCCATGAGCTGAATGGAGTTACGCCAGCCCTCGTTGCCCTCGAAGACCATGTTGCCGGGGTCCATGAGAATGCCCATGCGGTCGGCGGGGAAGCGCTCGATCAGCCGCAGCATCCCGCTGGCCGAGTTGGCCGTGTAGCCGTGGTGCAGCTCGAAGACCCAGCGGACGGCGTAGGGCTGGGAGAGCTCCATAAAAATCGCGAGGTTCTCGGCGTCGCGGCGCATGATGTCCCGGGCGTCGGTGGCGCCGTCGAACTCGGCGTGCCACTCGTCGAGGGTGGAGCCGGGACCGCCGAGGCGCACGTGTGGCGAGGAGAAGATACGCAGGGCGCGAACACCGAGAGCCTCGGCGCACTGGCAGGCGGCAGTGACGACCTCCGGGGTCTGCGCATGCTTGGGCATGATGCCGGTGGAGAGAGAGATGAACTCCAGCCCGGCGCGGTCGAAAGCTTCGCGCAGGGTCTCGGCCTGAGCGAGGAGGTCGGGGAGCTGAGCCTGGCCGGTGCGCAGGGCGGCGACGCCGAGGCTGACCTCCAGACCGTCGCAGCCCAGTTCGCGGGCGTAGTCGAGGGCCTCGGGCAGATCGGGCTTACCGAGGGCATTGAGTTGAGTACCGTATTTCATGGTGAGAGGCTCCTTTGTTGGTCTGACAAACGCAGGGGAGATTCGACATGGGGAGGAGAAGACCTTCGTGGAAAAAATGGAGGGGCCGGGCTCATTCCGCAGACAGTCTTCGGCGGGCCCCTCGAACCGAAAGGGCACACGGCGACGGCACAGCGCCATCCGTGCTCTGACAGGCGAGACGGCTGTCCTACCCGATGACAGGCGAGACGGCTGTCCTACCCGATATTCACCGCTTTTCCGGTCTTGGCGGACTTGTAGAGGGCCTCGAGGATCTTCATGATCTCCAGGCCGTCGGTGGCCGGGCTCAGGGGGGTTTTGCCGGAGAGCACCGAATCCACGAAGTGCCGCACTGCTTCCAGGCGTCCCATATAGGGGTCGGGGAGGACTTTTAGCGTTTCGTCCACGGGGGCGCCGTGCTCCTGCTTGAAGAGCATCAGCTTGTCAATCGAGGTGTCATCAATGCCATCCACGGCCCACTGGCGTTCGAGTGTGGCCCCGGCCTTATCTCCGCAGACGGTGGAGTAGCACCACTCGCGCTCGATGCGGCTGGCCCAGGAGGCCTCGGTGAGG
>JAAYIR010000269.1 GCA_012523355.1 candidate division WS1 bacterium
CGAGGCCGGCAGCAGCCAGGTCACAGGCGGCAGCGAGGAAGGCGGGATCAGCGCCGGGGTGCACGCGCACGGTCAGCGAAGGCTGGAAACTGCGTAGCTGGCGAACGGCCTCCAGGAAGAGAAAGGACAGCGGATTGGTCGCCTCCCGGCCGTGAGGATCCACGCCGCCGAGGACCGCGTTTTGGCTTTCGTCGCCCTCGCAGCACTTGAGGCAGAAGGCGCAGACGAGTTCGAAGGCCTCCTGGAGAGTGAGGCGTTTTGCGGCAAGGTCGGCCTGCAGGAAGGGCCAGAGGTATTGGTCTATCCGCCCCAGCGAGATGGCTGCGCAGGGATTCTCGGCATGGAGGAAGACGTGTCCCAGCCAGAGGAGCTGGAGGGCCTGGGGGAAGGTGGCGGGAGGATGGGAGAGGAGATAACGCAGATCGGAGGCGCGCTCGCTGTCTTCGGCAACTTCCGCGTGGCGGCGGAGAAAGGTTTCGAAGGCGGAGAGGGCCTCGGAGAAGCCCTGGAGATGGGCGCGAGAATCTGCAGCAATCGCCTGAGACAACGCGACGGTCAGGGCCTGGCGGTATCCGGGGATACCATTGCGGAGGAGGCCCTCGTAGTCGTGGACGATATGCCCTGTGGTCCTGGCGTAGCCCAGAGATTCGAGAGCGCCGGGGTCAGGCGCGGCGGTCAGATCGGCGAAGCGCTGGCTGCCGAGGAGGAGGTCGTCGGGGTGTGCCTGGACAGGCGCAGAAGCCGCGAACTCGGTCAGGACGCGCGCGCGGCGGAGAACGGCTGGCGCGCCGACGGTGGCCTGGTAGGCGCGGCGAATGGCCTCGGCCAGCGCCTGAGCTTCCGCCGGTATGACATACCGCCGCTGCCCACAGGCGGTATAGTCGGCCTCGAAACGGGCAAGGAGACGCGAGACGGCCTCACCCCGTGCCCCCTCCCCTGGCAGGGGAGGAGGTTCGGAAGACGGCGCAGGCCCCCTCTCGTCATCTTGGGCTACGCCCTCGATGACACTCTCCCCCGCGAGCGGGGGAGAGTGGGAAGCGACGCGGTGGGGATCCTCAGATGGCGTAGCGGTCATCGTAGTAGTCATCGAACCGTCGGCGCAGGGCGATCAGCTCCGGCTCCTGCGCCGGCGTGTAGTGGCCGGTGCTGTAGGTGAACATCATGAGGTCGTGGTCGTCGAGGCGCGCGAAATGGTCCTTGATGGGAGCCTCGGGGTCGCCGGAGAGGAGGTCCTCCAGGCCGCGCAGGATAAGGGGGCGGCCCGCAGTTTCGGCGAGAGCATCATCCAGGGTTACACACGGCGCGAAGGCCGCGGAGACCACGCCCCACTCGGAAAAGCGCACGTTGGAGAGGCCCCGCAGCGTTTCCTCGAAGACGTGCAGGCCACTGCAGGGATGGAGGGCAATCTCGCCCAGGGCCGCGACGATCTGCCGGTCGTAGGGCAGGGCGAATTCACGGTAGTCCGCGCGGGAGATGAGGTTGACCGAGCACTCGCGGAGGCAGTTGGTGTCGCGAATGAAGGGCACCAGGCGGTCGGGGCCGATCCACGCGCGCAGTGTGGCGAAGGCGGAGATCATGAAGTCGGTGATGAGCTGCAAGAGGTGGTGCAGACGGTCGGGCTCGGTGCGCATGGCGATGAAGAGTTCGGTGCCGAGGATCATGTGAGCGTTGTTGAGGGGGCCCTGCAGGTCGGCGAGACCGAACTTGATCTCGGGTGGTGTGTGGGCGTGGTAACACTCCAGACGCTCGCGGATGGTCGGGAAGCAGCCGGCAGTGTTGACGTCCGGGACGCCGGCGCCGTCGAAGGTGGACAGCGGCAGGTAGGCCTTGACGCCGCCGGGGTTGAGCGGGTTGCCCAGATCCAACTCACAACCGAAGGCGGAGGCCACGGTGGCGGTGCCGAAGCAACTGCCGAGGACCGGGGTGTAAAGGTTGCCGGAGGCAAGCGCGCGAGGGATGCCGCGCAAGCTGTCGAGCAGCACCTGCTCGGGCGGGGCCAGACCCCAGGCGCCAGCGGGCGTACTGTGGGCGATCTCGGAGGCGGTCTGGCCACGACTCAGTATCAGCGGGCAAACGCGAGGCCGGCGGCCGGCCATAAGGTCCTCATAGACCCAGAGCATATTGTGCTCGGGACAGTCATGAAGGAGCCGGAGGACACCCTCGACGGCTGACTGGATCTCGGTGGCGGTAGGTGATTCGGCAGGCGGCATGTCAGGGATATTGTAGTGGAGAAGAGGGTCCCACCGCAAGGGCACCCCGGTCGCGGGTCTGGGGCCCCGGGAACGGCGGACGGCACCCCAGTGTCGTCCCTACAGAGGTATCTTCTCCCTCAGCTCGGCTGCTTTCTCCTCGGGAAGGCTGTCGTTGATGAAGCTGCCGGCGCCAGATTCCACACTGGCCCGGTACTTGAGCTTGTCCGCGCTGCGCTGCAAGGGGTGGAACTCCACGTGGAAGTGCGCGCCGGGCCAGGTCCGACCGTCGGTCGGGGCCTGATGGAACATCATCATGTATGGCAGGGGCAGATCGAACAGGCGGTCGTAGCCTTGCGCCAGGGCCTTGAGACCTTGGGCCAACGACCAGAGCTCGGCGCGGCCCATCTCCGCCAGGCTGGGCAGGCACTCACGCGCCACGAAGGCCGTCTCGTAGGGGTAACGTGCCGCGAAGGGTACGTAGGCTGCGAAGTGGTCGTTTGCCAGGACGAGGCGGCGGGGATCCGCGAGCTCCTCGGCGAGCAAGGCGCACTGGAGGCAGCCGCCGGTCTGCTCATGATAGGCGCGGGCGACCTCCAGCTCCCGCGCGGGGACGGGGGGGAGGTAGGGGAAGGCGTAAATCTGGCCGTGGGGATGGTCCAGGGTGACGCCGACCTCGCGGCCGCGATTCTCGAAAATGAAGACGTAGTCAATGAAGTCGAGACGCCCCAGTTCCTGATAGCGGTCCTGCCAGACGAGCGCGAGTTTGAAGATCTGCTCCAGGGGCAGGTCGCCGAAGGAGCCGGAGTGTACAGGAGTGTAAACCACGACCTCGCAGCGGCCGTGGGAGGGCAGCACGGGCGAGAGAGGAGTGCCGGGGACGGCCGGCTCAAGTGGGGGGTGGAAGAGGGAGGGGAAGCGGTTTTCGAAGACCACCAGGTCGAAGTCTGGAGCAGGGATCTCCGTTTCGAACTCCCCCGGCCGGGTGGGGCAGAGGGGGCAGAAGCCGGGAGGCGGATGATAGGTGCGCTCCATGCGCACGCTGGAGGTGATCGTCCATTCGCCCAGGTGGGCATTCCATCTCAGCTCGGACACGGCTAGACTCCTCCCCCGGCCTCCTCCCCTGGTTCAGGGGAGGGGGATTGGCACTCGCTCTCTTCCGGCTCTTCCCGGGAGGGAGAGAAGGCGTAGTAGATGAGGTAGCGGCCGTCCTCGCGGCGTTCCTCGGAACGCTCGAGTTTGAGCCGGGGGCGTGGTGTGGGATTGGTCACTCAGGTTTTCTCCAGTCGGATGCGGCTTGCGTCGAGATGAGAGACCGCGAGCCTGAAAACGGTACAGGACACTTCATTACTGGTCCTCTCCGCAGTCCCGTCGGGGCTCTACTGCGCAACCAGAATACACGCGCAGGACTCGCAGCGGACGAGCTGGGTGCCATGGCGGGCCAGGGTGGCAAGCTCGTTGGGAGTCATGGTGCGGCAGAACTCACAGGCGCCGTCCACGACAGCGGCAACCGCCACTCCCTGGTTGCGTGCGCGGAGCTGGTCGTACTGGCTGAGCAGGGGGGCCGGGATCTGGGCGGCCAGCGCCTCGCGCTGCGGAGTCAGCTTCTGCAACTCGGCCTGGAGCTCCGCGCTGCGGGTCTGGTACTGAGCCCGGGCCTGCCGGGCCCGCTGCGCGAGCTTCGAGGCCTGCTGCTGGGCCGCAGAGTCCGCCTCCCGGAGCTGGTCCACGCGCTCATAGAGTTGCAGGATTTCTTCTTCGAGCACGCCCCGGTGGCGATCGAGCTCCTCGAGCTTGCGTTCCAGGGCGGCCAGTTCCTTGCTGTCGGTGACCGTGCCGCTGAAGGCGCGGTCCGCCTTGGACTGGCGTTCCGTCTCCGTGCCGGCCAGAGCCAACTCGCGGTCCTTGAGCAGGGCTTCCGCTTCGCGCAGGGCCTGGGTGGCCTGCTCCGCCGCAGCCTTGGCGGCGTGAGCGCGGCGGGCAGCGGGCCGGCCGTCGTCCAGCCCCGCCAGTTCGGTCTGGACGCGCGCAAGCGCGGAATCGAGTTGCTGCAACTGATAGAGCTGTGCGAGGTCATCCTTCAAGGGCATGCGATGGCTCCTTCCAGAAGAGCAGGGAACCCGATGCGTGTCCGGCTCCTGCCGGGGGCAGATTATCATACGACGACCATGGCGACAATCCTGGCGGCGGCGCCGGGCGATCCAGGTATCCTCGAGAGAAAGAGCAGGCCCGGGGTGGATTCCCCTGACATGCAGATTTGACCTGGCGTCGGGATATTCGCCGCGGAGGCGGGGGGTTCCTGCCGGAGGGCACAGAGAAAGATTTAGCACTCCTAAGAGAAGAGTGCTAATTGTTGAATCCGTGCTTGACAGAGAAGGCACAAAGGGGGTACAATCGGCTCGTCTCTAAGGCGTGAGCTTTTCAGGAGGAATCTGGAGATGCCAGTTTACGAGTACAAGTGTGAGAAATGTGGGCACCGTTTTGAGGTTGAGCAGAGTATAAGCGAGAAGCCGATCGGGCAGTGTCCGAGCGATGGTTGTCGGGGACAGGTGGTGCGTGTATTCAGCGCTCCGGCGATCGTGTTCAAGGGGAAGGGATGGCATGCGACCGACTACGGGCGAGGCAATGGGCGCCGCAGCGCGCCCGCCTGCGCGAAAAGTGAGACCTGCCCGAGCGGCGCGTGTCCAGCCGCCAAGGGAGAATAGGGGAGGCCGCGGAGCCTGCTCTCCGGGGAACCGATAAGACCAACCACGCCCTGGCTCATTCTGAGCCGGGGCGTTTTTGTTGTGTGGCGAGAAGAGGGGGCCAAGAAGAGTGGAAGACGGTGAGAAGGCCGGGAGCTGTCGGCGGCGAGGGCTGGAGGGCACGCTGTCAAGGCTGCTGGCGGCGGCTCTTCAGGGGGCCGGATCAGCAGGAGGGGGGGCCTCGGGCGCGGGGGCCGGCGCAGGAGGCGGGGCCGGCTCGGCCGGGGTGGGTGGGGCGGGTGGGGGCGCAGAAGCGGCCGGGGCGTTGAGGATGGCAAAGATCTGCGGCAAGAGCTGCGGGTAGTGATGAACCACGAAGTTGATGGCCTGAGCCGTCAG
>JAAYIR010000039.1 GCA_012523355.1 candidate division WS1 bacterium
CCTGGCAGGGGAGGGGGATAGGAGGGGCAGGGCGGGCAGGGCGGGCCGGGCCGCTAGAAGAGGCCCCCCAAGGAACGCGGCCAGCTCGTGGGAAGAAGAAGGCCTCAACGGAGGAGGTCTGGTCCAAGGGGGGAATCTGAGTTAGAGGTTGGCAGCCAGCTAGCCTCACTGCAGACGCGACAGAGGTGGCTCGCATCTAAATAGAAAGGTGCTGTTGCGATGATGTCGTCTATCTTCCCTTTCCTGGTGGTCATGCTGGCCCTGGTGATCCCTGGAATCGCTCCTGCGACTGCGCTTGAGATTCGCATGCCCGTACCCCCCGGAGAGCACCCACGACTTCTCTTCACGAAAACCGAGGTTCCAGCGGTCAGGGCACGTGCGGCCACAGAGCCAGGTCAGCAGATCGTGGCCAGCCTGAAGAGCGTGCGGGATCGGTGGGCCAAACAACTCGCGGAGCTGGATGACGAGCGACTGGCGGCGCTGCGCAAGGACAGCAAAGCCAGCACCCTGGGCGCCCTGACGACTGATTGCCGGAGTGTAGCCCTGCTGTATGTGGTGACCGGTGACGCTCAGGATGCAAAGGTGGCAGCGGAGATGTTCCGCATCTGGCTATCGGCCTTCCCCGGCGATGAGGAGATCCAGCCGGTAGAGTCCTGGGGCGACCCCAATGCCGCACTGGCTTACGACTGGATATATGACGTGCTGACGCCGGAGGAGAGACAGCGCGGGCGGAAGATACTGGCTTCGCTGGTGGGCGAGCCCACGCTGGCGCAATTCGGCAAGGTCTGGTGGGCGGGAGGCCCGACCTCGACGAACCGGGTGATCAGTGGGGCTAACTGGCTCGCCATCTTTGCGAACAGTCTCATCCTCACTAACCTGGCAATCGAGGGCGAGGAGGGCTATAACCCAGTCCTGCTGGAAAAGTGCGTGAACAGATTCCACCTCTGGCTGTCGGAGAGCATCTCGCCGGAGGGAACGCTGTACGAGGGCATGAGCTATGCCTCCGGGTACGGAACGCACTTCGCGCCCCAGGGAATCAACGCCATGCGCCTGCGGGGGGTGGACATGACCCAGCCCAGCAATGTGAGTCAGGTGCCCTTCTGGCTGGCGTATGAGACGCTGCCCTGGGGATTTGAGAGCTTTGACCACAACCAGACCGGCGGCCAATACAGCCCCGGGGTGTTCACCACCTTCCTGGCCAAGGAACACCCGGAGTATGGACGCTGGATGTGGAGGAATATGCTGGGGACAGGACACCCGGACCCGGTGATCGGGCTGGTCAATGGTCTACCGGAGGCCAGCGACCAGGCGCCAGCGGCTCTGCCCCTGGCGCACTGGTTCTCGGCGCGAGGGCTAGTCTTCTGCCGCAGCGGCTGGGGGGAGAGGGACGCGCACTTCATGCTGGTCACCAACCCCATCGGGGCCGGGCATACTCATGCGGATCAGGGGTCTTTCTGCCTGGCCTCCAACGGGGCGTACTTCATCGCTGATTCAGGGGTGGTAAGGTTCGATTCCACGGAGCATAACCTGGTGCATATTGACGGGAAGGCCCAGGCGCAGGTGCAGGGGGGATTGGATGCGTTCATCCGGACTGCGGACGCCAGCGAGTACGCAGACATCATTGACACGGACCTGAAGCTCTCGTACGAGCGGATACTGCGGAGCGACGGGGAAGCGTGGTGGTGGGAGGAGTACAACCCGGTGGAACGGGCGGACCGGCGAGCCTTGTTTGTCCGGGGAGTCACCGGGCCGCTGCTGGTGATCGCCGACGACTTCCGCAAGGACACCAACGAGCACAGCTATGATTGGCTCGCGCACATGCCGGTCAACAACCCCGTGACCACCAGCGGGCGCAGATTCACCGTCGCCGAACGCTATGGCGGCAAGTATGTGCATACTCTGGAGAAGGGCTGTGAAGCGACGCTGGTGGCGCATGACGTGCCGGCCGGGACCTACCATGGCTGGCTGCTGGTGCGGAGCGAGAAGACCACAGCGGCGTGGGCCTCCAACGACCTGGCGGTCAACGGCAAGGCCTGTCCGTATAACACCGCGTACTTCGGGCGAGGCAACCACCGCGAAGGGTGGAGCTGGCTAGGTCTCCTGCCAGGGAAGGAAGCCGAGATCGAGGTGCCGGCAGGCGACCTGACCGTCACTCTGCGCTCCAACAGCGGCGGGGCGATTGCCCTGGCGGTGTTCACCCGCAACCTGGACTGGACGCCGGGGGGAGAGATTCCCGAGGAGGGCGAGGAGTTTATCGTCATGGGGATGGAGAGCCTGGTGCAAGGGGACAAGCCGTGGCCCATCAGCGAGGCGCCCAAAGGCGTGCTGGAGGCCGCCTTCCTGGGTCTGAACCCGCCGGCGATACAAGTGGAGCCGCCCCAGGCGCCTTCGCCCCGCACCTGCCTGCACGCCGTCAAGCAGGGCGTGGACATGCGGTTTCTGGTGGTCATGGCCCCCCATGACGCGGGGGACGGGAGGGCCCTGGAGGTACCGGCCTCGGGCCGGGGCCAGGTCGCAGTGGCCGTCTCGGAGCAGGGCATGGACATCGTGGGAGGCGTGGTGGATGGCGGGAGCACGACCGGGGAGCTGGAGACGGATGGGCAGACCGCGGTCGTCTCGCGCCTGGCGGACGGCAGGCTGCGTGGATACGCGCTGGTGTCGGGCCGCCGGCTGTCGTCCAAAGGCCAGGCGCTGTGCGTCGTGACCGGTGAGCCGGCGCACGTCATCAACGACGGACAGACGCTCACGGTGCGGGGCCCGGGCGGCACGCGGGTACGGTGCCTGACGCTGGGCGCCGTGACCCTCGTCTGCAACGGTAAGAGCAGCCCGCTGCTCCCGGCCGGGCCTGCGGCGACGGTCACCATACCCACGCTGCCGGAGACATGGACGGTGAAGGTATCTCCTGATGGACGCACCACCGAGGTGACAGGTGAGGGACCGTTGCCGCTGAAGTTCAGGGCCCCGGAGGAGACAAACGTGATGGTCAACGGAATCAGCCGCTACTTCGTGGCCGACCAGGAGGGCTACATGTACCCCTGCCTGGAGCAGGGGTCGGTAACGATTGGCTACCGGAACCGTCCGGACGGGGCGGCCCTCAAGGCCCTGCAGACCGATCCCAGCCAGGGAGAGGTGGTGGACCTGGGCGTAATCGAGACATCCTGGCGAGGGACCACCGCCTTGCAGAGCCCAACTGGGCATACCACTCTGCGGCTACCCTTGCCCGGGCCGGCCAAATATCGCCTGACGCTGGGGTATGCGGTGCCGGCAGTGGGGCCCGTACAGGTCAAGGTGAACGGGAAGGACCTTGCCTCCATCACGCCGACGAGCCCCAACCATCCGGAACGGCATGCCTACGCGGACCTGGTGCTGCGAGCCGACACGGCGACCCTGGAGCTCGCAGGGCCGCCAGGCCTGGCGTTGTATTTCGTGCGGATGGCGCCAGAGCCGAGGCCGCTCCCCGCGAGTGAGTGGAGGGTGATGGGGCCGTACGCCGGCAACTTCGAGCAGGGCCGGGCCGCCGCGGAGGACCTCAAGGAGGATCTCTTCAAGGTGTGGCCCCCGGAGACGGAGCAGAAACTGGACGCGGTGTACACCGGACCGGACGGGAAGGAGCGGCGCTGGGTGCCGGGAGACTCGCAGGCGGGAATTACGGTGGAGGGGAAGGTGCAGCCGGCGTTCCAGTGGACCTTCGCCACCACTGCGCCGCAGGCGGGGGTGAACATGGTCAACCCGCTCGGGGTGAGGAAGGGGCACATCTGCTACTCGGTAACCTTCATCACCTCGCCGGAAGATCGAGACGCGGAGCTGAGCCTGGGGGTGGACTGGTGGGCGCGGGCGTTTCTGAACGGAGAAGAGGTCCTCAGCCAGCGTCCCAAGCGCTTCTCGGAGGCGGATGGGGCGCAGTTTAACGGCGACACACTGATCTCGGCGCCCCTGCGTCTCAAGCAGGGCGTCAACACGCTGCTGGTGAAGTCTCTGGGAGGAAGTGGGAGCCATAGCTTTGTGGCGTATATAACAGACCCTGGGGATTTGCAGATAGCACCGAAGCCCTAGCCCACAACGAACGGAGGAGACAACAATGAGACCTTTGGACATGGTGATGATCATGGGACTGCTGGTGCTTGCGGTCGGAGTCAAGGCCGACAAGGCACTCCTGGTAGAGAATGGGAAGGCGGCGGCAAGTATTGTGCTGGCCGCGCAGCCGACCCGGGCAGCGCAGTTCGCGGCGGCGGAACTGCAGTGGCACCTGGAACAGATCACCGGGGCGACCGTGCCGATGGTGGCGGACGACCAGCCGGTGAGCGGCACGCGCATTCTGGTGGGCGAGAGTGAGGCCACCATCGCCCTGGGTCTGCGCAATACAGACTTCGAGCCGCAGGAGTATCTAGTCCGGGTCCGGCCGGGGCTGATCGTGCTCATGGGGCGTGACAAGGATGACCGGCGAGAATTCAGCTATGACAAGGTGGATACCTGGCCAGAGCTGTTTGACGAACAGGCGAGCGCCTATGCAGTATATGACTTCCTGGAGAAGTTCTGCGACGTGCGCTGGTACATCCCCACCGAACTGGGGCTGAGCTGCCCGCACCGGCGCACCCTGACGGTCTCCGGGCCGGAGGTGCGGCGAGCCCCGGTGATGAAGACCCGCGGGCAATCTGTGGCCTACCAGTTCCCCGCGGACCTGTGCGGGGACACCATGAAAACCGAGCAACCCAGCCCGGTGCTGGCCTGGCGTGAGCAGATGCTGTGGTGGCACCGGATGCGCCTCGGCGGCGAAGCCTACGCCGGGAATCACTCGTTGTATGGCTACTATGACCGCTTCCTCGAAGAGCATCCCGAATACTTCTCGCAGGGCGGCCAGGGGCGCCCAACCCAGATGTGCTACACGAATGAGGGGCTGATCCGACAGGTCATCCAGGATGCGGAGGACTACTTCGAGGGCAAGGGGCTGAAGCCCGGAGGCGTGGGCGCGGGTGACTACTTCGCGGTGGTGCCGATGGACAACTCGGCATGGTGCAAATGCCCGAACTGCGCGCCAGTGCTGCCCACCGGTCCCACACGCGGCAAGGGCCAATTTTCGAATGACTCGGCCAGCAATTATCTGTTCGGCTTCGTGAATCGGGTCGCGAAGCCGCTGGCGGACAAGTATCCCGACAAGTACATAGCGGCGCTGGCCTACTCCAGCTACGCCTGGCCGCCAACCAGCGAGAAGCTGGCGCTCAATGTCTCCATCCAGATGTGCCTGCACGCGCGCATGATCTATAACCCATCAGTGCAGGACAACGACTGGGAGATTGTCCAGGCCTGGGTGGACGAATCACCGGAACGCCGCAAGCTCCTGTGGCTGTATTACTGCTTCCCCTCGCTGAGCGCCACCTCGGGGCAGTTCCGCTGTTTCCCGGGATTCTTCGGCCATACGGTGGTCAAGTATATGGCCCGGTACCACGCGGCCGGCATCCGGGGGCTGTATTACGAGCCGAGCTACTTGTACGGAAGCCGGCGCAGCGCACTCCTGGATCAGGTGGAATCGCTGGTGACCTGGAAGCTGGCGGACGACCCCACCGTGGACGGGAACGCGTATATTGACGAGTTTTTCACCCGCTATTACGGCCACGCTGCCGAGCCGATGAGGAAGTTCTATGAGAGGGTGGAGCAGATCTACGCTGACCCTGCCAACTACCCCAAGAACCAGGGCCATCAGAACGAGGAGATAGCCTGGGGATACCTGGGGACCGCCGAGCGCATGGCCGAGCTGGGCCAGCTAATGGAGCAAGCGAAACAGTCGGTGCGCAGCAGTCTGGAACGCAAGCGGGTGGAGCTGTTTGAGAAGGGGATCTGGCAGTACATGCAGGCCGGGCGAGCGACGTATGAGCAGCACGCGGCGCTCAAGGCCAGTGCGAACCAGAAAGCTCAGGCGCCGCGGCTAGCGGCAGTCCCGGAGGGAGACCTCAATCAGGTGGACTGGGAGAAGGCGGGAGTGCTGGGAAACTGGCGCTCGCTGTATGCTGAGCCTACCGAGCGAGAGGTTGAGGGGCGTATTGCTCATGACGGGACGTACCTGTACGTGCAACTGGAAGAGAAGCTGGACACCAAGACCCTGGTGATCACCGACAACAACGTGTGGGGAGAGGACGAATGGGAGATCTTCATCGCCAAGCAGCAGGGCCAGCCGTACCGGCAGATGGGGGTCAATGCCAAGGGGACACACATTGACCTGGCCTGGGGCGAGGAGGAGAAGGAATGGGATAGCGGCGCGAAAGTCATCTCCGACTACAGCGCACCGAATCGCTGGACGACCCGGATCGCCTTCCCGCTGGTGAAACTGGCTCCGGGAGGCGTGAAGCCGGGCGAGAAGATATACCTGAATATCATCCGCTCCACGAAGATGACGAACACTCTGGCCTGGATTCCAACCTTTGGAGGCTTCCATGCGCCGGAGCAACTGGGAGAGATTGCCCTGGCGGAGTAGGCAAGCCACGCCCGGGGAGGAACTCAACACGGGACACAGCCAAGGTCCGCAGCTCTCCTCTCCATGGGCGGTATCCCGGCATAAAGGATTCAGGGCGGCCTCTGGAGAAATGACCGCGGGAAGAAACCTGCCTGCGCCGCAAGGGAGGCTGGCGACAGGTTCCCTTGAGGCTGTTCATGACGCCACGCAGGAGAGGATAGATGGCTGAAGCGCACAAGGCACCACCTCCAGGAAAAGACTTTTGGGACCGACTGACCTGGGCTAAGCTGCTCACCATAAGCCTTCTGGGAGCGGTGCTGGCTGGGGCGCTGGTGTACTTCTTTGGGGAGCCGCAGTTTCAGGCCAAGGCTTCGCTGCTGGTCAGCGACCGCCCGGATGTGATGGCGGTGATCGCAGGCAGCAGCACCACGATGGCGCAGGCGGGGACCGCGGGGGCGCTGAGTGGCTTGTTGGGGACAGACGCAGCGCTCGCCCGGCTGCGAGCGGTAGTGGATAGCGATACAGTCACGCGCGAACTGGTGCGCAAGTACAAGCTGGTGGGGCATCTGGGCGAGACTGAGAACGGGGCAGTGGAGAAGCTATCCCGGTGCACCCGGGTCCGCCCGCTACAAGGGGTGGGGCTTACCATCTCAGTGACACTTGGCGGGACCGGGCGGGTGCAATCGTGGCTGGGACTGCCAGGCGACTTCACCAGTTCCGAGGCCCAGCAGTTGTGCGCACAGATCGCCAATGACTACATAGCCGCGTTGGACAAACACAACACCCAAACGGCGGTGAAGGAAGCCAAGGCTACGAAGGAATTCATCCTGGAGCGCCAGGGCGAGGTGACAGCCAAACTGGAGCGGATCGAGGACGCGCTCGAGAAGCTGCAGACGCGTTACGAGTTGCTGGACCCACAGACCAAGGCCGCGGCCCTGGCTGAACTGAGCAAGACGGGGATGCAGCACCTCGTGGCCGCCCAGGCAGAAGCAGAAGCGGCCGCACACTCACTGAGTATCGCACGGAAGCAGTTGTCGAAGGAGCAGGTGCGGCGCATCGCGCAAGAGGTCAAGGCGATCAATCCGATTCTCTCTCCACTGCAGGAAAAACTGGCGCAATTGCAGGTGGATCTGGCGACCGATCTGGAGAGTGGTAAGGCGGCGGGGCACCCGGACGTGGTGGATAAGCAGGCGCAGATCCGCAGCCTGCAGCAGCAGTTGCAGGGCTATGAGCAGCATATTCAGGCAAGCGTCTCGGAGCAGCCCAACCCCATACGGGACTCGGTCATGACCAACGTGATCCAGTTGGAGATCTCGCTGGCGGGGGCGCAGGCCCAAAAGGCGAGATATGAGACCGAGACGAGAAGGGCTAGTGCCCAACTGGCGAGCCTGCCTCCAGTCGTGCGGGAGTACGCACGACTGTCGTGGGAGCGGGAGCTGCAGACCGGGTTGCTTACCACCCTGACGCAACGCCTGGAGCTGGCAAGCATCGAAGAGCAGCGGGAAAGCAGCGGCAAGCTTCAGCCCCTGGATGCGGCGCGCGTCCCGGAGCGGAAATCCGGCCCCTCCACCACACTCACCTCCGGAGTGGCCTTCCTGCTGATAGCCGGCGTACTGGGGCTGGGACTGGCCCGGCGCCGACGGCTCTTCTCGCCCGAACCACTGGTGAATGAGGTTGCAGAAGGCGAGGGATGATGGCGACCGGTCTGACCGAGCCGCCAGCTTCAGACCATAACGCCTGGCGAGGCGGGCGTCGTCAGACGGTGGGCGTAGTCGCGGTGGTAGTGGGGATCGCCGTAGTAGTGGGACTGCTTCCGTATCCGGGAGGGGCTCTGGCGGCGGCGGTCCTGCTGGTGGCAGCGACTGCGGCGCTATACCGTCCCTGGCTGGCCTACTGTGTACTACTGGCCCTGCTGCCGCTCAAGCTGCCGGCGTTGTGGGTGCCAGTGCCGGGCATCGAGTTCAACCTCATGCCGTATCAGGTCGTGACCGTGTTGGTGTTCGCGGCCATGCTGATCCGTGCACCGGCCTCCTGGCTGCGTCTACTTCGCACCAGTTCCCTCACTCAACCTCTGCTCATCTTCGTGGGCCTAGCCTTGCTCTCCGGGATTTATGCGGAGGACCGGCGGGCGTGGCTCCATGACGCGCTGGCTCTATGCGTGTCGGTGGGGGTGTATGCGGTCACGCGGCTGCTGGCACAGACGCCGGACCGCTTCCTGGCAACGTGTAAGCTGGTGGCAAAGCTGCTGGTCTTCTACGCGCTGTGGGGGTTGGTGGACTATGGTCTGTTCTGGCTGGGACTTCCGAGCAACACCATGGGGGCGCGGATAGGCGGTGTGATAGATCCCCCTCGGGCCCGGGGAAGCATGAGTGATCCGAACGATTTCATGGCGTGGATGACCGCGATGCTGCCAATGGCGGTCGTGTGGGTAGCGAGCATGTCTCGGCAACGGTGGCGGCTCTGGATGCTGGCGGTGCCCTTCTACCTGGTACTCCTGATAGTATCGGGCTCACGAGGGGGCATGGTGGCGCTGGCTGCGGTGCTGCTCCTGGGCGCCGTGCTCTCGATGGGCCGACACCCCTATGTGCGGGATCACGCTTTTGCGGCGACCTGGAGACGGCTCAGCGTCGTAACCGCGCTCTGGGCGCTGGTTGCGGCCCTAGTGGTCGTGGCCTTCGTGCCGCTGGCAGTGCTGCGAGTCGCGCGGACGTTCGACGAAAGCGAGCTGGAAGTCGGCCGGTTGGCGATCTGGAAGGACACGCTGGAAGCCTTGCCGGGACACCCGATGGGCGTGGGCATGGGGAACCGCCAAGTCAGCCAGGTGTTCACTCTGCAGCGGGTAGCACATAATGTGTTTCTGCAAATCCTGGGAGAGTTGGGGCCGCTGGGTCTGCTGGCATACATATGGGTGCTGGTGACGACCATACAGGTGTGGCTACGGACCCGTGGCGATCCGCGGTACGGCCGGTGGATGACCGGGTTAGCGCTGGGAGTCGCGGCTTTTCACCTGTCAGGGATGTTCCTGAGCAACGTGTACCAGGAGATGCCGTACCTGTTGTGGGGACTGATGATGGTGGGCGAGTCGTTATGCTCTCCCCCCCAGATGAAGAAGCCAGAAATTGACGCCAGGGTAGCACGCGGGTAGAATGCACTTATATGCCTCACCAGCAGCGCGCTTCCGGGGCCGGGCGGGAAGGGAAGCAGCACTGGAGATGAGCCGCAAGCAGGCCCGATCACCAGAAGGCGCGGGGAACCAGATGACCAACCAGGAAGAGGAGGGCGGGATGAGGATTCTGCATGTGTTGTTTGCCCTGGACAGAGCGGGGCCAGCCAACGTGTGCTCCCAACTGGTCCGAGGACTGGTACGTCGCGGCTGCGCGGTGGAGATCCTTAGTCTGCGCGAGCCTGATCCTGGGGTAGCAGAGGCGCTGGGGGTAGAGGTACACCACCTGGACATGCGGGGACCGATGGACCGGGGCGTCGCCCGGGCACTCGAGGGCCACTTGCGCCGGAGCCAGCCGCAGATTGTGCATTGTCACCAGGTGCGTGCCGATGTGTACGCGGCCGCCGCAGCTCGGCGGGTAGGAATTCCAGCCATAGTAAGCACTATCCACGCCGCCCTGCTGGATGATTACGGATATACGTATGGTCAGCCAGGAGGGTGGGGAGCGTATTTGTGGCACCGGCGCTCTCTACGCAGGCAACACGATGCCCTGGTCTTCGTCTCGGACTACGCCCGGCAGCAGGTGCAGAAGCACACCCTGGCCCCGCTGTGCCATCCCCACACGACCGTGATCCATAATGGCCTGGAACCCGAACTCTTTGCGGAGGCTCTGCGGCTGGGACCGCCTCCGGAGATTCAGAGGATTCTGGACTCAGGGAGGCCCCTGCTGGGTTGCGTAGGCAATCTGATCAGACGGAAGAACGTGGCCGCAGTCATCCAAGCGGTGGGCCAACTGGCACAAGAGGGCCTGTTCTGCGACCTGGTGATTGTGGGCAGCGGACCTGAAGAGAGGCGCTTGAAGAGAATGACCGATGATCTGGGGCTGCAGGCTCAGGTCCATTTCCTCGGATATCAGCGCAATGTGCCCGCCATCCTGGCCGGATTGGACATCTACATTCATCCTTCGCTGTCTGAGGGCTGTCCTCTGGCGGTAGTTGAAGCCATGCTCATGGGGCGCGCGATCGTCGCCAGCGCCGCCGGAGGTATCCCTGAGATCATCGAGGATGGACAGACGGGTTTGCTCTCGCCGCCGGGGCAACTGGGCCCCCTGGTACAGAACCTGCGGCGGGCGCTGGTGCACGAGGAGTACAGGCGCAAGCTGGGAGCAGCGGCGCAAAGCTATGCCCTCACCCATCTCACGGCACAGGCGATGACCGAATCATACCTGGCAGCGTACCGTGGACTCCTGGGAGAAACGTCCGGGAATGAGGACAGACCGGAGGCCGCCCCCCGGATAGCACCGGAGGAGACCGAGCCATGCCGCTGACCAGCGCAGTGGTCATACCCACCAAGGACCGGCCACAGGAGTTACGCAACTGCCTGACCTCTCTGCTGGGCCAGACGCGGTTTGCGGAACAGATCATTGTGGTGGATGATGGTCAGGAGGACGAGGCCGATCTGCGAGCTCACATGACAGGATACCCGGGGCCGTTCCTGTATCACCGGAAAACCGGAGAACCTGGTGCAGCGCGCTCGCGGAACCTGGGCGTCGCCTTGACCGCGGCGGACGTCGTCTTCTTCCTGGATGATGACGTGGTGCTCGAGCCGGAGTATGTGGCCGAGACCATGGCCCTGTACGAGGGGGAGGGCGGAGAGCAGATCGGCGGCGTCGGGGGAGTGATTACGAACTTCCACCTGGGGTGGTCTGAACGGCTTTACGATCTGATACGCGGCAGATGGTGGTGGGGACATGGCCGAGTCTTTCCGAGCGGACTGAATCAGTGCAACTACGAGGCAGTGCGGAAGGTGCAGGCGGTGGAATGGCTGGGGGGTGGAGTGTGCAGCTTCCGGCGGAGAGTGCTAGAGGAGTTCCCCTTTACCGAGGCCTTCGGGGGGTACAGCCTGGCGGAGGACGTGGAACAGTCCTACCGGGCCAGCCGCAAGTACCAGTTGCTGATCACGCCGCGCGCGCGGCTGGCGCACTATGAGCGGTCCAAGGGCAACCTCGACCCGGAGGGCTTGGCCTACAAGCAAATTCTAAACTTCTGGTACCATTTCGAGCGGAATATGCCTCATCGCCTTGGCAACCGTGCCGCCTTTGCCTGGATGATAGTCGCGACGGTACTGGGTGATGCGGCGGGACTGGCCCTCCAGCCTCATCGGGCGCGAACCATGTTGGCGCGGCTGCGCGGGCATCTCCGCGGAGTCCGCGCCTGCCGCCGCAGCATTAGCCAGGCGCTGGCTGGGGCGGGAGGCGGCGGGGAAGGCTGATGGCCCGGTCGCTCTCCGCACGTGTATTCCTGTTCACCGCCGGGAACGTGCTCTCCACGGCCAGCACGGCACTGATAACCATCCTGCTGGCGCGGTACCTGTCCAAGGAGAGCATGGGGACGTACCAGCAGTTGTGGCTGGTCCACGGGCTGCTGATGGCTCTACTGCTGGCCGGCCTGCCCAATTCGATGTTGTTCTTCGTGCCCTCCTTGCCGCAAAGTCAACAGCGCTCGCTCCTGGCATTAGCTACCACGGTCAGCCTGGGGCTAGCGATCATCGTATCTGTGGGGATGGCTGCGGCAGCCGGGGCGGTCGCCACACGCTTTCACAACCCTGAGCTGGGGGAGCTGCTGCGGCTCTTCGCCCTCTATACCTTCCTGATCACCTCGGTGCTGCATTTTCCTCGCTACATGGTGACGCGTGGAAAGCACGAGTGGGCAGCCGTCTACCAACTGCTGGTGGCGGTGGGGGTACTCATCGCGGGGCTGTGGGGTATGGCCATAGGCGGAGGGCCCCGGGAGATCACAATCGCGTTGCTCTACACGGGCCTGCCGGTGTGGCTCTGGGGTGTCATGGGGCTAATTCGCTCCTGGTTGCAGACACCCGGGGGCAAATCGGCGCCGTCCCGTCGGGTCCTGCGCTATGCGGCTCAGACTACCCTGGCCGGGGCGGGGAGCATTTTCATGCAGTTCTGGGGACCCCAGGCGATCAGCCTGCTGGCTCGCCCGGCGGAGGTGGCAGTCTTCCGCATGGGGGCCACAGAGATCCCCCTGCTTACGACTGTTACCGCCTCGGTGATGCTGGGGCTCACCCCGACTCTGGCTGAACACTACGCGGCTCAGCGCATAGACGCCATGGTGTCGCTCTGGCACCGTGCAATTGAGCGCCTGTCCGGGATCATGTTGCCGGCCTTCGTGTATGCCTTCCTGATGGCGCCGGATGTCATTGTGCTGCTCTTCTCCAGCAAGTATCTGGAGAGCGCGACCATCTTCAGAATCTACCTCTGCGCTCTGCCACTCCGGACCGGTTTCTACGGCGGGGTGCTGCAGGCGATGGGCCGGTCCCAGGACATGATGAAGTCCACGACCGTGGGCTGCGCCCTGGCTGTGGCCTCTACCCCACCCCTGGTGATGTGGTTGGGACTCCAGGGCCCGGCGGTAAGCTATGTGCTGGGATACTATGTCATTGGGGTAGTGTTCCTTGCGCACATCAGCCGGGCCGCGCATGTGCCGTGGCGGCGTCTGATGCCCTGGCGGGATCTGAATCGGCAGTTGGGGCTGTCCGCACTGGCCGCCGTAGTATGCCTGCCGGTGATGGCTTACCGCTGGGGAGAGCACAGCCTGCAGCTGTCGGTACTGCGCCTGGGGGTGTCCCTGCTCCTGTACCTGCCGCTCTGCTGCTGGTTGTTCCGGCGAGCCGGCTACTCGGTGGCCGGCGGATTGCTGGATCGCTGGTGGCGCCGCAGAAGGACGACTGGGGCCACCCCCTCACAGGTGGCGAAGGAAGGCAAGACGCCATCAGGGGGAGAGAAGTCGGAGGAAGAAATGTGATATCCCCCGCAGGCTTTGCGGGTGGGCTCGAACCATACTTGGCAGCAGAGCGTTACACAAGAGGCTAGCGAAAGACCCAATGTCGCCGAGCGTCGAACGGGGGGCAGGACTGGAGGAGTTTTTATGCGGAGGAGAATTTTCACGGTGACTCTGGCTCTGACACTGCTGATCGTGGGGGCCACGACCGGTTGTGCCCAGACCTATCCGGACCGTTTCATCTTCATATACAGCCCCCACTGGGGTCTGCGACAAGACGGCGAATTGGAGTTGATTCAGCAGACCCTGATCACGGCAGCGGCTCATGGATACAACGGGCTGGTGTTGGGCGGTGCGCTGGACCGACTCTCCATGCAACCCCCAGTCTTCTTTACCCGTCTCTCACGCCTGGCTCAGACCTGCGAGGACCTGGACATGAAGCTGATTCCCATGGTCTTCTCGGCGGGCTACGGTGGCAGTGTGCTGGATCAGAACCCCCACTTGGCCGAAGGCTTCCCGGTCAAGGACGCGGAGTTTCGCGTCGGTGAGGAGCAGGCCTGGTTCCGACCCGATCCTTCGATACGCGTGGTCAACGGAGACTTCACCCGGGCCGAAGGAGACCGGCTGGCAGGTATGTCACTCCAGCATAAGCCGGGAGTCGTCACCCATGTGGACCGGAGAGTAACGCATGACGGCGCCACGTCAGTACGTCTGGATAACTTCCAGGCCAATGGCGGGCATGCCCGCCTGGCTCAGGAAATAGCGGTGGTTCCGCACCGGTGCTATGAGGTCGAGGCCTGGGTCCGCACCGCAGACCTGGAGCCGCCGGGTAGATTCCGTTTCGAGGTCCTGGGCTTGCCGGACGGTCGGGACATCGCCCCAACGACGCTCAAGGCGCCACCACCGGGCGAATGGACGCGCATGGCACTACGATTCAACAGTCTCAAGTACTCACGGATCAGGTTGACGGCCGGAGTGTGGGCGGGACGACGGGGAACGGCCTGGTTCAGCGAGTGGAATCTGCGGGAGGTCGGGCCGGTGAATGTGCTACGCCGCCCGGGGACGCCGGTCACGGTGCGCAGTGCAGATGGCAGCACGACCTATGAAGAAGGCGCGGATTACGCGCCGCTGGTGGACCCGCAGTTCAGCCATCGGGATCCGGACCACCCAGCACCCCCGCTTACCCTGCTGCCCGGCGGACGCATCCGGGAGGGACAGAGGTTGAAGGTGAGCTGGTACCATTCGGTAGCGGTGGCGGAGGGACAACGCAGCGTGTGCATGGCCGAGCCGGAGCTCTATGAGATCTGGAAGCGCGAGGCCAAACTGCTGGCAGACCTCCTCCACCCTGCCGCTTACCTGCTCTCCATGGACGAAATCCGGGAGGGCGGCCATTGCGCGGCGTGCGGCGGGCGGGATATGAGCCAACTCCTGGGTGAGTGTCTGACCAAGCAGAAGGAGATTCTGCACGAGGTCAGCCCGGGCGCGCAGATCTACACCTGGGCAGATATGCTGAGCCCGGAGCACAATGCGCGGGCGAACTATTACCTGGTGAACGGCGACTTCAGTCGGGCCTGGGAGTATGCGCCGAAGGACCTCATCATGGTCGTGTGGGCCATGCCCAAGCGCATTACAGGCGTGCGGTTTTTCAGCCAGCGCGGCTTCTCGACGCTAATCGGCGCCTACTACGATAAGGACAACCTCAGCGCGGTGGAGGACTGGGTGCGAGTGGCCAGGGGTGTCCGAGGGCTACGCGGGATAATGTACACCACCTGGCAGCAGAAATTCGACCTGGTGGCGCCGTTTGGTGACCTGGTATGGGGAGGGGCAGCCGGAGCGCGCAGCAAACCCTAAGCGCAGATGCCGCCCTAGCTGCCGACTACACTTCCTCACGCTCAAGCCAGCTACAGAGCCCTGCGCGAGGGCGGAACGCCAGAGCAGCCAAGCTCGGTGGAGTCCACAAGGCGCGCAGGTGAACACCAGAGCGGTGCGGGGAAAACTCGGCTGCAGGGCGAGACTGTTGGGCGGGACCTCCCGTATCTACTCCTCCGGCCGAGCGAACTCCACAGGTGAGGCGAGGGTGTCCTGCACCAGCCGTGGGCCGAGCGCCTCGCGCACCTGGGGGAGGTCGAAGGCCCCCAGGACGCCGCGGGGGAAGTTCACTGCCGGCCAAAAGGTGAAGGGCGTGGTGGCCAAGGCCAGGAAGCTTTCCGGGGCCTCGAGGCTGCTTACGCTGGCGATCTCCGGGTCCAAGACCCCGGCGAGCAGCGCCAGAATGGCGCCTTGCCTGCGCCCGACCAGGTGCACCTCTTCCCCGCCTTCTGCACGCAGGAGACGAACGGTGCCGAGCACATCACGCAAGCGGTCCCCAAGCAGAGTCTCGCCGTACAGCACCGCGTAGCCGGTGAGCATGTAATCGTGACCGTAGAGAAGATACGGGTCCTCCATGTTGTACAGACCCTCACCCAGCCCTCGCACGTCCAGCATCCAGAAGTCTTCCTCCCCGGACATGGTGGCGGCGTCCTCCAGCTCCTGCTGGCTGTCCACATTGGGCAGATACAAGAGCACGCGCGGCGCCGGATGCAGGCGATAGGGGGACTGGTCACGGCAGACGCGGCGAAGGGGGCAGAGCAAGCCGGGCTCAGTTTCCACCAGGAAGCGCAACACCTGCTGGCCCGTGGCCTCGCGGACGGTCGGGGTCTGGAACAGACGCCGGTGGTGGGGCACCTCTATCGAGTCGGGGACGCCCAAGGTCCGGCGAAGGACCTGCGGCAGTGACTCGGTGGTCACGGGTGGGCGGGCTGCAGCCACGGCACGTGCCTGGTCAGCGAGGAGTTCGTACATGGGGCGGCTGCCCACTCGACAAACGTCACCCTCAGGAGTCACCTGGAGCTCCTCGACCGTATGCAGGGTCGCGGGCTGAGGGGCCGAGGCTCCAGGATTCCCCAGGACCTCGCCGAAGAAGCTCAGCATCGAGGTCACACTGGTCTCACTGAGTTCGTGGGCGCGCGTGTCCATCGCGAGCCGGCAGTGTGCGGGGTCTCCGCCTAACAACTCGTGGAAGCGCCGGAGTTCGTCGTAGGCCTGGCGGAGACCGCGGTTGTCGAAGAAGTCAAACTCCTGACCGAGGAAGAGCGCCGGTTCGCCCGCCCGGGCCAGGAAGAAATCAACCTTGTCCAGCCCCGCGGCGAGGAAGCCGGGCGGGTACTGCTCCTCGTCGGCGGGCATGGAGTTCTCAAGGTCCAGGAGATAGCTGGTTACCCAGCAAGAGGAGGCGACGGCGCGGAACCGCGGCTCCATAGCCCAGAGATAGGAGCTCATGGTACCCCCTCCGGAGTTGCCCGTGACCCCCACGCGCTGGGGGTCAACCTCGGGACGCTCCAGGAGGCAGTCCAGAGCGCGAAGACCGTCCCACAAGCGCCAGGCGCCAAACCAGTCTCCGCAGGCGTGGAGCTGGCGTCCTACGACCTGGTGACCACCACAACAATCGCCCTTGAAGCGTGCTGCTTGATCAGTCAGGCTGTAGAGGGGCCGCTCTCCCTGATTGATGGGATCGTAGCTGAGCACGATGAACCCCGCCTGAGCCAGGCGCATGCAGGCAGCGACGTACGTGGGACCGGCCTTGGCCTCGGCATAGTGGCCGCACGTAAAGAGCACCGCTGGAGCGGGTATACTTACACCAGAAGGCACATACAGGTTCGCCGTTATCAAGAAATCGGGGCGACTTTCGAAGGTCAGGTGCTCGATGCGATAGTCCTCATACTCCGACACCCTCCAGATACGGGTGTTGAGCGGAGTTCTTTCGGGTAGCGGGCCGAAGACCTGGGCCAGAACCTGCCGCACACCGGCGAGGTAGGCGCGGGCTTGCTCGGCCGTTTGGATAGCCTGTAGACGCTCCGCACGGAAACGATACGTCTCCCGCAGGCGAGCAATATAGTGCTCCTCCAGCTGTTTGGGGTAATCGTGATAGCGCATGCGAAGAACCCCTCCTCAGTGCGGTGATAAAACAGTCTCCAGCGCTGGGCGCAGGCCGGTCGCCATACGCATAAACCCGAGGTCGGTGGGGTGCACGCCGTCCACAGTACACTCATCGAAGTCAGGCCCCAGCAGCTCCGTGCCGTCGAGGAAGTGGAGCGCGGAGTCCCCGGCCTGGACCCGACGAGCCACCACTTCCGCCTGGAAATCACTAGCTTGCTGGCGGGCCTGCTCTACGGCGGGATCCAGCATTTCCGCGGCGTAGCGAATACGCGAGACCACGAGAACGGGCACGGAAGCATGTGCAGAGCGCAGAATGTCGAGGAAGGGGTCGAGGGTGGCCTGCAAGCCCTCCAGGCCCGCGTTAGCCTGGTAATCCAGAACATAAGCTGCGGGGTTCGGAATCTCGGCCAGCGCTTCGGCGATCTCCGCGTCACCGCGACCGTTGCCCGAAAAGCCCAGGTTGATGAAGGGGCGCTGCAGCCAGCGGCTGAGGAGGTTGGTGTAAGCCATACCGGGACGGCTCGCGCAGCCGCCCTGGGTGATGGAGGTGCCGTAGACGATGACCGGGCGCGGGTCGGGGTAAGGCAAGGGCGGGAGTAGCTGCGCGTCCGGCTCCAGACCGACCAGGACCTCCTGGACGCCCTGATAGAGGGGGAAGTTGAGGGTGAGACTGCGCATGTCGCGATCCGGGGCCTGCATGAGCACAGACTCGTAAGACGACAGTTGAACATCAAAACGGGTGACACCGGCATAGCGCTGCCGGCCCAGTTCTCCCACGTAGCAGTCAAAACCAGCCTGGCCGGTAGCAGGCATGTGCCCCATGGCCGGAGGAGCGATGAGGGTAACACGCACTGCCACCTGGGCAGAATCGGTGCGGAAGCGGATCTGGCCTCCGGCGGTATTGAGGGCCAGGTTTTCCAGTTCCGGGCGGAAGGGCTTCGGGAAGTTGCGTGGAAGGCGGTTGTACACACGATCCCGCTCGAACCAGGCAAAGCCCTGGAGATCAAAGGGCGAGTCGGTCGGGGCATACCAGGTAAATTCTGAGTCTGACATGAGAGTGATAGGGCCTCCTACTCTATGAACTGGGTACTGTGCGTCTTCTCATCCACTATATAGAACGACCCGACCACAGTGACCTCCACGGTGATGAAACCATAGTCGGGGATTGTGATCTCGACAGCCTGCTGATTCCCCAGCGGCGCACGGGCGTATACCAGCCACTGGCGCGCGCCGGGGTCGCCCTGCACGAAGGCCAGGGAGAACACCGGAAGGCTGGTGCCTAGCTTCCAAGGACGCGGCGGGTCCAGGTTGGTATCCAGCAGATACCACCGAGGGACGTCCTTGTACTCCTCGGGGAGGGCCTCCTGATAAGGGTGGGGATGGGCCAGGTTGGGCACCAGCGTCCCCTGGCGCCAGAAGGCCTGTAGCGTGGGGTTGGTGTACACACGATCTACCGCAGCCATGACGGGCTCAAAATAGGGACCGGAGTAGTCCACCGTGTCGGTCCAGCCGCGGAATTCGCGTACTGTCCGCGGACGAGTCAGCCACAGGCCAAACTCCACAAAGCTCCCATAGCGTTCGGGGGTGGCGGTCTGCCCCAGCTTGGCGTAGGTCTTACGCTTGTCATTCTCTAGCGTGGGCTGATGCCCGTCCCAGGTGGAGATCTCAAACCAGTACCGGGGGTTGAGCCGGAGCGCCTGCTCATTCATGAAAATGAGATTCATGAACTCGACCTGGGGGCTCCAGACCGTGAAGTCAGTGCTGCCATCCCAGTTATGGGTGTAGTAAGACGGGGAGCCGCCATCCCAGGCCAGGGGCCAAGGGCTGATACAGCCTGGCGTGTGGAGCGAGTACGTGGCCCAGCCATACCAGCGACCAAAATGGGGCGGCCCCGCAGCACCATAGCCCACGAAGATAACGCTCTCTGCCCACGCCGGGCTGATGAATCCCTCACGCATGCCCTCCTGCAGCGCACGGTAGCGCTCAATGTAACCTTCGCCAATGACCTCGCGTTTGAAGTCATTGGGCCGGCCCGCGCCGTAGAGGTCAAGATACCGCTGTGAGGTCTCCACCTGGGGCCATTTGAGCTTGGGGAATTCGTTGTTGGAGACGATCATCACCAGCGGAGGGTCCGGGTAAAGCTCTTGCAGCTTGCGCATCAGTGGGTTGTCAGTCCAGGACCTGCCGATGGCTCTCCAGGGCTCGACCGGGCCGAAGGGATCTGCAGCCTTGGCGAAGGTGCCATCGGTCTTGAGAAGATTGGGGTTCTGGTCTACAGGAAGAGAGAAGTACGGCTCGTTCCCCATAGTTGACTCATACTGAGTGCCTACGAAGGAGATGGGTAAACCCAGCTCCGCACAACGCCGCAGTGCCGCCTCATAGTGGGCCAGAGACTGCTCGGTCACTTCTCCGGTGGGAAAGGCGAACCAGGGCAGGAGGTGGTGGCCCTCCACGATCCGCGCCATCTGCCAGTCGGGGCTGAATCCCAGCCCGCCCCGGAAGTTGCCCCGGTTCCAATGGGCGGCCAAGGGCAGAGGACGGCCAAGCGGATCGTCATTGGTGCGGGTAGCCTCGGCAGTGATCTCCCGGGCGATCTGCTCGAGGTTCACGTCGCCTTGAGCAGCGACAGGAATTGCAGCCAGGCACAAGGCAAGAAGGGCAGAAGTCAGGACAAGGGGCATGCGAGACATCAGGGGTTCCTCCTTGTGTGGATGGAGTGTAGACACCCGGTGAAGTCAACTTACAGTGCTCTCCTCCCAGGTCTCGGCCTCTGACGACACCTGGCCCTGGAGCAAGGCCACGAAGGCCAAGAGCGCGCGGCGGGCGTCACCGAGAGGGTAGTAGAAGGCCTCCCAGTTGTCGCTGTCCTCACCGTCGTGGTTGGGCAGAATATACTGGAAACGGGGAGCTTCCTGCAACTCCCGCCAAGCGCTGCCGGCACGCCGCTCCACTTCCTCCA